>JAFEEI010000198.1:0-1711 GCA_018241205.1 Pseudomonadota bacterium
TGTGTTTTTACAGAAAAAGTTCTGAACGTGTCTATATCATGCCGCTTCCAGCCCGGTGCTTCAAACCAGGAAGGGCCTGCGAGGATATCGATTTTACCATCCTTGTTTACATCACCAACCGCTACTCCTTCTGATATAAAGTCATTACTAATGATATGCTTCTTAAACCCTGCTGTATTAGTTTGAGATAAAACACTATTGCCGATAAACTCAATTAATATAATTATCGCAAAGAGATAAGATTTCGTTTTTCCTGCTTTCATTATATATAGTTTATTCTTGTTTGATCGTCAGTATGTATTATACAAGCCGAAGACGATATACTATTTCTTTTCTAAGTTCTTTTTTGGATCCAGTAAAAAACGGATCAACGCATTGAAGTTCTTTTGCGTTAACCTTTCCCTGAAATTATCCGGCATTAAAGTAAGCTTAGACGCCGTTTGTTCCGCAATGTCCTTTTTCGAAACTGAAAATTCCTGTCCTGTTAAATCAGCGAAGATGATCACGGCGCCTTCTTCGCGGCGATACAGCCCTGTACTTACTTTACCATCTTTCATTTTAATAGTGTAGGTCCTGAAATTTTCAGAAACATTTCGATTGGGATCCAGTATTTTTTCTGCTAAGGATTTTGACCCCCATTGGGAAACGCCATCCAGGTTGGGGCCAATGCTGCCGCCTTCTTCCGCAATGCTATGGCACATAGAACAATTTTGCATGAAAACCACTTTTCCTGAATCAACAGACGGCGGATTGGATTGCATTGCTTTATCCAACTCAACAAGGCGGTCATATATTTCCTTTTGCCGCTCTTCGTCTATAGGACTGATACCTGAAGTCAGTTCTTCAAAAATTTTCTTTTGCGAGGGAGTGATGCCCATTAATATCCTTTCTTTAACTCTTGGCTGAAGAAGGATGCGCGGAAACATCTCTTTATTCTTTACCTGCTGAAAAAGGATATCCTTTCCTTCTGAAGTACCGGCTAATGTAAGCGCCATATTATTTTGAAGATCGGGTGTCGCATTTTTTATACTCTTCAATATTTCATTAACAACTTTTCCGGGAAACTCGCCTAGCATGCGGCCTAAAACATTTTTGAAATACTCATCTGTGTTCTTATCACTCAAAAGCCGTTGTGCAACAACCGAGCCTTTTGAAGGATCAACTTTTATTAATGCCTTTACTGCAGCCGCTTTTACATCAACCAATTCATCCACCAAATCCTCTCCGGTTAGTTTCAAATCGGATGTGGATGCGCTTTTAGCTATTGCTTCAAGAGCCGGTGCCACACTTTTCAATTTATATTCACCGGCAACATCCGCCGCAAAAGTCTGAAGCCTTACTATTGAAAGCGGCAATGACTTATCGAAAGGATATTTTTGCAAAACACTTTCAGCAAGTGATTTACCCCACAAAGTCAATTGCGCACTTTCTTTCCCTCCTTTCTTTTCAATGCCTTGTTGTATACCTTGAAATATGAGCAGGCTTGCCGTATCCGGACGCTGTGCATTCATCGCAATTTTTATTGTTGAATCCAAATCCGCAGAAGGTGCGAAGCGGGCAATATGCTGATATATCGCTGGCGCCTTTGCATCATCCGGCTTATATTGGCTGATATAGCGGTATAAAAAAACGCCGGCATCTGAAGAAGCAACCCCCATCATTACATCACTAAGGTGTGCAGCATCCTTTTCATTCCATTGTTTTGCTGCTA
>JAFEEI010000198.1:1792-2659 GCA_018241205.1 Pseudomonadota bacterium
ATCGCATGTTGGGATACATTTTTAGTAATTCTACAGCCGCTCTCTTTACATGCGGATCTTTATCTTCCAATCCTTTTAATACGAGAGGAAATAATTGTTGTTCATCGGGCTTTTCTTCAGCAAGAATATGCATAGTATGCAAACGTATAACCGGGTCGCTATGTGAAGCCGCTGCTTGTAACATGGCCGGCGTTAATGCACCCAATCTTTCCAGTACCCAAAGGGCATGCACATATTTTTTTGTGCTGACATTTTTCTCATTCAATACCGCAGCAACAGGTTGAACCGATTCTTTACCGATACGGTCTGCCAACTGATCGGCTGCTGTCATCCGGATAAACATATTATCCATATCCAATGCTTGCAATAGTTGATTTATGTTTGCAGCAGTCCAGTCCTTCTTCTCATTATGTTTTCCATTGTACGTAATGCGCCAGATGCGGCCACGGGTGTGATCTCTTCTCGGGTGATCGAGCGGAACTTCATAGTGGCCAATGATTGAATTATAAAAATCCGCGATATACAATGCCCCATCAGGACCTAACTTAACATCAACAGGCCGGAACCATGGATCTTCACTTAACAGAAAATCTTCCTCCCGTTTACCAACAGGTGTAGATCCTTTAAATATGCTGGAGTACCGGTAAACTCTGCAACGAACAGCGTCACCCACATAAAAATTCTTTCGGTACGGTTCCGGAAAAAGTTTGTCTGCATAATAGCCAATACCAGCTAATGCAGTTGCTTCATCGGATAGTGGTGTCATATCCGGACCAAAACCCATTCCCTCTTCTTTACCCCATTGAGAATAATCGGCATCACGGATCAATTGGTATAAAGGCGAAGTATGACAATCGGTAGAATATA
>JAFEEI010000199.1 GCA_018241205.1 Pseudomonadota bacterium
TCCTTGAAAATAGTTCAATTTATCGACACTGTCAACCGAAGTCGTAATATTCATAAGAATTCTCGCTATCTAGTTGATATTTCCCACTTCGCGCAAACTCCATAAGCTTTGAGAAAACATCATCACTATCGAAGCAATTGACTTCCTCTACCGCCGTCAAAATCGGTTTAAAAAAATCATCACGTTTCAATCCTTTTGTTGATTTGTAGTGACCAATAAAAAGCTTGATTCGATTATTATTGTCATTGCCGATTCCAGAAACAACGGGCTTATCATTCAGTTTAGTATTTCTTGTTACCGGTGCTTGTTTAGGTAAAGCCAAATAATCACGCAACAATTGCTTTAATTCTTCATCATGGATACCTATGGTTTCAAAATTAATATGAATGATTGGAATTGAAGGAAATTTAGGATAGGGTTTTTCCAAATCCAAGATTAGCAGACGTAATTCACAATAAACTATTATTGGTTTCTCTTTTTCCTTGGGCACTGAATCAGTATGTAATTGATCATTATATGAAACATAATGTATTGCGGTTTTGCCAAGAGAAGCTAACTCAATCAGATTATCTCTGAATACAAAGGTCGTTTTAATTTCCCTTTCCCTGAGCCGAATCCCTTCGCGTACATAAGCTAATGGAGAATCATCAAGCCTAAGTGATACAAATGTTAAGTAATCTGATGTTGATTCGGGAAGTATGGTTTGCAAATAAGATGGATATTTATAATCCTCTATTATGTTATCCGGCCTGCACTGATCAATTGAAAAATTAATTATTCTTTCCGGTGTCCATTTTTCTTTTGTTTTTTCAGAAAGCCACATTGACGCTTCTTCAAGCGTATTCCATTTCAGCGGTGGAGCCACATAACACCCCTTCAAAGTGTTGCCCTTCAAGATAGGTCACTCCAAGGCGGTTGAAGGTATCCGCTTTTCGTTCCGTCGAACTATGGAGTGATTAGAAATATTCTAGCCGGAAAAGTCTTTCTCTACTCAAAAATTTCCCGAAGCGGTATTAGATTCGATTTGAACCAAAGATAAGCACAAAAAACATGGACTTACTGTTTCAAAGGAATGTGAATTTTTTCTGTATGTTTTTGTTACCTCGCTTCACAGGATTTTCATATTAACTATTTCAAAATGTGATTGAAATTTGGATGTCAAGGTTTGAGCAACCATTTGAAATTTATCTGAACGCGTTGTCCTCTTTGGAGGTGGAACAATGGATCAGTTTGAGGTTTGCATAAAGCGCTGCGATTATCGAAATTTTCATCTTGATGCGATGGAATGGCCATCCATTGTTTGCAAAAATCCTTCAATTATCGCCACAGAAAAACTGCTATGGCCAATGCTCAAGCAGTTCCGCAATTTTAGATTCTCTTTTCATCGCTGGTTAAGCGTATGAAAACCGAACCTGAAGAGCTACTGATTCTGGGCGTAACCCAAGACAATCAACCATTCAGACCGAGCGATTGGGCGGAAAGGCTTTGCGGGGTGCTTGCATGCTATAGGAATGGACGCTGGATATACTCAAAGCATGTTCATCCTGTTATACGTCAAAGCGGAATCTGTGTGTTGGTAGAAGGGGAATTGAAAGACACAAACCCGGATGCGTACAAATTTATCATGGGGTTTGCCTATGATAATAGGCTTAAAGTGATTCCAGAGAAAGAAGTGATTTATCAGGACACACTTGCCGCAGAAATGGAATTCATATCATTTATGAAAAAACTTAGACTGATTCTATTAATGCGGCAAAGAAAGGTTAAATTTCCGTTTAAGCATTGATCGGCAACGCTTTCCTTAATTTTTTCGGTATTTTCTATTTGATCCGTCCAGAGGTTAATAATTTCCGGGGCATTATTGTTCATCCATTCCTTGCTTATTGAGCAATTTTATTTGTATACCCCGCCCCGGAAGGATGGCAACAGGATCATTTCCGCGCTGGATTTTCGCATTAAAACTTGCTGCAGATCTCAAAATATCCGGTATCAATCAAAGCAAGAAACCCATAATTACCCCAAAATGTCGGAACAAAACGGGCTTTGTCGGAACATTTTTTGAAAATGTTGGAACACGGAGAGCAAGTATTCATAAGGGTTTCATGATTTTGTTCCGACTGTTCCGACAAGTTTTTAGGGGGGTAGGATATAAACTCAAAAAGGACACTGGGAAAATTAAACCGGTTTCCCGAATAGCGGAATGACTTCCGCTCCCTTTTCCAATGCTTCGACATGGTTACTCCACCAGATCATAATTCTCTTTCTTTCCGGCAAATATTCCGCCCGGTTGTATGCGCCCCGGACTTCATTCCGTTCACCGTGTGCCAATTGCCGTTCAATGGCATCAGGGCTGAATAAGCCGGATTCATTCAATGCCGTGGAAGCAACCGCCCGAAAGCCGTGTCCGGTCATCTTGCCTTTATACCCCACAAGCGGTATAGTGCAAAAAGCAACGTATTGTTGCTGATGGGTTTGTTCGGGTTTCTGCCGGGCAGTAGGTAGCGGCTATCCCCGGCGATAGTTTTCAATTCAACCAGTATGTTCAATGCTTGATGGGTGAGGGGAACTACATATTCATTTTTCATTTTCATGCGCGTAGCTGGCACGATCCATAGCGCATTGTTCAGGTCGATTTCTTCCCATAGTGCGCCAATCAGTTCATTGGTGCGAACAAAGGTTAAAGCCAATAATTGCAAAGCAAGCTGGGTCTGCCGGTCTCCAATGCGCTCATAGGTGGCGATTGCCCGTAGCAGTTCCGGAAGTTCTTCCGGTTTGACGGCGGCTTGGTTTTTCTTTTTGTGCGGTGTCAGTGCACCGCGCAGATCGCCGGAAGGGTCACGGATGCAACGGCCTGTTGATACACCATAGCGGAATACTTGGCCGCATACCCCAAGCACCCGGTGAGCCAGATCATAAGAACCACGCTGTTCAATAATGCGGATCATGTTGAGTAATTGCGGTGCTTCAATCGTACTGATCGGGTACATGCCGATATAAGGAAACACATTGCCTTCAAGCCGTCTCATTACATTCTTTGCGTGGCTTCCTTGGCTTTCTGTTTATT
>JAFEEI010000019.1 GCA_018241205.1 Pseudomonadota bacterium
TGCGCAACGCCCCAAATATCCGCTCTTACGTTTCTTCGGAATGAATACCACATGGTACTTACAATCCCATCTTGTGTGGCTCAGACCCTGATACTCTTTCATCTTGAATCTCCTTCTCTTGGTCGAGATAGAAGATTCACAATGACCGCCGTATAGGTCAAACCACCGTGAGTCCCCCGGCTTAGCCGGGGACTTACCTCACTGAGTTAACTGTTATTGAATTTACCAGATATCTATTAAATTAGATTCAAGTTAAATTACCTCCGGTAGAGCCGTAGGCTTATCGCCAGATCTCCTCAAAGAGGTAGTTTGCCTGCTAAAGCGGCATCTATATACCCAGTTTCAACCGATCATAACGCTCATTTTCTCCTGATCTCGGATATATGCTTTGACCTGCTCCTCGTCCAGCCCGACCGTTGACACAAAATATCCACGAGCCCAGAAACTTTCTCCCGTAAAATTCCTTCCTCTACCCAATTGCTGCACTATTGCTATAGCACTTTGACCTTTGATAACCCCCTGGCCTTCCACAATCGCGCAGCACTTCCCCTATTGCTTTCTGAGCTTGCCAAATAACAATTTCTTTCGCCGTTTTGGAATAAATACCATATGATTTTATCCCAGCGCGTATGGCTCAAACTTTGATACTCCTTTATCTTTGACTCCCTCGTCTCTTGGTTAGGGCGAGAACGTTACATCGATTGCCGTAACGGTCAAACCTTCTGGAGTCCCCAGCAAAGCCGGGAGTCTACCTGTTATTAATTATTGTTACCTATAAATATTTTTATCTTTCCACTAAGAATAAAGTATTTGTTGCAGATTTTTCCTAATCAATTATTTCTAGAGTAAAATGCTGCTAATTTAGCTATAACAATCGTATATAATAAATAAGAAACTTTATACTTGACGTATAACCTCAAATATTAGTGCTTGAGGACCCAAGCCGCGTCGACTAACTACTAATGATTCACCAAAAGCATGACCAGAACTGTAGGCCCTCAAATCAAAATCTTTATCGCGCGCCCTCAATCTACGTAATAGGATACCGCATCGTTCTTTTAGTCGTTCTTCTAAAGGTATAATTTTTTGTTCTACCATTTCTTCCGAAACGCAGTCATCTTTAGCTAACCAGATATTAAGTGTAATTGAAAAATGGTTACAGCGGCTCCCTGGTGGCGAGGATTGCTTAAAAATTCTAATAGAAAAATTCGTATTGTGTTCTAATTCTTCATTAACCATTTTCACCATGTTTTCGCACTCTATAGTCGAATAGCTGTTAAGAAAAACGCCACAACTTGCAGGACGAGCAAACCCTAATCGGATGTTCCATATTAGAACACGCAAGTTTCGTAACATCGAAATAAACTTCCAGGGGTTCAATGTAAGATAGAGGTACCCCATAAATACTAGGAGAAAACCAAGTAGCATCACATACTCAGAGATATCAAAGTACAAGCCCGTAAGTCCAATTACTCCAAAAAGTAAATGTAATAACGTGATAGAATAGGTGATTTCTGTAACAAAAAAACCAGCTTTCTGAAACATATGATGTAGATGATAGCGATCCGCTTTGAATGGTGATTGGCCTAGCCATATACGACGTAACATAATACTGACAGTATCTAGCAGTGGAATAGAAAACAACCAAATTGCAGTTACTGGTGTCATCGCTGGATTCTTTCCCTGCGAAAGATCAATCAGCAACCAGCCTAATATAAATCCCAGCAGGGTACTGCCATTATCTCCCAGAAAAACTCTTGCATAACGTTTCGAAGCATAGCGTAAATTATGATACAAAAAACCCACTACACCGCCAGCAAGTGCGATGGTCAGCATGAAATTGTGCTGATCTTTAGCTACAAATGTAACAATACCAATTAACGATAGAGTTGTTAAAGAAATTGACCCTGAAAGCCCATCTATACCATCAATCATATTGATCGCATTGATGCCACCAGTTATAAAAATAATAGTGAAAACAATCGCAACCCATTCAGATAATATTAGAGATTCCCCCCATAACACCCCCCCAAGATTAGTAAATACTAAATCTCCAACTACACTCATAATGAGTGCCACAATAAATTGTATTATAAAGCGAAGTTTATAAGAAAGTTTGACTGTGTCGTCTATGAAACCCGTAATAAAAATAATTAATGAACATAATCCTAGAATCAACCATTTTTCAAATATCTCAGAGTAAATAGAAGCTTGTACAACGATTGCTAAGAATAAAGCTACCAATACCCCAACCCCGCCAACAAAAGGTGTGTTAATATCGTGCAACTTATGTTGTTCACTAGAGTAATCGACTAAGTTCAAAGTACGCATTAAGCAAATAGCAATATAAATACTAATTCCGGATACTACGGCACAAAGTATAAAAAAAAAAATATTATTCATAACAGTAAAATGTCTTAAATTCTTCCCTTTTAAGTAAGTGAAAAGTTTTATTATTTTCTCCATAAATACTTTTGGATTCTAGGCAAATAATAAATACTGTAAGTCATGGTAAGGCAGATTTTTCAAATTGTATGACGATATATCACTGAGTACATTGTTTTATCTATAAGTTTTTCGCAATCACAGTACATAGTAAGCACCACCACTATGCCACTAGCTTTTTTAGTACCCCTCCGTGCACAGCGCTTTCACTTTTCTCTTAAGACGTTGCAATTCAGCACGTTATCAGCATCTAAACATTAATCAATCGCTTTTTTTCTTGCACTTGCTGTTTTTACCCACCATTACAAATTAATCTCGTGGACATTAACCACTCTGTAACAGTGATTCGTTTCCTTTTTTAATTGTGCTCTGAATAGAGTCTTCACTTTGCCCGTCTCTCATTTTCTTCACTCGCTTCTTATCAGGCGGACGGATTTAGTTGGTCCACAAGATTACAATGAGCATACTATTTATTCTAATTTTTCCCCCGTTGAGACAAGGTCGCAATAAAGTTCATATAATGCATTGGCGACGAGTGTATGCCCCAATTCGTTCCAATGCGCATCTCTGATAGAGTCGAAACGTTTCCCATGTTTCTTAAAATGATTTCTAAAAATTGGCTTCATATCAATGATATTATAATTTCTAGCGCTAGCATGCTCCATGAAATAGCGCCGCATTTCTCCAAAATAGCTTTTCTCAAAGGGTATGTCATCATCATCGTAAAATCGTCCATCAATGGCAAAATTAATTTTATGAGTTGGTAGATTTGTATATTTTGGTAAGTCTGTGAAAAAAAGATCAACAGCTATTTTTGCTTCTCTTAAATGTTCAGAGTCTGCTTCGGCCTTAACGTTACCAATGAATGTCTCTTTCTCATTATTAAGCCATGCCGTAAGTTTGGATTTTATCTCCCCAACTTGTAGATTAAAAATCAAATATCGCGCTAAAGCAGAAACCTCAATAATCGATTTATACGGACTTGTTTGATAGTCTTGACGTTTAAGACAATAAATTCTTTCTTCTTCGCATTGCTCATAAAGAAGATAACCTTTGCGGGGACTAAGCCGGTTAAGGCTTTCATCAAAATCATTGCTAATAATTACAAATGTTAAATAGTCAGCCTTAAAGGTCTGGGTTGCATATTGCGCCCAAGCTAGGTATTGACTTAAAGGTGCTCCGGAGAAGCCAAAGCTGTAGACCCGCATATTCTCACCAAGCTTTTGAGCAAGTTGGCCATATAGTGTATCTTTATAGTCAACTTGCACAGCTTCAACATAAGAATCACCAATGACTGCAATCAAAGGAAGGGAACTTTCTGACGTGTAATTCTGGTCATTACGAAAACCTACATTATTAATTTGTACTTTTCTTGAATTAAAGAAATCCCAACCTAGAGATGTCGTGACAATACGATTGGGAAAGGCGTGGAAAACTGGTTGCTCTGCATTGACAGATACAAAGTTAAATCCGTTATTAACTGGAAAAAACCTTAGCAAAGCCTCGAGAAACAGAGCCACAAATGCAATACTTGCAACCAGTAACGCAATATTCTGAAAGAATTTTTTTATACTCATCTTCTAATCAAGTTCGTATTTATTTATATAACTTTCTTTCAGTTTTTGATTCTGATCTTCCTTATGCAAAATACAATTGCCAACTACTAAAACATCAAGCTCTGTCCCCATGAAGCAACGAAAGGCATCTTGAGGCGTACAAACAATCGGCTCGCCCCGCACATTAAACGAGGTATTTACTAATACAGGACAACCTGTTTTACTTTTAAATTGACTAATAAGGGCATGATATAGCGGATTAGTGTCTGCATGAACAGTCTGAATGCGTGCAGAATAATCAACATGTGTAATAGCCGGAATATCGGAACGTTTTATATTGAGTTTATCGATACCGAAAAGGGCTTTTTCTTCTTCGCTCATGTTACGGCGCTTATCCTGATGCACCCCGGATACCAAAAGCATATAAGGGCTATCATAATCCAGATCAAACCACTCGGACACATCTTCTCTTAAAACAGAAGGTGCAAATGGACGGAAACTTTCCCTAAACTTAACTTTTATATTTAGAATCCTCTGCATAGTTTCTGAGCGTGGATCAGCAATGATTGAACGCCCTCCAAGAGCACGTGGACCGAATTCCATGCGCCCTTGAAACCATCCTATAGCTTTTTCATCTGCCAGAGCCTGGGCAGTTTGATCCAGCATTTCCTTCTCGGATAGGACTTTGAATTTCGCACCACAAGCCGCTAGCTCTTTTTCTATGGTATTTTGCTCATAAGCAGGCCCTAGATAAGAACCATGCATCGCATCTTTACGATGTACTTTGCGTGGTTTATTGAACTCCCTATGCCATACAGCCAGCGCTGCTCCTAGAGCTCCCCCAGCATCTCCAGCTGCGGGCTGTATCCAAATATCTTTAAAGGCGCCATCTTTGAGGATCTTCCCATTGGCAACGCAGTTAAGTGCTACACCACCCGCCAAACATAGATTAGGAATATTATATTCTCTAGCTAATGCGCGCGTCATCCGCAGAACTACTTCTTCGGTAACGGCCTGAATGGAGGCAGCCATATCCATATGAAACGAGGTCAATGGTTGCTCTGCATCTCGCACAGGTTCGCCGAATAGATCAGCAAATTTCTGATTGGTCATAGTTAGACCGGTAGCATAATTAAAATAGGATTGATTGAGCCAAAATGAACCGTCTTCTTTTAAATCAATCAGGTGCTCTAGAATCAGGTCTTGGTATTTCGGTACGCCGTAAGGAGCTAAGCCCATTACTTTGTATTCTCCGCTATTTACCTTAAAACCTGTGTAATAGGTGAATGCGGTATACAGGAGACCCAGTGAGTGCGGAAAATGTATTTCCTTCTCAATGTTCAGTTCGTGTCCCTTACCTATTGCTACTGTGGTTGTTGCCCATTCTCCTACACCATCCAGTGTAAGAACAACAGCCTCTTCAAATGGAGAGGGATAAAAGGCACTAGCTGCATGACTAAAATGATGCTCATTAAATAAAAGCGTTTCTGGATCAAACTTCTTATGTTTCTTTTTAAACTCCTTTATTAATATATCTTTTAGAAATAACTTTTCTCTTAGCCAAACTGGTATAGCCATGCGAAAGGAACTAAGACCACGTGGTGCAAATGCAACATAAGTTTCAAGTAGACGCTCAAATTTGAGAAAAGGTTTGTCATAAAAGGCAACATAATCAATGTCTTCAAGAGTGCGTTTTCCTTCAAGCAAAACATATTCTATGGCTTTTACTGGGTAACTTGGGTCGTGCTTCTTACGTGTAAAGCGCTCCTCTTGTGCTGCAGCAATGATCTCTCCATCAACAACTAGAGCAGCGGCGCTATCATGATAAAAGGCAGAAATACCTAGAATAGCGGTCATAATTTCAAAAAATTGTATAGATAAAAGGAGCGATGGCAGAACCTTGGCTCAGCACAATAAGAGCACCAAAAAGCGCCAAAATTAAATAAATTGGGAGAAGCCAGAATTTTTTTCTAGCTTTAAGAAACTTCCAAAAATCATTGATAAATGACATGCACTAAAATCCTATTAAAATTGATCCTTCATTGACCTTATTGGTTGCTCACGCTTAATCCAATAAGATTTTTTACTATTATCACGTTTTTGTTGCAGAGGATCCTTACCAATAAGTCGAGCAAACAATCCTGTTGGCATTACGACAATAAAATAAAGCAAAGTCATAACAATCGGCGCGATAACCGCGCCCAAAAACAAGCCCAATTTGAACCATAACATATTAGGAATTGTTAAGGCATTTGGTGCAAAAAACGCTAATAAAAGAAAGATTCCCGCAACTATGCATGCCCATATACGCAAGGATTCTCCATTAAATAGGGGGAAAAAAGCTATGATAAAAAAAACGCAGGCAAAGACAATACCAAAACTTTTTTCTGATCCCCGCTCCACATCTATATGGCTTTTAGTTTCTGACAATAGAAAATCCTTTATATAAATTGTTTTTTTAGTTTTAATGTGTCTAATTTTTAAATACTTAGCTTACATAAGTTGTTCTCAAATATCAATCCTCATAAATTTCTGCGATAAAAATAAGTCAATCTCGATATTCAATGAAGTTCTATACAGTTTTTAAAATTAACCTAGAAACTTTTGACTTTTGTAAAATTATTAGCGGTTTCTTTAAAAGCAAGTATAAATTATCTCGTAAAAATTATCACGGGACAAACCTACTTAATTTGTAAGAAAGATGTCCTACAATAGGAAGATAGGGGGCGTTCACTCCATTATTTTCACGCCGCTATTTATTTACAACTATCAACGTACCGAGAAAAAAAGTTTTTCAATTAATATTTGTGTGATAATATTCCGTGACGATGCCTTCCAAAGCTCGATATTTCTTTTTTGGGAAAAACTATTCACTCACATAAGTGAATAAATATAAAGCTACAGAAAGAACAGAAGTAAGTGTCGGCATTATTCTTTCTTGGCGTCGTATCATTAACTTAAGCAAATGGCTCTTCATTGCTTTTGTTTTCATCATAATCCATTAGCATTAGCACAGGATTCATTGTAGCTTCTGTTTTTATAGATATGTCATATATATTGGAGTAATTATTAATTATGCGAAAAAACAAATTAATTTTTATAAGTAGCTTCCTGGTTTACAGTTTCCTAATAGGAACAGCAGGGGTACATGCCAAAACAATTGGACCAGAATCAATAATAAAAACTGATATTACTAAAGGAACTTTGTTTGTATCACCTAATGGGACAGGATCCATCTGCTCAAAATCAACGCCTTGTAATATATGGGATGCGAGCGGTAAAGCCAAAGGCGGAGACGTAGTATTTCTGCGTGGGGGTATATACGCCCTTTCCAAAAGTCTCTATTTTAATAATAGCGGCAGTGCAGGGGCACCAATAATTTTTGAGAGCTATCCTGACGAATCTGTAGTGTTCGACGGCAGTCAGCTTAATCAGGGCATTGATATTAAAATCAACGTCAATGGGAGTTTTATACAGATTCGTGGGATAGAAATTAAAAATATGCCTGTTCAAGGCATTTATATCAGTGGCACAGACAATGTATTTGACGGCCTGCATGTGCATCATAGCGGTTTATCGGGTATCCAAGTCTTTTACACATACGATTATCCTTATGGCGCTTATGGCTCTCGTAATATTATTCGTAATTGTATCGTTCACGACAATTCCGGAGCGGGAAATTTCGATGAAAGATTTAAAAACGGTGGCAATTCAGATGGCATTTCCATTTCTAGCGGTACAGGAAATCGTGTCGAAAACTGCCTAGCGTACAGCAACTCAGATGATGGTATCGACACGTGGCGATCTACTAACAGTTATGTCGGATATAGTATCTCTCATTCAAATGGCATTGCTGATGGTAATGGGGTCGGTATCAAGGCAGGGGGCGCTTTTCCAAGCGCAGATACAACAGTTGAACATAATCTCTTGTATTCAAACAGAGCAGTTGGTATTGATTATAATACCGGTACTAATGTTAGTATCTCCCACAATACAACATGGAACAATCTCGGAGGTTATGAGATAGGTCCCGATACTATTGTTAGTAATAACATCGCATCGGAAACAAATAAGAAGTGGGGCTCTGGTATTGAGATTGACAATTCTTGGCAACGCACAAAGAATGTCACTTTCATTTCTACCGACCCGGCTTCCACTAATTTCTTAGTGCCGACCAGTAATAGTGGTGTTGACGATATCGGAGCTTTTGTAAATGTAACGAGAACGGGCAATAATAATACCAATCTTCTTCCAGACGTTATTGTCACACAACTTTCCTATGCAAATGGTATATTCACGAGCACAGTGAAGAACCAAGGTGCTGCAGCAACTCCTGCAGGGATAACTATCGGGGTTGGATATTCAGTAGATGGTAAATACAGAACTTGGGGTGATAAAATCGGCTCTCTGGCAGCAGGAGAGTCTATCACTATTGGTACCAGAGGAGGATCCTACACTATTCCTAGCGGAACTCATACAGTAACGGCTTATGTTGATGATGCAAATCGCTTTGAAGAATCAAACGAAAATAACAATCAAATTTCCCAGACGTTGGCTATGCCGTAAGTGTGATTCCCCGTGGTCTTGCCACGGGGATCTAACTAGGTTTTAGAATGTTGGGATGCGAGATGTTGTAGAGAAAGCGAATATGACCGCGCCATGTACAAAAAACGTAATGAG
>JAFEEI010000001.1 GCA_018241205.1 Pseudomonadota bacterium
TATCACGCAGCTTCCACAGAGTCCGGCTAATTGCCCCTTACCCTCTCTTGCCACACTTTAGCTTCTGCTCATCAACAATAGCCTCAGCTATAACCACACAGCAGCAAAGACTACTTAGTACTTCACTACCTGTCAAGGAACCGACTGAAGTGCTTCCCCTCAAGAACCAAGTTTTAATCTTTTTAGCATTTTTAAGCTGCCGAAAAAAATAGATACTTACTTCTCCTCTAACTATTCATCACTTTGATAGCGGCCGATAACCGGCTTTTATAGCGTGCGGCCTTATTTTTATGAATAATACCTTTACCTGCGATTGAATCAACTGTTCTTAGAGAGTTATTATATGCATTTTGAGCCAACTCTTTATTTCCATCATCTATTGCTTTTCTTACAGATTTAATTGCGGTACGCAATTTAGACCGCAAGCTAAAATTATACTCTCTGCGCTTTATTGCCTGCCTGGCGCGCTTTCTTGCTTGTGCACTATTCGCCATAAAAATCCCAATTCCTTCAAAGAAAAAGCTTCGATACTACTTCCTTTTTTTCTATATTGCAACCGTTGACTCGACTTAATCATATCAGACCTGTTAGCATTCCTAGCGTTATTTACACTTTCACACTGACCCGTTCCAGCTGCATACAGTAAGATTGAACGATTAACACTCGAGAGGTGGTTATTTTCGGGTCGCCGGCACATTGCGCATGCTTAATTAATCAAACTGAATCGTATAAAACAAATCGACCGCGCTGTCCTCACCGGCCTGGGTGACGACGGTGACTTTGGGCGTCAGATTGTAGGTCAATTTCGTAATACCCATGGTCGTGGCGGTTAGGCTGCGTTCATAGCTCAAGTAGGCGCGCGACGAAATACGTTTGCCGATGACGCCGATCTGCCCGCTCAATGAACTGCCGACACCGGCTTGCTTGAACGTGATTTCGTCGACACCGAGCGCTTGTGTGATTCGATCGGTGATGCCGCTGCCGGATTGGCCGCCGAGTATCGATCCGGCGGCTGATAGCAGCACCGAGGTGTCGAGGCCGCTGGTATCGGGTTTTCTGCCCAGTACGATCCAGGATAATTTCTCGGTGTCGGGGACATCCGGCGTCGATACCAGTTTCACACGCGGGTGGCGTACCGATCCGGCAATTTCGACGCCGGCCTCAACTGCTAAACCTTCCCGCACTGCCAGCACATTCAAGTTGGGATCGTCGAGCGGGCCTTGGAAGCTGACGATACCGCGTTTGACCGTCAAGTTCTGGCCGTATGCTTTGAATGCGGCATCTTGCGCAGCGATGGTGCCGGTGAGTTTGAGTTGCTGCTGGTTGTCATTGCGGACTTGTAGTTGTCCGCTCAAGCGGCCTTCCAAACCGGATGCGCGAATATAGAATTTCTCACCCAGATTAAGTACCATATCCAGATGCAACGGCACTTTCTGCGAACGCTGTGACGCCGGGGTGTTCACCAGAACAATATCATCCGGTAGCCCCGGGCGGCCTTCCGGCGGTTGCATGATCAACCCGGCATCGGTACGTAAATCGCCGCTGATGCTGAGACGGTCTTTCTGCCAGCGGGTTGCACCGGTTCCGGAAGCGACGATCCAGTAATCGGTCTTGTGCGCGAGCGGTAACTGGTCAATGGTGAAATCGAGCTGGCTCGGGTTACCGGCCAATCCGATCTTGCCGGCGACGGTCAGCGAACCGGCTTCGTCTTTCAGCGCCAGTTCGCGGAACAAGCGCTTATCCGGCGGCGGTGCATGCGGACTGGTGAAATGCAGCCGGTCGATATGCAAATCCGCTTGCTGGAAATGCGCGTTCAAGGTGCCTTGCTGCAGGCGTATTCCCTGTTCCAGTAAAGCCAGGCTTAAACCGGTACCGGATACCTTGCCGCTGATATCGGGTTGCTGCAGCGTGCCGCGAATACCGGCCTCAATCCGTAGTTCGCCATCGCTGTGCAGATTATTGCTAAGTAAAGGACTGAGCGATTTCAGACTGGTGATAGCGGCGCGAATGTTGCCCTGCAGCGGAGATTCCCGGGAGATGGACCACTGCGATTGAGCTTGCTGCAATGGCAGCATCACAGCCGCCGTTGCGGTACCGAGCGCTGTGCTGTTCAATTCGAATTGCCCGGACAATTTTCCTTGCGAAGCGGTTGCTTGCAGTTGCAGCTGTTGCAATCCTAACGGTTGCGGCAGGTCACCGGGTAAATACCAATCGCCGCGCTCACGATGGATGCGCAATTCACCGGTCAGGTGCGCGGCGGAATCGAAATGCCAGCGGCCGCCCAATTGCAACGGAATACTTTGTGCATGCCCCGGTGCGCCGGGAAGCAGCGCGATGCCGGAAAAATTGCCGCGGGTTTTCCAGCTTTCCGGTGTCCAGCGTAATTGCTCGATGCGAGCCGAACCGCTGGAAATCGACAAACCGGCGTGTTCTAAGGAAAACGAAGCCGTGCTGATTGCTAACGTTGCCGGTACCAGCAACTGAACCGGCATATTGCCGGTGGCTGAAAGCTCGGTCAGTTGGCCGTGCCACTGTAGCGGCTGCCCGGATTTTACGCGGCTCAAGCCGCCATTAGCCGCCAGCCGGAAGGCGATATCCTGGTTGAGATCGGCTTTGACCGTCAGGTGATGGTGGCCGGTTTTGCCGTCGAGGGTGGTGATCAATTGCTTGATCGTTGCTTGTTCATGCGCATGGTAAGTATCGACAGCAATATTCAGCGCAACGGCGTCTTTGTGCCACCGCGCGCTGGCGGATACACCGGAGAGTCGTTGCTTGCCTGGTAAACCCAGCCGCTGGCTGATGAGCTTCCAATCAAGATCCGGCGCTTCGATGCTGCCGCGAAAAGTAAACTGGGTGTGCAAATCACCCGACAGTCCCAATCCCAATTGCGCCAATACCGGTGCATTCACTGTCAGTTGCACATCGTGTTGCGAATCATCGATGCGGCCTTGCGCATGTATTTGGTTCGATCCGGCCAGCAATTCGGCTTTGCCGCTGAACTGGCCGGTACCGGTCAGGGCAATTTCGCCCGAGCCGCTGACCGGCGATTTCGCCAGTCGGCTTTTTCCAATCGCATATTTCAGAGTACCGGTCACTTCCGGAGTCAGATGACCGGATAACTGCAGCGTGGCGTTCAGATCGGAATCGACAGTTTGCATGAAGTCCGCGCTGTTGAAGTGAACCAATTGTCCCGATAACTCAAACGGTTGCTCCTCAGTCAGCCGCAATCGGCCTTGGCCGGTTAAACGCGATTGGTTGCGCTGCAAATTGAATCGCTCAAGCTCGAATTGATCGCCGCTACGTGCCATGTCAGCGGTCAGCCGCAACGAGCGGTCGCGTAGATCAATGTGTGCGGATTGTTTTTTCGTATCGCCGGAAAGCTCGATGTTGCCGGAGATTGCTGCGGTTTGCAGGCGGTTGTCGATTTGCCGCGGATCAAGCTGTTCGACTGCCAAGTCTGCGGTGAGAACATGCTGATTCCTATCCAAAGCCAATTCGCCGCGTACCGTGCCGTTCTTGCCCAGTTGCGCATGAAAATCCGGCAGCATCAATAATTCCGGCGTGACCAGCACGTGCGTATGGATGGTGGGAACCGGAATACCGTTGTTATCGAGCGGCGCAGTCGCATGATTTTCAAGATGAACAGTGCCTGCCAATTGCCTGGCTTCGTTTTGCGCCAGCTGTACCGACAACGACAGTTTGGCCTGCGGTGCCGCAGCCAAGAAATCGGCCGGATTCCACTGTTCCGCGATGACATTTAAGTGAATGATCGGATTTGCAGTAAAGGGTTGCAGTTGCGCTTGCAGTTCCATTTCCGCTGCGGGCGGTTTGTTGACGGCTTGCACCGAGAGTTGTTGCAGATTACCGGAGACAATTGCTTCAATGTCGCCCCATGAGCCGGCAGCCGTCGCATCGATGCGGGCGGACAACGCGAACGGCGCATTACCGGCAAGTTCCGCCTGTGACCGGACAGTTGCCCAAGGTGTTGCAAAATTCAATTGTGTGAGCCGGTGATGCTGGCCGTCGCTGTCCAGTATCAACGTCAGAGCGGATATTGCGGGTGTGGCGTTTTCTTGCGTTACTGCATTCAAGTGAATCGCATCGACAGTCATGACCGCAAGCGATAATCCGAATAGTAACTGCAGGCTTTCCGGTGCTGACTTCGGCGGCGATTCGGTCTCAGTCGCATGGTGATCGATATGGATTGCCGCCAACGCCAGCCGGTTGATGCTGATTCGCCAGTGCAACAATTGCGCTGGATTCCAATCGATGCGGAGGTTGTGCAACGTGAGTTTCAGGTCATCGTTTCTGAATTGAATATTCTCAATGTGCAGGTCTTGCAGCGTGCCGTGCACACCGGTCAGTTCGATCGTAGCGCCGTGCCAGCGATTGACGACTGCGGCAACCCATTGCAAGCCGGATTGGCTGTACAACAACCAATAACCGGCAGTTGCCATTAATGTCAGCAAAAGAAACAGGCTGCCGGCCAATTTGCGGTATTGCCGTGCGTGTTGTATCGGTGGCGGGTTTTCGGTCTGTTGATTGGTCATGTTGTTCAAAAGGCCACAGCCATTGAAAAATGCACGCGCAGTGTGCCGGTTTCGTGGCCGCGCGCCAGATCGAGTGCCAATGGGCCTGCCGGACTACGCCAGCGCACCCCCGCGCCATAGCCGAGAAACATCTGCATGTCTTGCCAGCGGTCAGCCGCGCTGCCGATATCGGCAAACGCTGCTGCACCCCATTGTTGCGTCAGCCAATGCGTATACTCGGCGGTGCCGGTCGCCATCACCCGGCCGCCGACCACGGCGCTGCCTTCGTGCACGCCGATGCTTTTAAAATCGTAACCGCGCACCGATTGAATGCCGCCGGCGCGAAACAGATATTCCTGCGGAATACCGAAGCGCGACGACGCCAATGTGTAGCCAACCTCAGCCCGCAGGAAAAAAACATCGCGCAATCCCACCGGCCACCAGCTTTGATGGCTGGCATACGTGCGGATAAAATCCTGATCCGACAGCAACAGCTGGCTGCCGCCACCGATGCGCACTTCGGTAATATCGCCGCGCCGGACATTGACGGGATCGTCGACGACCAGCCGCCGCCAGCGCCAATCCAATACCAGCGCTTTGTTGATCTGATCGATCGCGCCGTCGGGTTTTTTATGCTCGCGTTGCCAATTCAAACCGGGCTGTATGACTGTCGTCGGCGTCTGGTAATTGCGTGTTACACCGACTTTTTGCACATCGGTTTTCAGACCTTCGATATCCGTCATCTGCAGGCTGGCGCTGAGCGAATGGTTGATGTTGTTCTGATCGGGCAGCGTATCGATCCCGGCTAGAAACGTTTGCCGCTTTTGCTCCAGCCGCAGCAAACTGGTGAGATTCCAGGCGCGATCGAGAAAATTATAATTGCGGTAATTGACTTCGCCGCGCGCGCCATTGTTGGAACTGTAGCCGGCGCCGAAGGCGAAACGCTGCGCCTGAGCTTCTGTCAGCACCACCTGAACTGGCGCTGCAAGGTGCTGCGCGGTATCCTGCGCGATGCTGATCGTTACCGTGCTGAATTGCGGTGCTTTTTGCAGCGTGATTTGATATTGATGCAGCAAATCGCGCCGATACACATCGCCCGTCTTAAACGGTGCAAGCCGTGTGACCTGAGCGATTTCATAGCGCTGCAGGCCGGTGACCTGAATGCTTCCAAAATAAAACACCGGCCCGGAATCAATGGTGACAACCAGATCCGCGCGTGCCTTATCTGGATCGACGCTGGCTTGGCTGTTGGTGATTGTTGCAGTGGCGAATGCCTGCTCTGCGAGATTGTCGATCAGTACTGACTTTGCGTGCTCCCAATCAGTGGAACGGAAAGGTTGACCGGTCGTAAGTGGCCATGCAGTACGTAACTGCTCGATGCGTTTACGATGTTTTTCATCGCCATTGACGATGTCGCCGGTAAAATCAATCGTTACCGAGCCGACGCGCGTCAATTCACCTGGCTGGATTGTGATTTTGGTAATTCCGTCCGGGGTCTGCGGTTGCTGTGTCATGGTGATGACGGGACTGAAGTAGCCCTCGGTCGCCAAAATATCGTGGATTTCCTTTTGCACACGATGCAGAAAAAACAGCTCATCGTAGCCGCTGGCAAAAGGCTCGGTTGGCAAACGGATATATTTCTCCAGCATCTCCTTGACCGGCTCCGGCGCCGACAACGTGACGATGGGCTGGTTGCCGGGCGAGTTCGGTATTCCCAGTGCTACCGTAGTGAGTGGAAAGATACCGGCCAATACCGGCAGCACGATCATACAAACCCGGATATTGCGAAAAATTGTCAGCAATTGAGAGTTAAGGCAGATTGCTTTCCGCCGCTGCAGAAAGCCTGTTGCCGCTGTTCATATTAAACGTATTGAGACTAGGAGCCGGGGAAGGGTTCCATTCAACCGGCAAATGACCAAAATCGGCAAAGCGGTGTGCATTGAGCTAAATATATGGAACATTGTATTTAATGCACCGAATGAGGCATTGCACGAAACTCAAAGAATTTTTCGGTAAACTAAGCCTGCCATTTTTTTGTGTATGCAAGATTATGAGACGATGGAAAAATAAATATTTCATGATCATAGCGATGCCCCCCCTTAAGAAGTCCAAGACACTTAAGGAAGCGCTGAACGATTAGATGCTTTCAGATTCTTCAGTACTACTGCCATTTTTTTGAACATGGATTCCCGACAATTCATTTCTCAGCGGGATTTTGTTGCCAGATTTCCTCAGTTTGTAGTTCATCGTCTGCCTTCGGGGGCATTTTGAGCGGATTCCCCCTCAAGCCGTCAGCAATCGCTCGCAGCAGATACAGGTTGGCCAAGCCCATCAGCATGTTCACCTGGACAGCATTCTTCATCAATCCGCGGTAGCGGGTTCGGATAAATCCAAACTGCCGCTTGATCACCCGGAATACATGTTCCATCCGCGCCCGGATCGTGGAATGCTTCCGGTTTCGTTTCTTCTGGCTCCCCGGGAGATTCTGTCCGGGCTTGCGTTTGTCTTGCACACACCAGCGTATCCCCAGCTGCCGTGATCCCCATTTGTATTCATCGCTGCTGTAGCCCGCATCGCCAAAAATAACCTCGTCTTCTGCTCGCAGCAGCTTGCGCAGGATGTTGATGTCCGCTTCATTGGCTGCGGCAATCTCGATTTGGGATTTGCTCAGCATTTTTCTAGAAAACTAAGCAACTAATTCGAAACATATTTCGTTTCAATCGAAATACTAATATTATCTTATGAGATAATCGTAGCATTTGAATAGTAAAGGTTCTTGGCTGTACTGCATCATCTTTATCGCTTACCGATTAAAATCGGTTTTATGACTTTTACTCGAACCTTTCAAACCTATAATCGATTCATATCTTCACTCGCAGATGACATATTCAACAAAGTTATTATTCACCGTAACAAGCTGCTTGCTTCTTTTTACTGCCTTTCACTCCGCCACACTACACGCCAGTAATTCAAATACCTCCGATACTTTTAAACCGACAGATTTAAAAAATTTCTTTAGAGACAAACGAATAGAATTGGGTGGCTGGATTCATGGCGGAGCAACTTTCAACCCGAGTCAGAATGGCGGCTTCAACGGGCCTGTCGCTTTTGCAGATCAGGCCAATCGCTTCCAATTAAATCAATTCAATTTATTCATAAAACGCCCGGTGATCTCTGAAACCAATCGATGGGATATTGGCGGACGAGTTGATTTTATGTTCGGAACAGACGCCATTTATACACAAGCTTTCGGCGTGCCAACCTTTGATGTCAATACCGGTGAACCATTGAAAAGAAGTACTTGGGATCTTGGTTTGTGTTGCGCTTCGACAAAATTTTATGATATTGCATTGCCGCAGGCTTTTCTTGAAGTGTATGTCCCTATTGGTCAAAATGGTCTTAATCTCAAAATCGGACATTTTTACTCGCCAACTGGCTTTGAAACGGTTCCCGCACCGGATAACTTTTTCTATACACGCGCATATTCTTTCAACGCAGGTGAGCCCTTTACGCATACGGGTGTACAGGCCACCTATATCATAAATAACAATTGGACTGTTACTGGGAGCGCCGTCACCGGAAGTGCCACCGGCGGATGGGATGGCGGGTGGAATAAACAGTTAGGTAATTGGAGCGGCATTGGCGGTATCACATGGACAAGTGATAATGAGGCTACTTCACTCAATTTTACCGGTACCTATGGAGAAACATCCTCGCACAGCAGCACGTCTTGGGCAATGTACAATACCGTGCTGCAGCACAAAATCAACCCCAAGACTCTGTTGGTTTTACACCATGTTCACGGGTTTGCAAATGGTGTTCTACTGAACAATTTAAAGTACACCAATGAAGTAAAGGATGTTCAGTGGATGGGGGTTGTTACGCACTTGTATTATGATTTAACCGAAAATATATCAATTGGTGCACGTGGAGAATGGTTCCGTGACCGAGATGGCTTCCGTAATCCGTCACCTTTCCGCATTGCAGCAGCCTCCAATCTCGTCAATGGCGCTCTGATCAGTTATGCCGGCGACATCAACAGCGTGACTATCGCACCTGCAGATTACTACTCCGCAACTTTCGGCATCAACTGGAAGGCAGCCAAAACCTTAAACCTTAGCTGGGATTCGATAAAAAAGCTGAATATTCGTCCTAATATACGTTATGACAGAGTGGATGCTTATCGTGCGGCTGCTTATAGACCGTTTGCAGGCAATAAAGACCAGATTTTATTTTCACTGGATTTTATGCTGCCTTTTTGAGATTAGTACTGATACCGAGAGATTTGGGATTGGTTGGAAGGGGTTAAAGACCAACCACCGAATGATATCGGTGGTTGTTCGTCACTTTATCAAAGACCTTTATTGCCAGAATACTCTGAGTATCCCGAGATCTCCGATGTAAAGTCACGATCTTGATTTGTTTCTACTTTCTTAGTTTGATTGCCTTTTTGCCCTACCTGCTCCATCGCCATTTTTCTATGGAAGTCAGCAAATATCAGGCTTTCTCGTACAGCTTTCTCGTATGCTCGAATATTTGCTGCAGCATGCGATTGAGCATCCAGACCTTGTCTGCCAAAGTAATAAGGATGTGCTTCATATTCCTGAAGTATTTTTTTGTTCTCTTGCAGCCTTAATTTTGCATCTTTGGCAACGCCTTCGTAGTATTTCACTAATGCGTTATGGTCGTTACTTGAAATTTCAGTGGGTTTAGCCACCGATGAACCCATTTGTGCGCAAGAAGCTAACACAGTGATGGCTAATAGTAAGGAAGATAATTTGAGTACTTTTTTGATGGGTACTCTCCAGTCATAAATAAATGTAGTCATTTTCATTCCTCCAAAATGCGTTCAGTATAGGTTGGGAAAGCCTTCGTATAAGTTGGAAAAATCATTTCAATTGATTTCATCTTACCCCCTCTCCTCGCTCGCATATTGAGCGAAAAAAACTTCGCGATTACATTCATATCAATTTCTCCTATTACCAGATTAAGCGTTTATAAAGATAAACATTGTTATTCGTTAATAAAAAGCATCATCTACATTTAATGAAATTATTAACCATTTTTCACTTAAGGTTAAGAAATATAAGACTTTTCTCAACCAGACTTCAGTCTACCACAAACAAAATTTAATTCCAATAATAAATCCGACTTTTTTACTCAGGAATAGTTCAGTGTGATAAATAAACAACCCCGTGGTCTTGCCACGGGGTATTAGAAAAGCTCAAGTTGATGCAGCTCTTCTTTTGGTTTGCCTTGATTCTTTACATAATGCTCAAATACATCCCAATCCGCTCTTTCCCCAACAGTGGCAACATAATAGCCATCTGTCTAAAACTCACCACCCCACAAATCTCGTTTCAAATCCGGCTTCTTCTTAAAGAAACTTTATTAATTGAAAAATATAATGACTATTGGCGACATTTTCTCAGGGATGACTAATTACACCTTCTCATTTAGCCCTAATCGCTCCATCCGGTAACGCAACGAACGTACGGTAATCCCCAGTGTTTTGGCCGCTTTGGTACGATTGTACCGGCTTTCATTCAACGCCTTGACGATGGAATCCTTCTCCAATTGATCGAGATAGTCCTGCAGCGGCATATTCGCCCCCAAGTCGATAGGAGGCATGGTAAACGATGTTTCCTGAGTCACTCTCGCTTTATGGGTTAGCTGCAATTCGTCTTTGCCGATCTCGCTGTCAAAACAAAGCGCCAATGTGCGCTCCAGTATGTTCTCGAGCTCACGCACGTTCCCGGGATAATCATAGTCCATCAGCATTGCCAACGCGTCATTTTTCAGGCTGCACGCAGGCCGCCCTGCTTCACGGCATAGTTTCGCAAGAACGGCTTGGGCAATTAACGGAATATCTCCGTGCATTTCACGCAATGACGGCATATTGAGTTCGATTACATTGAGGCGGTAATACAAATCTTGCCTGAATTGTCCGGCTCCAACACACTGGCTAAGCTTTTTATGTGTTGCACTGATAATGCGCACATCGATATTTTTCTCTTGGGTTTCACCGATTCTTCTGACTTGTTTTTCCTGAATCACTCGCAACAATTTTACTTGCATCGTCAGCGGTAAATCGGCGACTTCATCCAGAAACAATGTTCCTCCATTAGCGGTCAGGAAAAAGCCATCATGATCTTTATCAGCGCCGGTAAAAGCGCCTTTTTTATAACCGAAAAACTCGCTTTCCATCAAATTCTCGGGAATAGCGCCGCAGTTTACGGCAACAAAAGGTTGCTTGTGGCGCGCACTTCTCTCATGAATCATTCTCGCTGCAAGTTCTTTACCGCTGCCGGATTCACCACTGATATAAACCGGCGCTTGACTGCGCGAAAGTTTATCGATGGTCGCGCGCAATTGCCGCATCGGCTCGGACTCACCCAACAGCGCACGTTGTTGCTGCACTTGCGATGCTGGTTCGGAAGGTATCGGCGGTAAGCTTAAAGCGGATTTGACCAGATCCCGCAATTGTTTTAACGAAACCGGCTTGGGCAAGTAATCAAAAGCTCCGGCTTTGAGCGCAGCCACGGCATTTTCTGTCGTACCATGCGCCGTAATGACAGCCACCGGCAAATCAGCGCAGTGTTGCGCGATATATTTAACCAGATCCAGGCCTTCCCCATCCGGCAGCCGCATGTCGGTAAGACATAATTGAAACTGCCGGGATTGCAATAGCTGTTTGGCGTCACGAACACACTTTACGCTGGAAACATCCATCCCCATCCGGGCAATCGTTAATTCAAGCAGCTCAATAATATCGGGCTCGTCATCCACAATCAGAATATGCGGAGAAGCAATTTTTCGATCGGGATTGGCAATCTGCTCGCTATCTATAGACATGGCTGAATGCTTTTGCAAATGATCCGGAAATGCCCGTTGCCAGTATTTTCGATATAATCCAGTGAAGCTTGGTTGGTTTCACACAACTCCCGTGCAATGTATAAACCTAAACCGGTACCACCGGTGGCTTTAGTAAAGAATGGTTCAAAAATCTGTTTTACCTGTTGCGGATCAACTCCCTCTCCATCATCCACAATATCCAAATAGACATTATTTTCACTAGCCGACCCAGATAGTTCGATATGTATGCTGCCGTTTTGCTGACGGCTATGCCGCCAGGCATTGCGGCATAAATTCCAGAGTATCTGGTGCAAATGATCGCGATCAAAACTAATCAAATAATTGTTGGTGCTTTTTAGCACAAATGTCCCCCCATTGATTTTCTCCGTATGGCAGAATTCCTCAAGAAATTTTTGTATGAATTCATGAATATCAAACAGGTCCGGTTTTGCAATATTACGCCGGTTGAGCTGCAGAACATCCTGAACGATCTTGTTTAAGCGCCGCGTATTGTCACAAATGATGCGTACCAATCGCGCATCCGTGTGATTTTCAATTTGCTCCTCTTCCAACAATTCAGCCGCGTGATTGATCGCGGACAACGGATTACGGATTTCATGGGCAATATTGGCGGTTAACCGCCCTAGAGCTGCAAGCTTTAATTGCTGTAATTGCGCTTGTATACGCCCCATATCCTCGAGAAAAATCACCACGCCATTACGAGAATTTGCCTCTATCGGAAGAAAACGTGTTCGAACCAGGGCATTACAATGCGTCAGACGCAGCAAATCGAAGTTAATGCTGCTATCGCCCCGCCAAGTAGTAAGCCGGGCAGCCAATTCTGGCATGCAGGCTGATAGCTTGAGCAGCGGCGTTTTTTCCATAGATGGATTTAAATCGAGTAATCGCTCTGCATAGCTATTGCGTTGCCGGATATAGCCATATTTATCCACCACCAGAACACCTTCTTGTAAATCCTGAATAACCAGTTGATTGATCTGTGCCATATTGGCCAGGTCGACACCAAGTTCTTCGGCCAGCAGTTCACTTGCCAAAGTATGTCTGGCCAGCCGGTGGGCCAACCAAGCTACGGCAAAATACGCCATACTCAATAAGCCCGCTTGGGAATATTGCGCAGAGTAAAAATTGACTGTCCATAAGGAATAAGTTTCTTGCAGCAATAGACTGATCGTTGCGGCAGAAGCAAAAAATAACACTAGACGGCCACGGCTGATCAATCCTGCACCTGCCAGCGATACCAGCAACAAAACCCCCAGACTGCTGGGCAAGCCGCCACTGGCGTACATCATCACTGAGAAAAAAACGATATCGCTGATTACCTGAATCGCCAATTGCTGATCGAAGCCGGGAAAACGCAACCGGATGAGCACTATGGACAACGCGCAAGAAAGCACATGCCCTACGCCAGCGTATAAAAACAGCGGATAATGATATGCCCCGAGATTGGTAAATTCAGACTGCCAAAAAACGATCAGCAAACTGCTGCCGATGACTAGGCGAAAGCCATTGAAATAACAAAGCGAGCGCCAATGTTGATTGCTGTAGTCGGTTGCCGTTGCAGTGCAATCCGGCGGCCAGGATAGTGAATGTTTGTTTTGTGATGAATATGTTGGAGTTGACACAGAAATCCACTCAAGATGATCTTAAATACAAATTACAATGCTCATGACTGCAAAAATACTTTTGCTGTCTGCTGATAGCCTCACTTTTCGGTAGATAAACACCGCAGTGCGCGCAATTCACCATGTCCTCAAAGGATTCCGGCGGAGATGCATCATCTCTTTGCTTAGGCACACGAGTTTTGATTACCCAGTAAATCAGCAGCGCTATCAATACGTAAAAAATTAACTTTCCCATATCAAGTTCTAATACCGGCTATGGCATCTATCTGATTGAATATACACATATTTGTCTATTACAAATCAGAAGCATAAAAACCACATCGCATTTGCCACGACTGATTCAGAATAGCAATCTTTTTTCTTGGCAAATTATCGATTAACCGGTTTTTTATGGTTTATTAATAAAATATAGAATGATATTTTAATAAAATCAATATTATTTGATTAAAATATCCGAGAAATTTCAGATGGAAATTACAAAGAGAACTTCAGCGCAAACTTTACCAAGCTAGTGCTCAACTTAAAAAATACCGATCAGCAAAGAGAGCGCAGGCAAATGCTTCGATGGGATGGCGCCCCCCCAGCTGTAAACGATCAGCGCCTCATTTTAATTGCATTAATGGTTACGCGTAACCGCAAAATCCGCCAATTGCATCAGGCATTGTTTATTTTCTGAATCCGGTAAAGCGGCTATTGCAGCCGTTGCTGTAACAATTTCAGCTTGCGCGCATTTCCTTGCGTAATCTAATGCAGCGGTTTTTTGAATAACGTCTAAAACCGGCTGGAAGCCGTCTTCTCCGCCATCTTCGATAGCCTTACGGATAACACCGGCTTGTTCCGGCGTACCGACACGCATGGCGTAAATAAGCGGCAACGTCGGCTTTCCTTCCGCCAGATCGTCGCCCAGATTTTTGCCGATATCCTGATTGTTACCGGTATAGTCGAGCATGTCGTCGATAAGCTGAAATGCGGTGCCCAAATGCATACCGTAAACTGACAGGGCGTTTTCTTCTTCCGGTGTGGCATTGCCGAGAATCGCGCCTAACCGGCTCGCCGCTTCGAACAATTTAGCGGTTTTATAGCGGATTACTTGTAAGTAATTTTCTTCGGTCACATCCGGGTCGCGGCAATTCAGCAACTGAAGAACTTCGCCTTCGGCAATGGTATTAGTGGCATCAGCCAATACTTGCATCACGCGCATATTATCAATCTCCACCATCATCTGGAATGCTCTGGAATAGAGAAAATCCCCTACCAGAACACTGGCGGCGTTGCCAAACAATGCATTGGCGGTTTCCTTATTGCGCCGCAGCTGCGACTCATCGACAACATCATCGTGCAATAACGTGGCGGTATGAATGAACTCGATAACCGCAGCCAGATTATAGTGAAAATTACCTTTGTAGCCGAAAGCGCCCGCCGATAAAATCACCAGCGCCGGACGTAAGCGCTTGCCTCCGCTATTGATGATATATTCACTAACTTGGCGAATCAGAAGAACATGGGAATGCAGTTTTGCACGGATGACATCGTCGACGATGTCCATATCTTGCGCGATGAAGCTTCTAATATTTTCGATTGACACAATAATACCTTGAAGAAAACGCTATGTTAGAAATGACAATACCCAAGTGTCAAGCATAAAGATAAAATGCGCGAAATTTTCCACCACAATCAAGGGTTATTTATGTATAATTCGCGGTTCTGTAAAAGGGAAGCATGGAGCTTAATATGTATGCGGTCATAAAAACCGGCGGTAAACAATATCGAATTCAAGTGGGTGAAAAGCTGAAAGTTGAGCAACTGAAAGCGGAAAATGGCAGCGAACTCGTTATCGATCAAGTACTGATGGTAGCGGATGGCGACAAAGTATCGGTGGGAACGCCGCTCGTCAGTGGCGCCAAGGTGAGTGCAACGGTTCTCGGTCAAGGACGTCACGACAAGATCCGCATTTTCAAGATGCGCCGCCGCAAGCATTACCAGAAGCATCAAGGTCACCGGCAGAATTACACTGAAATACAGATCACCGGTATTTCAGCTTAAGGAGTAAGAAATGGCACATAAGAAAGCAGGCGGCAGTTCCAGAAACGGACGCGATTCACATTCAAAACGGCTCGGTGTTAAGCGGTACGGCGGTGAGTTGATCTCAGCCGGGTCGATTATCATCAGACAACGCGGCACGCAGGTTCATCCGGGCGAAAATGTCGGTATCGGTAAAGACCATACCTTATTCGCCAAAGTGGCGGGAAAAGTGAATTTCAGTATCAAAGGCGCATTGAAACGTAAAGTAGCCAGCGTGATACCGGTATAAAAAACAAATACGCTTGACCACTCTGAAAGCCCCGTCTAAAACGATGGGGCTTTTTTGTTTGCAGGCTGTGGTAAAAACAGCAACACATTAATAATCAGTTAGCTATGAAGTTCATCGACGAAGCGGTTATCCAGGTATTGGCCGGCAAGGGTGGTAACGGTGTCGCCAGCTTCCGGCGGGAAAAATACATCCCGCGGGGCGGACCTGACGGCGGCGACGGCGGCCGGGGCGGCAGCATATTTGCCATAGCCGACCGCAACATCAACACCCTGATCGACTACCGCTTCGCCCGCATCCATCGCGCCAGAAACGGCCAGAACGGCCAAGGATCGGATCGCTACGGCAAAAGCGCCGAAGATATTATCCTGCGCATGCCGGTTGGCACGTTGATCAAAGACATCAACACGGATGCCGTCGTCGCCGATCTGGTGCACGATCAGCAAAAAGTGCTGCTGGCCAAAGGCGGCACAGGCGGACTCGGCAATCTGCACTTCAAGTCCAGCACCAACCGCGCGCCACGTCAATTTACCTTCGGTGAGCCCGGTCAGGAATTCGAACTGAAACTGGAACTCAAAGTGCTCGCCGACATCGGTTTGCTCGGCATGCCGAATGCCGGAAAATCGACACTGATCCGCGCGGTATCCGCCGCGCGTCCGAAAGTGGCCGATTACCCGTTCACCACCCTGCACCCTAACCTCGGCATGGTGCGCGTCGACCACAACCGCAGTTTCGTCATGGCCGATATTCCCGGGCTGATTGAAGGCGCGGCCGAAGGCGTGGGATTAGGTCATCGTTTTTTAAAACACTTGGCGCGTACCCGGCTGCTGTTACATGTCATCGACATGATGCCGCCGAACGAAGAAACCGATCTGGTACACGAGGCGCATGCATTGGAAGCAGAATTGCAAAAATACGACGAAGCGCTGTATCAAAAACCACGCTGGCTGGTCATGAACAAAACCGACATGATGCCGCAGGACAAACGCGACGAGATATGCCGTGCGTTCGTCAAGAAATTAGGCTGGCAAGACAAATACTTCATCATCTCGGCATTGACCGGTGAAGGCTGCCAGCTCCTGACGTATGCCATCATGGATTATCTGGATCAGCATTTGCCGCCGCAACCCGAAAACCCGATTCCGGAAGACGAACTATCGAATCCATGTTAAAACAAGCACGCCGCATCATCATCAAAGTAGGCAGCAGCCTGGTCACCAATCAAGGCAAAGGGCTCGATCACGCCGCACTGGCCGGCTGGGCGGCACAAATCGCCACGCTCAAGCAAATGGGCAAGGACATTATCCTGGTTTCATCCGGCGCGATTGCTGAAGGCATGCAGCGTCTCAATTGGGAAAGCCGTCCGACCGCGCTGTACGAATTGCAGGCAGCCGCAGCCGTCGGTCAGATGGGACTGGCGCAAGCTTATGCTTCGAGCTTTTCGCAATACGGTCTGCAAACTGCGCAAGTACTGCTGACACATGAAGATCTGTCGAACCGCAAGCGCTATCTGAATGCACGCTCGACCCTGACCACGCTGCTCAAACTGAACATCATTCCGATCATCAACGAAAACGATACCGTCGCCACCGACGAAATCCGTTTCGGCGACAACGACACGCTGGCAGCATTGGTCACTAACTTGGTCGAAGCCGATGCACTGGTGATCCTGACCGACCAATCCGGTTTGTACACCAGCGATCCGCGCAAAGATCCGAACGCAAAATTATTGAACGAAGTCCACGCCGGCGATCCGGCGCTGGAAAAAATGGCCGGTGGCGTCGGCAGCAGCATCAGCCGCGGCGGCATGCAAACCAAAGTGATCGCCGCCAAACGCGCGGCACGCAGTGGCGCCGACACGATCGTCGCTTCCGGGCATGAAGACAATGTGCTGGTACGCCTGAGTCAGGACGAAGCGATCGGCACCCGTTTTGTGGCTAAATTGCCGGTTCTGGCGGCACGCAAGCAATGGCTCGCCGATTATCTGCAGGTGCGCGGTTATGTCACGCTCGATCACGGCGCGGTTAAGGCCTTAAGCGATGACGGTAAAAGCCTGCTGCCGATCGGCGTGGTTGCCGTCAACGGCGAATTCGAGCGCGGTGAAACGGTGTCCTGTCTCGATCCGGACGGCCGCGAAATCGCCCGCGGTCTGATCAACTACAGCGCCGTGGAAACGCAAAAAATCCTGAAACAACCCAGCAGCGAAATCGAAGCGATTCTGGGTTACGTCGACGAACCGGAATTGATTCACAGGAACAATCTGGTTCTGCTGTAACCGCCACACCCCGCCATTATGCCAGCCGAGTCAACCCAACGCATCGCTGCCATCGACTGGCTGCGCGGCATTGTCATGATCCTGATGGCGCTTGATCACGCGTCGTGGTTTTTCAACGAGCAGCGCATTTTCGCCGACTCGGTATTGCTGTTCGAGCCCGGCACCCGCTTCGCCGCCGATCAATTCTTCACGCGCTGGATTACGCACATCTGCGCCCCGACTTTTCTATTTCTCGCCGGCACCTCGATCGCCATCAGCAACTTCCAGCGCCGCCAGCACGGCATGAGCGCCGTTGTCATCGAGCGCGAATTATTAATGCGCGGCGCGTTTATCGCCTTGCTCGACATCGGTTTGTTCTCGCTCATCGGCGGTAAACCGGTGCTACAAGTGCTGTACGCCATCGGCATCAGCATGATGTTGATGGTCTATCTGCAACGTCTCGGCGCGAGTGCGGTTTTCTCGCTGGCGATTTTGATTATCGCCGGTGGTGAATTTCTGCTGACGGTGCTGTGGCAACCGGGCGGCGATGTGCCGCTCTGGCTCGCGCTCACGTTCGCGCCGGATTTCGGCGATACCTACACTGTGCTCTACCCTGCCTTGCCGTGGCTCAGCATGATGATACTCGGCTGGGCGTTCGGCGAACGGTTCATCGTCCATCCCTCCGCTTCCTGGCAACCGCAGCGCGTGCTGATGACCGCCGGGTGGTTTGCGTTGACGCTGTTCGTCGTCATCCGCGGCCACGACGGTTACGGCAATCTGTTCATGCACCTCGAAGGCGGCACCCTGATCGACTGGCTACACGTCAGCAAATACCCGCCCAGCCTGGCATACACGCTGTTGGAACTGGGTTTGATGGCGATCGTGCTGTCGCTGCTGATGCGGTTGGAATCGTGCAACAAAACCATCAACCCCAACAACCCGGTGCTGCTGTTCGGCCAAACCGCGCTGTTTTTCTACCTCGCCCACTTCGCCGTACTGACGGCACTGAAACCGCTGTTCGAACGCGGCAGCCTGGAACAAACTTACGCGATCACGCTGCTGGTGCTGATCATTCTGTATCCCATCTGCCGCATTTACCGCACATTGAAATGGCGGCATCCCCATAGTCTTTTACGCTTTCTGTAGAACGCCGCCGACCGATCGGTTTATCAGGAAATTCCTAGATACTTCTTACAGCTGTTCCTCATCTCCGCTATTTACACCAGAAAATTTCAACGGTTAATTGCTGCATAGTCGATATTTTCCCTTAATGCTCGGTTTATTTCACTTTCAGTGCTAAGGAAACGCTGATTAATCGACTATACGGGCGAATCACTTCGTTGCGCGGTACTCGCTCCCTCGCCTATCTTATTATTATAATAATTTACCCACGAAGCGTATTTCTCCGGCATCGCCCATACGCGATAATGCAGACGCGACATGATGACCGGATCGCTCAACAATACCAGACGGTGATCGCGGTTGAGTTTATCAGGGGCTTCATTCAGCGCCTGCTCAACGTGACGATCGCGCGCAATCTCAAGCACTTTGCTCTCGCGGTGGCGCGCGGTGGCTATCGCCGTCGCCAGTGCGTTGAACGATGGATGAAACACGGCGTGCATAAAACCATCGTCCAGCGTGCGACTACGATTCATCATCAGATAATTGTCTGTATCCACCAGTACCGGAGGCGGCGAATACTCTTCCGGAATCAGGAGCAACTTCCAGCGTTTGGCGCACAGGCCAACGGACGAACGGCTGGAGATGACCGACACGAGCGGCGACAGAATCAGCGAGAAGACAATAGGCGCCAACCAGAACAAGAAGCGCAGATCAAGCCACGCCATCCCGACGGCCCACACCAGCCCCAGCAGCAGTTGAGAACCATGGCGCATAAAGGCTTCACTCCACGAGGTGGAATCATCGTCACGTTGTGGCGAATTCCACACTACCTCCCAGCCAAGAAATGCGCTGACCACGAATACGGTGTGAAATAACATACGCACCGGTGCCAGCAGCACCGAAAAGAGTACCTCCAGCAGCAGAGAGATCGTGACGCGAATGAACCCACCGTATTCTTTCGTTCCCTTGCACCAGATAAGCAGAATACTCAGCAGCTTGGGCAGGAACAGTAGCACCATGGTAGAGGCTAACAGCACGATCGCCAGTTCCGGCTTCCACTGTGGCCACACCGGAAACAACTGGCGCGGCTGCAGGAAGTATTGCGGTTCCGTGAGCGTATGTACTACTTGCAGCGCAGTGGAAAGCGCGAGGAACATAAACCATAGCGGCGCGGAAAGATAGGACATGACGCCGGTCAGGAACACCGCGCGGTGTACCGGATGCAAGCCCTTCACCAGAAACAGACGGAAGTTCATCAGGTTGCCGTGACACCAGCGGCGGTCGCGCTTAAGCTCATCCAGCAGGTTCGGCGGTAGTTCTTCATAAGAGCCCGGCAGATCGTAAGCGATCCACACCCCCCACCCCGCACGGCGCATTAATGCCGCTTCCACGAAGTCGTGAGAGAGAATGGAGCCCGCGAAAGAGCCTTCACCCGGCAGAGGCGCCAGCGCACAGTGCTCAATAAACGGTTTCACACGGATGATGGCGTTGTGGCCCCAGTAGTGTGATTCTCCTAATTGCCAGAAGTGCAGGCCGGCAGTAAACAGCGGCCCGTAAACGCGTGTCGCAAACTGCTGGCAGCGCGCGTAGAAGGTATTCATGCCTGAGGCTTTCGGCGACGACTGAATGATGCCGGCATTCGGGTTAGCCTCCATCAAGCGCACCAGATTGGTCAGGCACTCTCCTGACATCACCGAGTCCGCATCCAGCACCACCATGTAGCTGTACTGATTGCCCCAGCGGCGGCAGAAATCGTCAATGTTACCGCTCTTACGTTTCACGCGGCGGCGGCGGCGGCGATAGAAGATTTGACCTTCACCCTGAACCTCTGCAATCAGTTCCATCCACGCTTTCTGTTCCGCAACGCAGATATCAGGATTGTAACTGTCACTCAGAATATAGACATCGAAGTGCTGTTGTTGATCCGTCGCCTTCACTGATTCCCAGGTCGCACGCAATCCGGCGAATACACGATCCACGTCTTCGTTGCAGATAGGCATAATCAACGCCGTACGATGCTCGGGATTGAGTGGCACATCCTCTGCCATCGATGCGGAAATACTGTACTTGTCCTTACCGATCAGTAGCTGCAGAAAGCCCATCAGTGCCGTCCAGAAACCGGCGGATATCCAACAGAAGAGAATAGCGAAAAGGATCAAAATGCCGCTTTGCAGTATATAAGGCAGCAATTGCATAAACGATATCCACGCATCCTGATCAATCATATCGACCGGATTGATCAGCGCCCAGCCCTGGTAAGGAAGGACAGTTTTCATATACCAAGTCGCAACCACGGTTTGCGACAACGTCAGCAGCAGCAAAATGTAGCGGCGGATAGTACCGGCAGTGCGCCATTTCTGTTCATGAGCTTGCTCTTCCTTCGTCAGTCGCGACACATAGCGCGGTGCGACATCGTGTCCACGCAGATGATCCCAGAATCGACCAATCGGATTGGTGCGCCACGGATCCGGCGACATCGGTGAACGTGTCACTTTGGGCATCGCTTTCAGTTGCGCACGATCTTCGTTGTCTTTGATCAGTTGCCCGCCAACCAGAGAATCAGGCCAGCTCCGCTCAAGTCGCACTTTCACAGACCCCAGCGGCGAATCATCTTCACGCGCATAGTGATGATGCTCAGGATCCAGCACCTCATGAAGAGCGCGGATATTCATTGCCGGCAGCACCGCTTTCTCAGCGTCAGTCAGCGGCAGCGCGTCAATATACTCAGTCACCTTATTCATCGGCAGGTAGCTGATAGCTCCAAGTTTCACTCAGCGTCTGGTCACCGTTGACTAGCGCAGCACGCATCTCAGTGATTTTCTTCACATCTTGTACTTTTATCCGCAGCATCAGACGCCAACCTTTAATGACCGGGTTGTAACGCACGCTGCTCTCGACGATCTCACCGTTGTCGTCAATACTGGCCTGCGCTACAACAGGAGTATCCTGCGGCAGCTTCTTCATCTCCGTGCCAGTAAAATCGACGACGAAGGCGATCGTGCCATCAGGTCGGCGAATGAGATTAGACTGTTTTACATCACCCGTTGAGCGCAGCGTCTGCATGACGTACGCGTTATCCGGCGCATGCAGTTTGTCTTCGTCGCGGCTGAAGGCGATGGTGTACTTGAAGTTCATCTCTTTATCAGCTTCCGGCAGTTGATCCGGCGTCCAAAAGGCGACGATGTTGTCGTTGGTTTCATCATTGGTCGGAATTTCCACCAGCTCGACTCTACCTTTGCCCCACTTTCCTTTCGGCGTTATCCACGCGCTCGGACGCAGATCGTAACGGTCATCCAGATCTTCAAAACGCGAGAACCGGCGGCCACGTTGCAGCAGACCAAAGCCCCGTGGATTTTCCGTGGAGAAACTACTGATGGCCAAACGTTTCGGATTGTTCAGCGGACGCCAGATCCACTCTCCATTACCGGCGTGAATGGATAGGCCATTAGAGTCATGTAACTCAGGACGGAAGTTCGTCATCGGAGAAGGCTGATTAGAGCCGAACAGGAACATGCTCGTCAGCGGCGCAACGCCGAGCTTGCCAACCTTGTCGCGCAGATAGATTTTCGATTGCACGTCGATGACAATATTGCGATCCAGAATCATGACAAAGCGGTAAGCACCCGTAGCACGAGGAGAGTCGAGTAGCGCATAGATTGTCAGTCGTTTGTCAGCCGGTTTAGGCCGCTCGATCCAAAATTCTCGAAACCGGGGAAACTCTTCGCCGGAAGGCAGAGCAGTATCGATAGCTAAGCCACGCGCGGAAAGACCATAAACCTGGCCGGCACCAACCACGCGGAAATAACTGGCACCAAGCATACTGAGAATTTCGTCGTTTTTACCTTTACTATTGATCGGATACAGTACTTTGAAGCCGGCAAAGCCAAGATCTTTCACTATGTCTTTATCATACTGGACATCGCCAAAATTGAAATAATCGGAACTGTATTTGATTTTATGTACCGACGTGGCGGTTACTTCATTAATTTCGATTGGCGTATCGAAGTACATACCCTGATGATAAAACTCAAGCTTGAATGGAGTCTTCAGATTACTCCAGTAAGCTTTACCATGATTAAACTGAATCTGCTGATAATCCGCATACTTCATGTCGCGAAAAATAGAGGGCAAATTGCTTTTCGGCGTTTCATAGCTTTTGCCGGCTAACGATCGAGCTTGTTTTGCGACATCATCGATGGTAAAGGCCCAAGCCGACGAGGCATACAGGGCTAGCATCACTGCCGCGCCCAACCAACGCATTCTCATCATTTGTGGTTTATGTTTCATCAGTTCATCCCTTGTGTACTTATATCAATCCAGTTCATTTTAATGGAAACTCAGGCAATCTGAACTATTGTTAATTTTTAATCAAAAAACCCGCAATCCTATTTCTAGTTTTTACATCATTAAAACAGAAGATTATAGGTATACACAAAAGCGAATCCTGAATTTTGTGTAAGCGGTGTTTGTAGTAACGGAAAGGCACGTGTTCACCAAACATGATGGTAAATCTGTTGAGCGCAGCTCTCCAGTTTTGTAGAGGTATGCCCCATTTTCAGCACCGCTGCATCACTGAGGAAATGATCACCGGTTCTTGAATCTTACGCAGAGACATGTTTAGTGACTCAATGGTGTGAATGGTGTAGATGTTTTCTGATCCTTGATGGGTATTCGAAGAATGAAATAACACGCGTCCAGTTACACCGCCAAGATTGTACTATGGATGGATAGTCCGTTCCCCATTTTGTCTCGAACTCAACCAACCGGGTTTCGCCTTCCGCAACAGTGATGGCAGCATAAATCAGGCGAAGATCAGCAGCCACCGCTTTTTTGTCGTTTTCAGCTGACATCGCTCAAGCTGTAGCACACCCGATGTACGATGCAAAGCTGAACGGCTATCTTGGGGTAAACTGCTTCGATGACTTTGGGAAAGCCTTTCAGCTCGCCCACACAGGCGATAAAGATGTCCTGTACAGGAACGATTCATTCGGCAAACGATTTTCGACCATCCCCCGCTTCCTGACAACCACAGCGCGTACTGATGACCACCGGGTAGTTTGCATTGACGCTGTTCGTCATCGTTCGCGGCCACGACGATTACGGCAATCTGTTCATGCACTTGCAAGGCAATACCCTGATTGACTGGCTGCACGTCAGCAAATACCCGCTCAGTCTGGTTATACACGCTGCTGGAACTGGGCTTGATGGCCATCGTGCTGTCGTTACTGATGCGGCTGGAATCGCGCAACAAAACCATCAATCCCAACAACCCGGTGCTGCTGTTCGGCCAAACCGCGCTGTTTTTCTACCTCGCTCACTTCGCCGGACGGTACTGAAGCCGCGCGGCAGCTTGGAGCAAACTTACGCAATCGCGCTGGCTGATGCTGATCATTCTGTATCCCATCTGCCGCATTTACCGCGCGTTGAAATGGCGTCATCCGCAAAGCTGGTTGCGCTTTCTTTAGTATGAAGGCACGACATACCGCGAGTGATCGATACAACTGGATGACACCGCTTAATATGCCGATTCCTGATTTATCGATGCGGGCTTTATGGCTATAATGAGCGCCCTATTGAATTGGGGTAACTGCAATCTTGTCATGCTGAGCAGCAACGGCAGCATCGTGTCAGAAAGTCCGCTTCCCATCAATTCCGGAATCGCGGGTTATCAGTTAAATCATTTTTAAACATACATTTTTTCTTCCCAATGCAAGGCCGTTTGATATATTCAAAATGGTTATTGTTAACCATTATTTGTTATTTTTCCGCTTTTTTCATCGATACTGAAAATCTCTACGCCAATGAGCTAAGAAAATTTCTAACCTATAAAAAATTGCAATTTGGCGGCTGGATTCATGGCGGCGCCACATTCAATCCCAGTCAATCAGGCGGTTATAACGGCCCGGTCATTTTTGCCGACCAAGCCAACCGCTTTCAACTAAACCAATTGAATCTGTTCATGCGCCGCCCCGTGGTATCGGCAGGCAAGCAATGGGATCTCGGCGGGCGCTTTGATTTCATGTTCGGCACCGATGCCATTTTTACTCAGGCCTTTGGTGTACCGGCCTTCGATGTCAATACCGGCGCCCCTTTAAAAAGAAGCAACTGGGATCTTAATTTATGCTGCGCTTCCACGCGCACATACGGTATTGCCTTGCCGCAAGCATACTTGGAAGCTTATGTGCCGATCGGCAACGGCCTCAACATCAAGCTCGGCCATTTTTATACACCAACCGGCTTTGAAACTGTTCCAGCGCCTGATAATTTCTTTTACACACGTGCGTATACTTTAAATATCGGTGAACCATTCACTCACACCGGCATACTCTTCAATTACCGAATCAATTCCAATTGGCTGATTCTGGGTGGTCCGCTTACCGGCAGCGCCAATGGCGGCTGGGACGCAGGCTGGGATAAGCAGCTAAGAAACTGGAACGGCATTACCGGTTTCACTTGGACCAGCGGCGACAAAGCGACTTCGTTCCATCTTTCCGGCACTTATGGTAAAACTTCAGAACAGAGCAGCGAAATCTGGGGGTTTTATAATGTCGTATTGCAGCACAAGATCACACCGCGGACTCAGATAGCTCTGCACCATGTTTATGGTCATGCCGGCGGTGTTTTGCTGAATAATCTTAAATACACCAACGTTGTCAAAGACGCCGAATGGTTCAGCGCAATTGTGCATGTATATCATGACCTCACCGATAATCTGGCCATCGGCGTGCGCGGAGAATGGTTCCGTGACCAGGATGGTTTCCGGAATCCCTCGCCGTTCCGGATTGCATCCGCCACTAACAATGTCAACGGCGTACCCGTCAGCTATGCCGGCAACGTCAACAGCGTAACGATTACACCAGCCGATTACTATAACTTCACTGCCGGTTTCAACTGGAAAATTGCCAGAACATTCAAAACTCAATGGGATTTCATCAAGAAATTAAATATCCGCTCAAATATCCGTTACGACCGGGTTGATGCATATAAAGCACCAGCTTACCGGCCGTTTGCTGGTAACAAGGACCAAATTTTATTTTCTCTGGATTTCATCTTACCTTTCTAGAGAAGCGAGCAGTGATCGAGCAATGTACTAATGAGTATCGCTGAGAAAATCGAGCATCGTTCAATTGACTACTTTCTCCATTCAGTTTGTATTCAGACAAAACAGCGTAAATTGGCACCATCAGGAATTGACCTGAAATGAACAACGCAAAGGAGAAATGTCATGAGTACCCAAACAAAAAAATTGACCGGTCTGGTATTGATCACATTATTGGCCATCAATATGGCAGCGCCTTCTTTGGCGCGCGCGGATAGAGGTCATCATCACCGGCATCATCACCACAACCATTCTAACGGTTATGTCTACAGTCAGCAGCCCAGGTATTATCAACCGTACTATCCTCAGCCGCAGTATAGCTATAATTACTACCCAGCACCTGTTTATGCTCCGGCTCCTGTTTATGTCCCGGCCCCTCTCCCGCCTCAAATGATAATGGGCATCAATACCGGAAATATGGACTTTATGTTACGCTTCTGATGTGAAAAGCGGGGGATTGGATACGGCTCAAAAACATATTCCTCCCCGCTTAATTTCTTCCCTCAGTGTGCAAGGATGCTGTGTTATGAACAGATGGCGGCAAGCGTTACTGATTGCGTTGATGATGAGTGCTGCGATGACGGACGCAACAGCCGGACGGCAAAATTCAGTCACTGAGTCCGACCGGGCAAGCAATGCGGTTACCGGCATTTCGGAGCAACGCGCGATCGCAATTGCCCAGCAGCATTTCAAAGGACGTGTGCTAGCGATTAATCAGACCGACCACCTCTATCGCATCAAAATACTCAGCGAGCAAGGCACGATTCATATGGTTCTGATCAATACGATGGACGGTGCAGTCGTATCCGCTCATTAAACTTAAAGTCAATCCCATGATTCAATCCATCACGTTTTATTGTTGTTATTGCGTATCACAGGAAACCTAAATGCGTATCCTGGTCCTTGAAGACGAATTCCGGCTGCAAAATCAGATCCGCCAGCAACTGGAGGCGGCAGGTTATATGGTCGACACCTGCGGCAACGGCGATGAAGGGTTGTTTCTCGCCACGGAATACCCGCTCGATGCCGCCATCATCGATATCGGCCTGCCCGGCAAATCTGGATTGGAAATTATCAAGGCGTTGCGGGAACGCGGCAGCCTGCTGCCGATTCTGATTCTAACCGCGCGCAGCAGTTGGCAAGACAAGGTGCAAGGATTGGAAATGGGTGCGGATGATTACCTGACCAAACCGTTTCAAATGGAAGAGCTGCAAGCCAGGGTCAAAGCGCTGCTGCGCCGCGCCACCGGCATACCGCAAACGTTATTGAAATGCGGCCCGATCACGCTGGATGTTACGGCGCAATCGGTCACTGTCAACGGCGCGAACATCGAATTGACCTCGTTTGAATACCGCTTGCTGGAAGAGCTGGTACGTCACCACGGCGAGGTGCTTTCGAAGCATACACTCGCTGACTATCTGTATCCGCACGACGAGGATCGCGACAGCAACGTGCTCGAAGTCATGATCGGCCGATTGCGCCGCAAGCTCGATCCCGGCGGCACGTTGAACCCGATTGAAACCATGCGCGGACGCGGTTACCGCTTCATGCTGGAATGTAACAAATCGTCATGATGTCGCTCAATCAGCGCGTCTTGCTCAGTGCGACGCTGGTATTGCTGGTATTTATCGCCGGCATTACATTGACATTGGATCGCGCCTTCTACGACAGCGCGCGCGTCGGTGTGAAAGACCGGTTGTTTGCAAAACTATTGATGCTGATGGGTGACGCCGAAGTAGAAGAATCCGGCGAATTGGATGTACCCACCAATCTGCTGGATGCAGAGCTAGGTCACGTCAATTCGGATACCTACGCCTTCATCATCGGCCCCACCAACACCATCGTGTGGCGCTCCACGTCATCGTTGAACAAGCCGATCCCAGCGATTGCTTTACTGGAAAAAGGTAAAAAAGAATTCGAGCAAATCACGCTCAATGATGAACCGTACTTTATTTACCGTTACGGCGTAGCCTGGGAAACACCGTCCGGCGATTACCCGCTGACTTTCCATGTCATTACCGATACCGTGCTGTTCGAGGCGCAAATCGAGCGTTATCGCGAAGATTTGTGGGGCTGGCTGGGTGTGATGGCGGTTTTTCTACTGGCTACACAAATGCTGGTATTACGCTGGGGCTTGCTGCCGCTGCGCGAAGTTTCCGTGGAACTCGCCGCGATCGAATCCGGTCAGCAAGAAAGGCTCAAAGGCATCTACCCGAGCGAACTTAAACTGCTGACCGATAGCATCAATTCTTTGATCACGCACGAACATAAACAACAGAAACGCTACCGCAATGGTCTCGCCGATTTGGCACACAGCCTGAAAACACCGCTCGCCGTGGTACGCAGCCAACTCGAATCCGGCAGTGACGGTAAGGAGTTGCGCGGTACCGTGCTCGAACAAATCGGGCGCATGGATCAGCTCGTCGTCTACCAACTTTCGCGCGCGGCAGCGAGCGGGCATTCCACCTTCGCGGCACCCATTGCACTGGACGCGCATGCCGAAGAAATCGTCGCCGGTCTTGAAAAAGTCTATGCCGCGAAAAACATCCTGTGCGAATTCGAGATCGA
>JAFEEI010000200.1 GCA_018241205.1 Pseudomonadota bacterium
CAGTTTTGCGGTACCACTTCAGTTCTTTTGTTGGGTTGGGTTACAATTTATCTTGCTTGAGACGAGCATCTTTATTTGCTTGTTAATGAGATAGCAGTTATTTCCTATATCTTTATCGCCAATATGATTCAATTAATTCTTTCGTATTCTGGATATTTCCACGACTGGAAGCACCGAAAACAATTGACTGAACACCCTCGATACCGCACACATATTCAATGGCTTCTTGGGGATGGATCGCACCTGAAGCAAAAATAGACATCGCAATAGCTCGAATCTTTTTCTCCCTCAGGATACGCTTGTACTCATCAATGCCTCCGCACATTCTAAATCCAATTTTGTTGATGTTACTGCATACAATCGGATCCTTGATGCCAACTTCATCTAATACACTTGTCAAGAGTGGAAGATTCATCGTAATAAAACCCGCTTCCGCATCGTATCGCTTATTGATGTAAAGCTGATACTCTTTAAATATTTGTTTGTATCCCAAACCCAGCAGAAGATCGACTATGACATTTTGCATAAAAATGACTGGTGTTTGTAGATCTTTGAACATCTTCATTTCCATATCTACTAATACTTTCATAGTTTCAATAGCATCAAGCTTCGCTGCTGCCATCCCACCCTGTAAGAGTAAAGTAAAAATATTGCTTCCCTGCAGAAAGCTCTGCAAAGCCCCCATCATGCCTAATTCAGTCACGGCATCTGCATATTTATGGGCATATGGCATACAAGGATAGAACTTAAAATTCTTATAACGCTCCCGGTTTGCACGCACATGATCGCAGACTTCCTCAATACGATCATGGGTTGTACACATGAAAGTTGTTACACCAACATCATAAGCACTATCCAGAACTCGAATGATTGATCTGGAATCTTTGAACTTCAGTGCCTGTGCTCGCGCCTTTTCCTCAGACATATGGTTTACAGCAAAGAACTGATTGTCTCCAAGTAATATCTTATCCATTGCGCGCGTTCTCTCCATCTTTAAGTAAAAGATCGATTACCCTATCGGTTCCTAGAGCACTCTCAAATGAATTGATATTGTCAAGATTATTTTCTTTGATACATTCTGCAAAATAATCAACCTGATAAGAATATTCTTCGCCACGAAGGTAGAACCAGACTGGTTGAGTTACATCTGTTGTATAGAACACATTCCAACCCTCTTCGAGCTCTGAACAATTTTCATTATTGCGAATGAATATCTTGCATTCTTGCCTATCAGCCACGATTTTTCCATTGGTTCCGAGGATCGTAATCTGATTGGCCATCTTCCGGTAGGTTGCGTCGCACCAGTTCACTGACAGAATACCGCTCACCTCAGTACAGTCCAATGTCGAGTAAACGGCATCTTCCACTGACGGCGAAAATATATTCTTCAAGGACGTACCTCTTACCGACTGTGTTTGACCTATCAGGTAATGGACAAGGTCGATACCGTGGGATGCGTAATCGTAAAGACATCCACCTCCCTCGACCTTATCAGAACGCCAGGTCAAGCTTTTCTTCTTTTTGACCACATTTCCATAAACTTCCATCATAAAGTGATACACATCTCCAATGACTTTCCTGTTTAAAAGTTCTTGCGTTTTCTGAAAGATACCGGTAAAGCGGCAATGGTATCCAACCTGATTAACCACGCCTTGTTCTTTAGCCAATTTAACCAACTCCAATCCCTCATTCGCATTTAAGCAGAAAGGCTTCTCACAAAAAACATGTAGTCTCTTACTCAGCGCATATCGAACGATATCTGCATGGAATTTCGTCGGAGTAGAAATCACTACACAATCCAATTGATTTTCATCAATCAGCTGTCGATAATCCTTGTAACATGGCATTCCCAGGTACTTCTCGACCCCGATCTTTATGAGCATGGATGGATCGCAAACAGCAACAACTTGCATCTCAGGATGAGCATTAAAAATAGAAAAATGTGAGAGTCCCATCTTTCCAAGCCCGATTATCCCAACTCGTATCATAATTCTCCTATTTCTTTTCCTTCATAATTGTATCAAACAGATCCTGCGTAAAGCGTGCCTGTCGCTGCCAATTAATGCTTTTAATAAATAAGCGGCACCGATCAATTATTTCCTGCGATAGCGGCCCTGCTTGTATCTGTTTCTTAATAGCTTCTGCAGTTGCTTCTGGTTGTTTGATCGGGACGATTGTGATTGCACCCGTCTTTTGAGCTAAAATTTCCGTATCCCCCACTGGAGTGGCAATAACTGGAATACCAAATGCTATAGACTCTAAGTACGCAACGGGGAAAACCTCATGATAAGAAGTCCTGATAGATAAATTTACATGTTTAATCAAATATAACTTGTCTGCACCTTTAACGATCCCTAACATCTTTACTTTCTCTTGCAATCCTTCCTTATTGATAAATTCTCTCACCACTCCTTCAAGATTTCCATTTCCTGCGATCAACAACTTGATCGGTCTGTCCCCTAAGATTTTTACCGCTTCTAAAAGATCTAATAATCCGTTTTCCTTGACTAAGCGTCCCATAAATAATATTTTAAAAAAATCTCCTTCGACCTGGCGCACAATCTCGTCACTGACCAACCCGGGATCAACGTCACAAAGATCCATCCCGGGGTTAATCACAACCACATGCCCATCAGAAAAAGCATAACGCTGATCCAAAAAATGTTTGAGCTGATTCCCAGCTGCCACAACTTTATCTGCGTTCTTCAAGACGATCTTTTCGATGGCTCCATATATCCTTGCATACTTTCCGACATGATCCTCATCTGAAGCGAAAATGTGAACTGAAACTATGTACGGAATCTTCAACAACTTTTTAAGAAAAAAACCGATCAGTCCACTCAAAGGAGTTTGTGCATTAATCAGATCAATCTTCTTTCCGAATAGCGCGATCCACAAGGCGATAATAAACGAATAAAGGCAAAGCGAAATAGGTTGAAGGGCAAAACCTCCTACTAAAGGAACACTTATGACCTTGACCTTATCATCCCTTTGGGAATATCCCGAGATGATAGTAAAATTATATGTGTCCTTAAGATGTCGCAGAATTTCCAAGACGTAAACTTCCATTCCTCCGGAAATAACCTTCTTTGATGAAAAAGCAGGATAATTTTTACAGCCTAAAATTAGGATATTTTTTTTCATCTCAACTCTTTTCCTTAATTTCACAAAGATCCGCCATCTTCTTGAACACTGGTTCTAATATTTTCTCTGGTACAAAGTTACTAACTGAAGAAACACAATTCTTTCGGGAATATACTAGCGGTGCATTAATCACTTTTTCTAATCCTGTTGCGATCTCTGCGACATCAAAACTATCAATGATTTCACCAGAGAATCCATTCTTAATTACCCGAGGTACTTCTCCCACTCGGGTCGATACAACCGGCAATCCACAACCGAGTGCTTCAAGGACTGAAATCGGCATTCCTTCATAATTACTCACCAAAAGTAATACATCTGCTGCTCGATAGAAATCGGCAAGTTGTGATTGCTTCAAAAACTTAATATGGATCACACTTTCTTCTAGACCATACTGCAACACGTGTTCTGTCATTTGCTTCTTCAGATTACCATCACCTACAACTAACAAGACCGAGTCTCTATTTATATCATGATATCGTTTAAAAACTTCGATTAGTCTAATTGGGGCTTTTTGCTCCTGCAATCTACCAACAAATAATACCCATTTTTTTGTCATTTTGACTTGATATTGTTCAGAAATTACCCGCCTTCTAATATCCATCTTATCTTCATTCGAGGAGCTGAAGATTTCTGGATCAAGCCATGTTGGCAGGAAAGAAAACTTACCCTTAGAATTAGGGTATTGATCATGATAATATCTGATTGAGTTCTCACTAACTGTATAAAGGTGGTCTATTCTCCAAATAGCGTATCGCTCAAACACTTTATACAAGAAAGGAGCCTTGCTCCATAGATTTTCGCTATTATTATTGCGCATAAGCTGACTCTCAATATCGTTATGTATCGTAACAATTTTTACACAAGAACTTGAATTGTAAAGAATAGATGGTTCAATTCGATTAAAGAACAAAATCTTGCCTTTGGTGTCAACATGTTGCCTGCTCAGTGCCAGTGTATATCGGAGAGACAGCGGTATGGAAGATTTATAATTCTCATCCCCTTCGAATACGATGGGCATATAGCTGATTTCGCGCCTACCAAAAGGAATTCGTAACCAACGGTTGAGCGGTCGATTGACGGCATCAATTGTGGTTCCGATAACGGAAATATCAAAATTCTCTGGAGCATATTTGATTATGCCCTTTAGGAAAGTTTCTGCTCCGCCAATTCTTTGACCGAAGATGTCAGTTTGATCGAATAAGATACATTGATACCTCATATCTTTGTCGCCTTCAAATTTTGATTGTGCCGATATAATAAAGTGAAATCGCTGTAAAACCCGTTAAAAAATGAGATGTAAATAACGAAGTCAGTTTTTTGGGTTGTGTTAACCGCAATCTGGATTGTTTTTCTTTTTTAGAGGTAGTTGGCGCTGTTTTTCATTTAATTTCGCTTCTTTTCGTTCATGGAATGGTTTGTCCCATCAATTGCGTAGATGATCTTGCGATTACCATCATGCGGCGCAGGTTGTGTACCACTGCAAACAGAGTAAAGTGAAGATGATTTTTCTTCGATCCCGCATAGTGACACCGATTTAACGATCACCTCATTTTCCAATTGGCAAAGATATAATCAACCTGGCTTCTAACTGCGCTACAGCGCTTGTGGATGTTCATCCGCTACCACCGAGTCAAGTCATGTACGTTTCAAGAGAGTGGTGACGATACAGCACACGATGCCGGATCCGACTTCGACCGTAGTGTAAACTTTGTAGCCATGCTCGCTCGTGTCATGCTTTACCGCTCAAACTGTTTCCCCACCAGCATTGCTACACCACACCCTTGAGCGGAAGGAATCTTAACGGCTCGACGATAGTGGTATCGATTAGAATGCCACGCCGAACAATTATGTTTTTTGCCGTTAGCTGCTCAATGCTTTTTGTCGAAAGCATCTTGCTAGCGCAATAGTGCCATTAAACGCTTGCGGAATCGAACCAATGCAATGGCTTCCGGTACCAGATCGGGCAACGATAACCTGCAGAGAACACAGAAAACCGACGCACATTTTTGACTGCATTTCCATCTCGCTGCCGGAGAAGTTGAATTATTACGCTAGCAGCCACATCTTGAACATCACCTTACTATCTCAATACGCTTAATTTACATGATCCATCAAATTCAGAGGCTTCGCAGCGGCTTCAAATTTACTCTTATAAAGTATAAGCTGGAAGTGCGTAATGAGCAAATGTCAATCGCTATGATACGATCTGCGTTAGGTGCTTAATTCCTCGGTGTATCCCGCCACGCCAGCACAAGTTGGACAAATGGATCAGAAAGCTTCAACGTTAATCCGATCCAGTATACCGCGGGGACTAAACATCTAATTCAGCGAAAAAGATGAAACGATAGGTGCATGCGTAAGCTCCCCTGTCAAGTAGAC
>JAFEEI010000201.1 GCA_018241205.1 Pseudomonadota bacterium
TCAATTTTCGACCGGTGTCAACAATTTGGGCTTTTATTGCCTTATTTTCCAGGGTTGTTTGACATATTGTAAACAACGCTAAAAACTCTTTCACTTAAACGCAGCAACACACGACTTGATGTGACAATTACTCGATTTGAAGATAGCTGCCAAGGAAACGCTGATTAATTGACTGTACGAGTGAATCGCTTCGTTGCGCGGTACTTACTCCTTCGCCTATCTTGTTGATACGTCTCGGTCGCTGTGTTCCGTGCGCCGATCACTTAATCTCGTTCGCCGAATTAATCAGCGTTTCCCTAAATCAATCGCAATTATTCAATACGGTGGGTAACCGTAGCTCTGGAATACCGTAATATTCGCCCCTGCGGCCGGTCAGCATACGAATAATGCCCATTCCTGCCAGGCAAAGAGAGCATTATCTGATCAATAAGCAATTCAGCCACTGCAATCAGTAAGATTTGTTATATCGCCGCGCGTTAGAGGCTGTACGCAACATCTTGAATCACATTTTAGACCATCAAAAAAGAGAAAAGTAAATTTACAGACAGTAAGCTGAAGAACAACGTAGAAGAACCACGCATTAGCTTAAAAATAGCTCAACTAATGCGTGGATTTATCTTGTGTTTATTACTTAGTTGAAGAGACGGTCCGCCCATTGACATTCTGTGATGCCCGAGCGTTACCAGCATAAAATCCTTTCAGTTGATCAAGTTGGGCGGCTGATATCGTAATGGAATTAAGTAAAAGATACCATTGCACACCCTCACTGCAAGGCGGTGTTGTTAAAGAACCGGCTAACGCTACGTAGTCAAAGGAGTTATGACCAAGCGGCGGTAGCAATGTTGTCGGGTCGATCTGAATGCCACTGGCATTGCTGTTTTGATCACCTCCTGTGGTTGGCACGTTATTTAAAATAGTCTGAAATGTTGCATTTTCTTCCCCGACATTTATAGCGACACCCAATACAATGAGTCTTCCATCCTGACCTACATGAACAAAATGTAATTCGGCTGGAAACTTCACTCCGCCGACCGTGTGCTCGCTGGGTTCATGAAAATGGAACTGAACCAGCGGAAACGATTCTTCTCCAATTTTGAGCTCACCTTTATAATTGGCCGAGGTATTGACTTGAATCGCGTGACCTGTATTAAAAAATACCGGCGTATCGACATCGTACCAAACGCCCAAATCATTCAATTTCCGTTTGTTATCAATTTTTGCCGCAGCAAAATCGATCGGTGATTGATGTGCACCGATACTACATTCCGCATACGGATAATTTAACGGCACAACCGATTGCGATGTATCCTGAATCGCACCCCACGTGGCTTGCTCTTCATGCGTCCAGTGCGGAGCAGAAACAGCCACGGCTGCATAACATGTAAAAATTGCCGAAGCCAGATTTTTCAATATTCTTCTGTTCATTGGTTATCTCCAGTTTTCAAATCGTGATTCGATTAGCACGTATGTTTTTTACAGAAATCCACCATCGACGGTTTCTTATCCTTATCGGACTCCGCAGTCGATTGAGAACTTTCTTTCGTGGTTGATGAACCCGATTGTGACGTTTGTGTTTGTTGACTCGAATCGGTAGATGACTTTGAATTATCCGATCCGGATTGAGCAAAACACGAAACGCTTAAACTCATTGCGATAGCCAAAAATATTTTTATCAGCATAATTCCCTCGTTTATATAGAAGTTTGATTACTTACTACAGGAGTGTTCACGATAACATGGTAAATGTAAAAAAAATGTCAAGAAAAAACACATTTTTTGTGAAGAAAATGTGAACAAAAACAACTACCAATAATAGCGTTATTATAATTCAGATTAAGAATTATCCTATGTGAAAGGACTAAACCGAGGCAACGGAAAAGTGTGTGATAAGGGAATAAATTCAGTGATATTTTTTCTGCAATCTCAAGATTAACCTTAACAAAGTAAGGCATTTTTCTCGAGATATTCAATCGTCAATCCGGCAATTTTGGGTACACCAAGGTATGACGGAAAAGCCTCGATCCGTCCGGCATCGCGATACCCTCTGCGTTGATAAAATGCGATCAATTCTGGTCGCTGTGATATTACAAATAAAACAAATTTACGTGCACATAAGGAGTCGCGCGCGAACATTTCTGCTTGTTCGAGCATATAGCTTCCGAATCCTTGCCCTTGCAAACTGGGATGGACTGAAAAAAAACCGATGTACGCATGCTCTTTTTCCGATGCGATATAGATGCATGCAGTGAGCGTGGACAGCCGGTTAATGACAAAAAAATGCCCGCTCGGATTCATCATGGCTGCTTCGATTTCCTGCCGGCTGGTTCGATCACCTTGAATAATCGCAGCCTCCGTTGTCCATCCGGTAGTTCCGCGATACGTCAAATTGATCAAGTCACTAATCGCTTGTGCATGATCAATCCCAGCTTTTTCAAAGCAAAAAGTTGAGAAATTCATTCGCTGGTGTTCCATAATATCGGGGAAAGCAACGTGACGGATTTTTAGCCGATGCCCAATAACGGGCTTTTAGTGATCGCGACCAATACAATATAGACAAACACAAACTGCGCAGCTATCCAAGCGGTGATTTTTAAT
>JAFEEI010000202.1:0-293 GCA_018241205.1 Pseudomonadota bacterium
CGGATCGTTCGACATGATGGCGATAGCATTAATGCCGTGCAGCTTCAACTCATTCACATCGCGAATAATGCGATCCTGCACCGCTTTCACATACGGACAATGGTTGCAGATAAACATCACCAGCAAACCGTTCTCACCTTTCGCCGAAGCCAGGTTATAGCGTTTGCCGTCGACGCCCAATAAATCAAAATCAAGCGCTTTCCAACCGAAGTCGCAGACGGGTGTTTCCAAACTTGCCATGTCTTTTTCTCCTACAAATTGATGATATTCTTAAGGAAACGCTGATTAATTGA
>JAFEEI010000202.1:341-4733 GCA_018241205.1 Pseudomonadota bacterium
GTTCCGTGCGCCTCGTGCTTCATCTCGTCCGCCGAATTAATCAGCGTTTCCTTAACAATCGTTGTCCCGGCTTGCCGCATTCGAGAAACGAAACAGCGGTCAAACAATGCCGGATGCATAACGTGCTATATTATCATGAGTCTATTTATCGAATGCTTACTTACCCCGGCTAAACCCCCATCATGCATGCGCGCTTCTATCACCCCGAAGAAATCGCCACTGGGCAACTCATCACATTATCCGATGCCAATCAACGTCATGCCGCACAAGTGCTGCGGCTGAAAAAAGGCGATGCGGTTACGCTATTCAACGGGCGCGGCGGCGAATTCTCGGCGCACATCGACCAAGCCAACAAATCCGGCACGACCGTTCTGGTCGGCGCCTATCACGACACCGGCCGCGAATCGCCGCTGTCGATTGAGCTTGCGCAAGCGGTCTGCGTCAATGAAAAAATGGATTGGATCATACAAAAAGCGGTAGAGCTGGGTGTGACACGCATACAACCGGTTTCCACAGCGCGCAGCATCGTGCACTTATCCGGCGAACGCGCCAGCAAGCGTCAGCAACATTGGCAAAAAATCGCCGTTTCCGCGTGTGAGCAATGCGGCAGAAATTATGTGCCGCCCGTATCGCCGTTGATGACGCTGCCGCAGTGGTTGAGCCGGAAAAAAGCGGACAAATCGCCGCACGATCTATGCCTCATGCTCTCTCCGGCAGCCACGCAAAGTCTGCACGGCATTGCAAAACCTTCTGCCGATGCAAATCTGGCGCTTGTGATCGGCCCCGAAGGCGGGTTTACGCCAGAAGAAGAAGCCGCCGTTTTGCACACCGGTTTCATTCCGGTACGTTTGGGAAAACGCATCCTGCGTACCGAAAGCGCCGCTTTGGCGGCAATCGCCGCGATACAAACCTTATGGGGCGATTTCTAATCGATCGCATGAACAAAAATTCGTCATCTTCACATGCCATGAACACACCCGCTGAATTTGTCGCTTGGTTCCGCTCGGTCGCCCCGTATATCAACGCATTCAGAGGAAAAACCTTCGTCATCGGTTTCAGCGGCGAAATGGTCACGAACGCAACCTTTGTCAATTTCATCCATGACGTCAACTTGCTCGCCAGCCTCGGTGTCCGTCTAGTGCTGGTGCACGGCGCACGCCCACAAATTCAATTGCGCCTGGACGAATCGCAACTGGAAACGCAAACAGTCATGGGCATGCGCGTAACCGATCCTGCGGCGTTGCAGTGCGTTAAAGAAGCTGTGGGGCGTGTGCATCATGAAATCGCAGCTCAGCTATCGATGGGTCTGCCTAATTCGCCGATGGCCAACGCCGCCATCCGCGTGACCAGCGGAAATTTCGTTACCGCATGTCCGCAGGGCGTGATTCAAGGCATCGACTTGATGCATACCGGCAAAGTGCGCAAGATCAATGCACCGGCGATTCATTCCCGCTTGGAACAGGGCGACGTGGTATTGATCTCGCCGCTCGGCTACTCGCCCACCGGCGAAATTTTTAACCTGACGATGGAAAATGTGGCGACCGAAACCGCTATTGCGTTGCGCGCCGAGAAGCTGATTTTTCTATTGGATATCCCGGATGCCGCAACAGCCGGCGATGGCACAGCAGCGAAACTACCGCGCGAACTGACGGTCCGGGAAAGCAAATTGCTACTGGAAAACACAACACCGGCTACGGCGGCTGCTCTACCGGATTGTATCCGGCCATCATTACAATCCGCTACCAAAGCCTGCGAAATGGGCGTCATGCGCGCGCATCTGATCAGCCGCCATAACGATGGTACCATTTTGCAAGAACTGTTCACGCACCACGGCATCGGTTGCATGATCTCGCAAGAAACGCTGCAAACCTTGCGCAAAGCACGTATCGACGATGTCGGCGGCATTCTGCAACTGATCGAACCGCTCGAAGCGGAAGGCATTCTGGTCCGGCGCGGACGGGAATTGCTGGAAATCGAAATCGACCGTTTTACCGTTTTCGAACACGACGGCATCATCCTCGGTTGCGCGGCGCTGTATCCGTTCCTCGAAGAAAATGCCTGTGAACTCGCCTGCTTGGCGATCCACCCGGATTATCGTGATCAAGGACACGGTGAACGTCTGCTCAAACACATCGAAAACAAAATCATCGCGCAGGGCATCCACAAACTGTTCGTGCTCACCACCCATGCCACACATTGGTTCATCGAACACGGCTTCAGCCAAGCCACTCCCGCCGAATTGCCGAAAACCAAGCAGAATTTATATAACTACCAGCGCCGCTCAAAAGTGCTGATCAAGCATTTATGATACGCAAAGAAAATTCGCCAGAATGGTTTACTCAGCCAAACGAACGTTTCATAATGCCGGTTCTTTTTCTTCCTGAATATCTTTAAGAAAGCTCTGAAAAAGGTAGCGAGCGACAGTCAGGCAAGGCGAAAAAGCATAGTTTACAAGGTGTAAATGAGCATTTTGAGTCTGATTTCAACACAGTATGACCGAGCACAGTAGTTTTTCAGAGCTTCCTTAACCGACTTGGAGTGGATACCGCAAATGGCAAGAATGGTGAAATGCATCAAATTAGGCCGCAAGGCCGAAGGTTTGGATTTTCAAACCTACCCCGGCGAACTGGGAAAAAAAATTTTTGAGAATGTATCCAAAGAAGCCTGGAATCAATGGATTAAACACCAAACCACGCTGATCAACGAAAACCGTTTGAACTTATCCGATCCCAAAGCACGCAAGTACCTTGCAGAACAGATGGAAGCACATTTTTTTGGAGAGGGTGCTGAGCAGGCGGCGGGGTATGTGCCGCCTAAGAATCAATCTTAATTTTTGACATATACCTAAACATAACATTGAAATTCATAGACGAACCTTTATCGCGTAACGCCAATGGCTGGTTATAAAGATTCTATTTCTTTAAGAGTTTTTCCGCTTTTATCCTTCCACGCAGTGAGTCCATTTGCATGCCCGCCATGAATCACCGCTGCTGCTGAGCTCGGACTTGTAAACTCCGCATCTCTTGTAAATACCAATGTATCGTCTTTGATCTCTAATACACCCTCGTCTTTTAAGCGCTGCCGCAAATTCATTGTCCAAGGCCACTTTTGTGCTGAAGCCCGATCGGTCAGAATAGCTTGAGAACCTTTAAGTACCACAAAGCCATTGGGTGCCAAATGACCTTCCGCTTTAACCCCCTTAATCTCGCAAAACAGTTTCTTGTGTTCAGATTCTGTCACGGCTTTTGCTGCTGTTGGCACGAGCAGCTCGACCCCTAGAACTGGCAATAGTTGGTTAATCTTCTCTAAAAATATTCCATATCCTCTCTACCAGATTTGCGCGCTTGGTCTATCAGCTTTCCTTCAAGGAAGCGTATATGCGCCTTAGTTAAGTTCTCGTCTTTACTGATAAACAAGATAATTTGATTCCAGAAATCTTTTTCCAAGTGAGCTTTGATCCGATCACGAATGCTCTCAGCTTCACCAATATAGATTGCTGGCTTTCCCGACTCTGGATCGGAGCCCGTCAAAAAATAGACTCCCGCGCCGCCTGACTCTTCACGAGAAAATACGCCTTCAAACTCACTTCTGGGGCCGACGACAGCCTTTCCAGTCCAATTCGACAATTCCGCAGTACGAAGCCGTTTGGGATCTCCGTGAACCAGGAATATTTTGATTGTTGCGCTAGGCATGTGTGAAGAAAGAAAACCAGTACTACAGTTTTCTGACCTGAATCCCATGATTGATAATGCAAACCGCACAATCAATCATGGGATTATTGAATACTACTGGACCTTGACTTACTTAATAACCGCGTTCAATTCGCCTTTGGCATAGCGATTCGCCATGCTTTCCAGAGAAATTGGTTTGATTTTTCCAGCCTGCCCGGCGCAGCCGAAGGCTTCGAAGCGCGCTTTACAAATGTCTTTGGCCGCTGCGGTCGCTTCTTTCAGGAATTTGCGCGGGTCGAAATTGCTTTTATCTTTTTCCAGGCTACGGCGGATCGCGCCGGTCATTGCCAAGCGAATATCCGTGTCGATATTAACTTTACGAACGCCATACTTGATCCCTTGCTGAATTTCTTCGACCGGAACACCGTAAGTTTCTTTGATGTCGCCGCCGAATTGACGGATGATTTCCAGCCATTCTTGCGGTACTGAACTGGAGCCGTGCATCACCAGATGGNNGAATGCGCGCGTGGATTTCCTTGATACGTTGGATCGCCAGAATATCGCCGGTGGGTTTACGGGTGAATTTGTACGCGCCGTGCGAAGTTCCAATAGCAATCGCCAAGGCATCCACACCGGTTTTGCGCACGAAGTCGGCAGCTTCTTCCGGATCGGTCAGCAGTTGATCATGCGATAACACGCCTTCCGCGCCGTGACCATCTTC
>JAFEEI010000203.1 GCA_018241205.1 Pseudomonadota bacterium
GAATTAAACCCGGTAGAGATTAATCCGCAGTTCCTCAAGCACTATCGCTCCACTCCACAATCCGATTCCGGCCAGCATGCTTAGCGGCATAGAGCGCAGAATCAGCGGCTTTAATCAGATCTCTCGGCTCCCGGAAATGTTCCATACTTTTTTGATAACCGGCGACACCGATGGAAGCCGTAATGCGAATGATGTTGCGGCCATCGAATTTATACGCGATATCCGCGATGGAATCTTTCAGGCGGATAATGAGATTTCTCGATGCCGCCAACGAAGTCCCCGGAAGAATCAAGGCAAATTCTTCGCCGCCGTAACGGCTCAAGGTATCATCCTGGCGGATTTGATCGAATACGGTTTTTACCACCATGGCCAACAATGAATCTCCCGCAATATGACCGTAAGTATCGTTGATGTTCTTGAAATGATCGAGATCGATAATCGCAACCGTCAACGGCAAATCGTATTGCAGCGCCAGATTGAATTCACGCCGCAGCGTTTCATCAAAATAAGTGCGATTATAGGCGCCGGTCAGGCCATCGCGCTGCGATTTATCTTCCAGATCCCGCATTCTGGAAAGATCGTGAATCATCAATAACTCTTTGGCTTCAGATAAAATACCAGCCACTTCCGAAGAATCGTGAATGCTCATTTCGAACAAATCTTCAACCGCTTTTAAACCGACTTCCATGATGTTGATCACATCAATAAGTGCATGCGCATCAAATCCCAACCATTTTTGCGCCGCTTCGTTCAATGCAGTCATTTTTTCCGTCTCATGCGGAAAAAGGAAATAATCCGCCAAACAACGGGAAACAGCCAAACATGATTGCAACGTCGGTCCCAGATTTTTCGGTTCCGGTTGTGAATGGCTAGTGATGCAAGATAATGCGATGTAATCCGGAATATGCCATTTGTTCAGCAGCGCATAACCCAGTTCATCGTGTCCCGCGCCGAATGTTTCGCGCTCAGTGTTAAGCAAAACATCATGATCCGATGTCGATGCAAATACCTTGCCGTATTCTTCCGGCATGATAACCCAGAAAGCCAGGATGCCGATTTCCTGGATTAATCCGGCGAAAAATAAATCATCCAGATAATTCAGCTCAAGCTTTTCCCCAAGCGCACGCGCGGCGAGAGCCGATGCAATGGAGCGGCGCCAGAAAATCGTATCGTCAAAAGCTGTACTGGAATCAGGCGGCTTGCTTCTCATTAATGAATGCGTCAGCGAAAAAGATAAGGCAATGACAAGAACGGTGTGTGTACCGAGAATACTCACCGCTTGCCGTATATTGGTCGCCACCCGGCGGGATTTATACAACGGAGTATTTGCGGTACGCAGTAATTTCACCGATAGCACCGGATCCAAGGAAATATACTGGCAAACAGTTCCGATATCGGCATCCGGATTATTGGCCATTTCGATTATCTTGACGGCCACGGCTGGTAAGCTCGGCAGTGCCGTGCACTGATACAATCGTCTTTTCAATGCATCATCAATCATTTATTATCCTTCATGTTAGATAATATTCATATATTATTGAATAATATGCTGATTATTCATTATTATAAAGAAACCGTATATTAACTTATTTTTTTAGTGCTATTGGCAATAATTCACAGGCATTCCCCGCTTATTTCCAATAAAACAACACAAGTAATCATTTTTTCAACCAGGCTGATGCTATGATGTTGCTTAATATGCGGTGGAATTATTATGCTTATTTTAGCAAGGCAATGACATGACAACCGGCTATAACAATCAATTACATTAGCGAATGACTCGGTAGAGCATTCTTGACAAGGAGTTCAATGTGGAATTTGGAATCAAAATAGCAACACCTGAAAAACAACGCGGCGCTTGTGCGATCATCGGTATTTTTGAATCAAGAAAACTGACGGATTCAGCCAAAGTTCTAGACAAAATTACGCATGGCTATATCAAAAATATACTCGCATCGGGCGACATGGAAGGAAAAGCGAATACCACTCTTCTTTTGCATAACGTACCGGATACGCTGTTCAAACGGATTTTACTGGTAGGCTTGGGCAAAGAGCAGGAATTCAAGGAAAAATCATTTCTTTCAGCACTCAGTACCGCTTTAAGCGCGTTGCAAAAAACTGCTGTTACCGATGCCGTGCTGTTTTTATCCGATTTCCCTGCTGCAGAACGCACGGCCGCGTGGAAGATTCATCAAATCGTAATTACCGCAATCGGCAGCAATTACCGCTTCGATCAGCTGAAAAGCAAGCCGGATAATAATCAGAGCAGTTTAAGCAAGCTGATATTGTGCATTGATGATCGCGACCAGCTGGCTGCTTGCGAAGAAGCCATGCAACAAAGTATGGCGATTGCTCAAGGTATGAATTTAGCGAAAGATTTAGGCAATCTCGCGCCCAACATCTGCACGCCTGCTTATCTCGCCAAACAAGCCAAAGATCTTGCCAAATCCCATAAACTCAAAGCCACCGTATTGGAAGAAAAGGATATGGAGAAACTCGGCATGGGATCGTTGTTATCTGTCGCGCAAGGCAGCGAGCAACCGGCCAAATTGATCGTGCTGGAATACCATGGCGCGGCGAAAAAAGACCATCCGGTGGTTCTGGTTGGTAAAGGCGTTACTTTCGACACCGGCGGCATCTCACTCAAACCTGCTGCTGAAATGGACGAAATGAAATTTGATATGAGCGGCGCCGGCAGCGTTTTAGGCACATTGCTAGCGGTGGCCGAAATGAAATTGCCGATCAACGTCGTCGGCATTATCCCGGCCACAGAAAATATGCCCAGCGGCAAAGCAACAAAACCGGGCGATGTCGTTACCAGCTTATCCGGGCAGACCATCGAGATTCTCAACACCGACGCCGAAGGCCGTTTGATCCTGTGCGATGCGCTCACGTATGCGGAACGCTATAACCCGAAAGCGGTGATCGACATCGCCACATTGACCGGTGCTTGTGTCATCGCATTGGGAAATTTCACTACCGGTCTGATGAGCAACGACGGCAAGCTGGCGCAAGAGCTTTTGGCTGCCGGTGAACTCGCCGCCGACCGCGCCTGGCAGTTGCCATTATGGGATGAGTACCAGGATTTGTTGAAAAGTAATTTTGCCGACATCGCCAATATCGGTGGACGAGCTGCCGGAACCATCACCGCCGCGTGCTTTTTGTCGCGTTTCACCAAGAAATACCGCTGGGCTCACTTGGATATCGCTGGCACGGCATGGAAATCCGGCAAGGATAAAGGCTCAACCGGCCGTCCGGTGCCGCTTCTAACGCAATATCTAATTGCGCAAGCTAAAGCTTCGAGCTGAGCGGATTGTCAACCTGCTGATTAATTCACAACCCGCAATGATCGTGTCACCTCAAACCGCTGCCGTGAATTAATTAGCCACAGGAATGAATGCACCACAAACTTGGCCGGACAATGATTCGATGACGCAGATTTATTTTTATTCGGGATCAAACGACAAGCTACAAACGGCTTGCCGTCTTTGTGCCAAGGCTGCGCAACAAAATATGACCGTGCTGATTTATGCACTCGATACAACTGTGCTGGAGCAATTGGATCAGTTGTTGTGGTCTTTCTCACCCACCAGTTTTATCCCGCACTGCGATATCCGTGCAGACAGCGACCTGGTCAGTGCAACCCCCGTCATTTTGAGCAACCGCATCCCGCCCGGCAGGCAGTTTGATGTGTTACTGAACTTACACCCGCAACAACCGCCCGCCTTCGATCAATTCAACCGCTTGATCGAGATTGCGGATAATTCGCCGGAAGGCAAGCAAGCGGCGCGCGCACGCTACCGTTTTTATAAGGATACCAATCATCCGATACAGCATTTCAATCTGAATGATTAAGGAGACACTGATTAATTCGATGAACGTGATGAAGCGTGAGGTGCGCGGAACGCAGCGGTCGAGATATATCGTTAAGATAGACGAGGAAGCGAGTGCCGTGCAACGAAGCGATTCGTTTGTGCAATCAATGAATCAGCGTTTCCTTAAGCAAAAACCCGAAAAATTACTGATCCTTCTGCCATGAGCGACGATAAAACCGCAGCAGACTCCGATGATGCTGAAATTTTAGACAAATTCCACAGTTTGCTGGGTAAATACCAAAATCAAGGCAAAATTGCCGGCGCGGTACCTGCAAAGACAGTTGAAAGCGGCAAAACAGCATCTCATGAAACCGGTTCGATACCGCTGCTAACGGAAGTCGTCATTCTGCACCCCGCAGTGATATACCGCCAACCCGCCCGCTTAACGCCGATACGGCAAATTCTCGACGCTGCATTGGCAGAAACACAGATTGAAATGGATGCCCAAAGCCGCAAGTTATTGGCGCATGCACTGGAAGTTCGCCTGACAAAACAAATTGAGTAGCTACCTGGCATACGCAATTCTCTTGTTATCCGCAGCCATATCCCATCCGCTATAATGGCGATCTTTTGCGCCATTCAAATACAACTAAAAATCCATGGAACTCGAGAAAAGCTTTGACCCTAAACGCATTGAAGATCGCTGGTATTCCGTCTGGGAGTCGGCCGGGTATTTCAAACCGGGTGCGGCAAGCGATCAAGCCGCCTATTGCATCATGCTGCCGCCGCCCAATGTCACCGGCACGCTGCATATGGGACATGCATTTCAACATACGCTGATGGATGCGTTGACGCGCTATCACCGCATGCTGGGCGACAACACCTTGTGGCAACCGGGTACCGATCATGCCGGTATCGCCACGCAAATCGTGGTCGAGCGCCAATTGGATCAGCAAAATCTCGACCGCCGCACCATGGGACGCGAAGCGTTTTTACAGCGGGTGTGGCAATGGAAAGAAGAATCCGGCTCCACCATCACACGGCAAATGCGCCGCTTGGGTACTTCATGCGACTGGACGCGCGAACGCTTTACCATGGATGAAGCCTTATCGCGTGCCGTGACCGAAGTGTTTGTACGCTTGTACCGAGAGGGACTCATTTATCGCGGCAAACGATTGGTCAATTGGGATCCGGTGCTGCAAACCGCGGTGTCCGATTTGGAGGTCGTCTCGACCGAGGAAAACGGCTCGCTGTGGCATATCCGTTACCCGCTGGAACAAGCCGACGGCATTCACACCGAATCCGGCCAAGCCTTGATCGTCGCCACCACCCGCCCGGAAACCATGCTCGGTGACGCTGCCGTCGCTGTACACCCCGACGATCCGCGCTATCAACATCTGATCGGGCGCCATGTGCGCTTGCCGCTGTGCGAGCGGACCATCCCGATCATCGCCGATACCTACGTCGATAAGGAATTCGGCACGGGCTGCGTAAAAATCACGCCGGCGCACGATTTCAACGATTACCAAGTGGGTCAACGGCATCACCTGGTGCCGGTCAATATTTTCACGCTGGATGGAAAAATCAACGATCTGGCCCCGGTTGACTATCAAGGCATGGACCGTTTCGATGCACGCAAGAAAATTATCGTCGATCTCGAAGCACAGGGCTTTCTGGTCGAAACCAAGCCGCACAAACTAATGGCACCGCGCGGCGACCGCACCAACACGATTATCGAACCGATGCTGACCGATCAGTGGTATGTCGCTATGGAAGGCTTGGCCAAACGCGGTCTGGAAGTTGTCGCCAGTGGCGATGTTCAATTCACGCCGGACAACTGGACACATGTGTACAACCAATGGCTGGAAAACATCCAGGATTGGTGTATTTCCCGGCAATTATGGTGGGGACATCGCATTCCGGCCTGGTACGATGAAGACAGCAACGTCACCGTGGCGCACAATTTGAAAGAAGCCCAACAACTGTCCGGCAAAAACAATCTGCGCCAAGATGACGACGTATTGGATACCTGGTTCTCATCCGCGCTGTGGCCGTTTTCCACGCTCGGCTGGCCAGAGGAAACACCGGAACTGAAAACTTTTCTGCCGACTTCGGTATTGATCACCGGATTCGACATCATTTTCTTCTGGGTTGCGCGCATGGTGATGATGTCGTTGCATTTCACCGGCAAAGTACCATTCCGCGAAGTTTACATCACCGGCCTGATCCGCGATGCGGAAGGTCAAAAAATGAGCAAATCCAAAGGCAACGTGCTCGATCCGCTCGATCTGATCGACGGTATCGCGCTACCCGATTTGATCGCCAAGCGCACCACCGGCCTGATGAATCCGAAACAAGCCGAATCCATCGAGAAAAATACCCGCAAGCATTTCCCCGATGGCATTCCGGCCTTCGGCACCGATGCCCTGCGCTTCACGTTCGCCAGCCTGGCGTCGCACGGCCGCGATATCAAATTCGACATGCAGCGCTGCGAAGGCTACCGCAATTTTTGTAACAAACTGTGGAATGCGACGCGCTATGTGCTGATGAATTGCGACGGCCAAGATACCGGTCTGGATGAAACGCTACCCCTCGCCTACTCCGCCGCGGACCGCTGGATCATCAGCCGGTTGCAGCAGGCCGAGCAAGCTGTTGAACAGGCATTTACCAATTACCGTTTCGATCTGGTTGCGCGTGAAATTTACGAGCTGGTGTGGGATGAGTATTGCGATTGGTACGTCGAGCTTGCCAAGGTACAGTTAAACTCGGATCAAGACGCGGCACAGCGGGCCACCCGCCGCACCCTGGTGCGTGTATTGGAAACCATGCTGCGGCTGGCGCACCCCGTCATTCCGTTCATTACCGAGGAATTGTGGCAAACGGTTGCGCCGCTGGCCGGAAAATCCGGTGCCAGTATCATGTGCCAACCTTATCCGATCGCGGATTCCACCAGAATCGATCAGCAAGCGATCGACAATATTTTGCTGCTGAAAGAATTGGTCAATGCTTGCCGCACCTTGCGCGGCGAAATGAACCTATCGCCCGCATTGAAAGTGCCGCTGCTTGCAACCGGGGACGTGCAAATGCTGGAAAAACACCAGCCGTATCTGCTGGCGCTGGCAAAATTATCCGGTATGGAAATCCTGCCGGATGGGTTGCCCGATGCCGATGCGCCAGTTTCCATCGTCCGGGATTTTAAGCTGATGCTTAAAATCGAAATCGATGCAGCTGCCGAGCGTGAACGTTTAACCAAGGAAATAGCGCGCATCGAAGCGGAAATCGCCAAAGCGCAAACGAAATTATCCAACCCAAGCTTTGTCGAGCGCGCCCCGGCGAATGTTGTAGAACAAGAGAAGGAACGGCTGGTGGCATTTAATGTAAAACTGAGCAGCTTGAACGAGCAAATGAAGAAATTAAATTAACTAAAGAAGAACGTATGAAAAAAACGATAGTAACAACACTTTATGCTGCAGCACTCTCTGTATCCGTAATATCGCCCGCGCTGGCTGAAAGCGTAGCGGTGAAAGGCGGAGCTTTTTTATTCTCGACAACAGAGTGTCAGGCTCGCAAATCGTAGTAAAGAATCTCTCAAGCGGTACGGTAAATTCATGCCTTGCCAGCACCGGCATGGATTTTTTGGGCTTAGACGCGAATACCGCTGCAACGGATATCGTCATCAAGAAAGGCATCGCAGTCATTACCATTTATAATACAACCCATTCAATAACCGACGTAATGCTCGTCAATGTAACAAATTGTCCAATCAATTACATGACCGATCTGAGCGCATGTTATGCATCCGTTCATGACGGGAAGCTTTCCATTCTTTGTTTATCCTATGGCGGAGATGTCATTTCCGTTGTACTTGGGCAACGCGGAAATTCGATGAACTATGAATTTGAATCTTCCGGCAAAGGCCATAATCACGATAACAATTGAGGAATCAAACTGGCCATTCATAAAATTTAATCAAGATTCGATCTGTTTTTTCATCGACAGCAAAAACTGTTGAAAATTGATCGGTAAATTATCATCAATAAACAACCAAATGTTCGTTCGACTAGTTGTTTATTGATTAGACCAATACTTAAGTATTCCATCCTTATCAAAATATAAGTAGATTCCAGTTCCGATGCCGATAAAATCAGCCCCTACAATCGGGGATTCGGCTCCGGGAATATGGTATTCCCAAGTATCTCCACCCGGATTTCTGCGGGTTCCATAGCACCATTTGCACGGTAAACCCCAAGAGGCGATGACTTGTTCTTTTGTCATACCCGCCACAAGCTCTTTTAAATTAATTGCTCTGCGCGTCTCCTCCGGTAAATTGGCGTCCGATAAAACATCTTGCCTGATTCGGTTTTCTTTGACTGCACTACAACCATTAAGCAGAAATATGAGTGCTGCTAATACAATAATTAGTATTTTATTCTTAAAAAATTTATCCATAATCCGCTCGCTAAATTGTTTAGGTTCTAAACTGGAAAATATGATCTGCTAGTTTAGAAAGATATTAAGAAATAGAAAATTAAGTGATTCGATTCTTATATTAGAAGAAAAATTTAATGTTGCTTTGATATACCATTTAGCAAATTAGCTTAGCTGCTAAGAGATAGATAAACGTAACATAATAGCCGCTGGCATGGGATATTTAGATAAAGCTCTAAACTACCAAACTGCCCTAAAATTAAGTTGATAAGAGGAATTAAGCAGCAACACAGCAGCGCATTGCTATCATAGTAAGCGCAAACACGATCGAGATTCAACAAAACAAGCGTTCAAGCGTTGTTTGGGCGTTTAAGACAAATATAGTACCGGATTGTAAGTGTTTGATGCCATAAGCCGTAGTGTTGGATAAAGTGCCAATAAAAGCACCATTTGGAGCAATGGTTGACGAGGAGATGATACGGCGGCACGCTTGCGGCGTTTCTAATTCGTTTACTCGACCTTGGTTAACATTTAAGACTATGTCGGATTGGAAATGTAATGCAGGGTAATTTCCTGAAGTCTCGCGCATTTCAGCACATCACAAATCGTTGGCCATCTAATACGGAAGTGTTCCACTTTCACTAATTGTACTGTCATTCACAGCCGGTTTGATAAAGTCATCAGATTTCCTGGCAATCCAATAAAGTTAACCTAGCTTGTTTTCTGACTTCTCTTTCTTGCTTATCCAGGCATAACCGGGGTGGCAAAAAGTCTACACCCACTCCCTTATAGACCGTTCGCTTCATTAGATTTTTGTGTGCGGGAATTTCGGAAGGGGCATATCTTAGTCATGACGCTACCGGGAGTGTTAAAAATCTCTACATCTCTTTAAGGTCTAGACCGCGCTTAGCCTACGTTTGCAGAAACCGCATTTAAATAGGGCGGGTTAATTTATCTGATCGATTTCATTTTCAAATTTAATTCATCAGAATGTGATATAAGATTTGTACCAAATTGAGAGAATGAAATTCTCTCTGAAAATTGATTAAAAACTATCCAGCAAATTTTTTTAGGCATAGTTTTGGGCATAGAAAAAATTTTAATTAAAATATTCTCTATTATATTTTCAATATATTAGATGCTTTTGATGGTGCCCAGAAGAGGACTCGA
>JAFEEI010000204.1 GCA_018241205.1 Pseudomonadota bacterium
CAATGATATCGAACGCCTGATTGCAGAGCCGATCGATAGCATCCAACCCAATCAAGACGTCAATGTCCATCAGCCATAGTGGCGAGATAAAGGTTAAGGATCGAATTATGAACAAAACGCAATGGATACCCATCCTGATCGTGATCGGCATAGGGATTGTACTGGCTGGATTGATTTTGACATCAGATAAGCCTGCTGCGGTGAAAGAACATGCAGAGAGCGGCTCGGCCCATGAAAAATTGACTGATAACCAAGCCAATATTGGACCCAGGGGCGGTAAATTATTTACCGATAAGGATTTCAGTCTAGAACTGACTATTTTCGAAAAAGGTGTACCGCCGCAGTTCCGGATTTTTTTGTACGAAAAAGGAAAATTGTTGCCGCCCGCGGCAGCTAATGTGGCGATTACCTTATCCCGGCTGGGCGCACCGGCGCAGTTGTTTGAATTTACGCCGGAAGCGGATTATTTGCTGGGAAATCACATTGTGGAAGAGCCGCATTCATTTGACATCGCTATCGTCGCTGAACGTAATGGCAAGATCATGCGCTGGAGCTATAGTCAGATCGAAGACCGGGTGGAAATAGCCGATGATATGCTGAAAAGTATGGGTATCGAGATTCTGACCGCGGGGCCGGCGATTATCAAGCCGAAGCTGAAATTGCCGGGAGAGGTGATCTTCAACGAGCACAACATCGTGCGGGTGGTGCCCCGGGTTGCCGGTTTGGTGACCAATGTGCAAGGACATCATGGTCAGCATGTCAAAAAAGGCGAGGTGCTGGCGGTTATCGAAAGCCCGATGCTGGCGGACTTGCGCAGTCAATATTTCGTTGCAAGAAAACGCTTGGCATTGACGAGAACGACGTATGAGCGGGAAAAGCAATTGTGGGAAGAAAAAATCAGCGCCAAACAGGATTTTCTACTGGCGCAGGAATTGTGGAACGAGGCTCAGATTGCTCTGGAATTAGCTGCCACCAAATTGCGTGCACTGGGCGTGCAACCCGAGTCTAACTATCTCAAGACCGATTTCGCACACTATGAAATACGCGCACCAATCTCAGGAATTATCATCGCCAAAGCGATTGCGCTGGGCGAAGCACTGAAAGAGGATCGAGAGATTTATACCGTTGCCGATGTGTCTACGGTATGGACGGCAGTTACGGTTTATCCGAAAGATCTCAATATCATTCACGTGGGTCAGAAGGTAGCTGTCAAAGCAACGGCTTCTGATATCGAAAGCCAAGGTACTGTGACGTATATTTCCACGTTGATTGGCGGTCAAACGCGTACGGCGACCGCCCGGGTCGAACTCGATAACAAAGACGGCCACTGGCGTCCTGGCATGTTTGTCAATGCGGAATTGGTGGCGGAAGAAATCCAGGTTCCTGTAGCGGTTGCCGTGAGCGCAATTCAAACGCTACGGGATTGGGCGGTGGTATTCGGCCGTTATGATCAGTATTTTGAAGCCCGCCCGTTGGAGTTAGGGCGCAGTGATGGCGACATGGTTGAGGTGCTGAACGGGCTTACCCAAGGTGAACAATACGCGGGCGGCAATAGTTTTGCGCTTAAAGCAGAGCTGGGCAAAGCAGGCGCGAGCCACAATCATTAAACCCGCGACTTAATCGAGACCGATCCTCATGTTCGAACGCATACTCCATATCTCTATTTATCAGCGCGCCATTGTACTGATGATCGTGCTGATGGTAGCCATCATCGGTGTCTACAGTTATCAGAAACTGCCCATCGATGCGGTACCCGATATCACCAACGTGCAAGTGCAGATCAACACCAATGCTTCCGGATATTCCCCGATTGAAGCGGAGCAACGCATCACCTTTCCGATTGAAACCATCATGGCGGGATTGCCACATCTGCACTATACCCGTTCCATTTCGCGTTATGGATTGTCGCAAGTGACGGTCATTTTCGAGGATGGCACGGATATTTATTTTGCGCGCCAGCAGGTCAGCCAGCGCATCCAGGAAGCGAAAGGCCGCTTGCCCATCGGCATCGAGCCTACGATGGGGCCCATTTCGACAGGCCTGGGTGAGATTTTTATGTGGACGATCGAAGCCAAGGATGGCGCGCGAAAACCGGATGGCACTGCCTATACGACCACCGACTTGCGCGAAATTCAGGATTGGGTGATCCGGCCGCAGCTGCGCATGGTGAAAGGGGTGACCGAGATTAATACCGTCGGTGGCTATGTCAAACAATTTCATGTCGTGCCCTATCCCGAAAAAATGATTTCATTCGGATTGTCGCTGGTCGATCTGATGACCGCACTGGAACGCAACAATTTGAATGTCGGCGCCGGTTATATTGAAAGAAGCGGAGAACAGTATCTGGTTCGTATTCCCGGACAGATCGCGAATCTGGATGAAATCGGCAATATCATTCTGGGTTCTCGGCAAGGTACTCCCATTCGCGTCAAGGACGTGGCGGATATCCTGATTGGCAAGGAATTACGCAATGGCGCGGCGACCCAAAATGGCAAGGAAGTCGTGATGGGCACGGTGCATATGCTGATCGGAGAAAATAGCCGTATCGTGGCCCAGGCTGCCGCGAAGAAACTGGAAGAGATCAGCCGCAACTTACCCGAAGGCATCATTACGACGCCGGTATACGATCGCACCACGCTGGTCGATAAAACCATTCATACGGTGGCGAAGAATCTGCTGGAAGGCGCAGCCCTGGTGATTGTGGTGTTACTGTTGTTTCTCGGCAATTTGCGCGCGGCGCTGATTGCTGCCTGTGTGATTCCATTGTCGATGTTGTTCACGTTCACCGGTATGGTGGCTAATCATGTCAGCGCCAATTTGATGAGCCTGGGTGCGATTGATTTTGGCATTATCGTCGATGGCGCCATCGTGATCGTCGAGAACAGCATCCGCAGGCTGGCGCATGAACAGATGCGGCTGGGACGGGAGCTGATGCTCGCGGAACGGCTCGAACTGGTGTTTGATGCTTCCCGCGAAGCGCGGCGGGTGCTGATTTACGGTGAATTGATCATCATCATTGTCTATCTGCCCATCTTTGCGCTGACCGGCGTGGAAGGGAAGATGTTTCATCCGATGGCGCTTACCGTGGTCACGGCTTTGGTCGGTGCCATGTTGTTGTCGATTACTTTCGTACCCGCTGCCATTGCATTGTTTCTCAGCGGAAAAGTTCAGGAGGAGGAAAGTCGCGTGATGGCATGGGCCAAGCGAGTCTATGTGCCCTTGTTAAAAGCAACCATGAATAACCGCGAATTGACCGTTACGATTGCCATCGTCATCGTCGTTCTGTCCGGGCTGCTGACCACGCGCGTGGGCAGCGAATTTGTCCCCAGCCTGAATGAAGGCGATATCGCGTTGCATGCCATCCGTATTCCCGGCACCAGTCTGACCACTGCCATTGAAATGCAGAATGAACTGGAACAAACCATCAAAACATTCCCCGAAGTCGAGCGGGTATTTTCCAAAATCGGTACAGCCGAGATAGCCACCGACCCCATGCCGCCCAGTGTTGCCGACACATTCATCATTCTCAAGCCGCAATCGGAGTGGACCGGCGCGCATCGCACTAAAACGGAGCTGATTGCAGCGATGGAGCAAGCGGTGCACAAAGTGCCGGGCAATAATTACGAGTTCACTCAGCCGATCCAAATGCGTTTCAACGAATTACTGTCGGGGGTGCGTGCCGATGTGGCGGTCAAAGTTTTTGGCGATGACATGGATACCTTACTGGATTTGGGTGAAGCTATCGAAAAACTGCTAAAAACCGTTCCCGGCGCGGCGGACGTGAGAACCGAACAGATTTCCGGTTTGCCGGTGTTGTCGATCCAGATGGATCGCGCCAAAATGGCGCGCTATGGATTGAATGGCCGTGACGTGCAGGATGTCATCGCCATGTCGGTGGGTGGACGAAGCACCGGGCTGATTTTTGAAGGCGATCGGCGTTTCGACTTGCAGATACGGCTGCCGGAGCACTTGCGTGTCGATATCGAGGCGTTGAAACGATTGCCTATCAGTGTGCCGGCGCAGAGTGTGGTTGCTGCACCGCTGATGGCGACGCAACCGGCTCAGGCAGGCCAGCCCGCTGCACCGGTTTTTGTCAGTCTGGGCGAGGTAGCCCGGTTTGAATTGACGCAAGGTCCTAATCAGGTTAGCCGCGAAAACGGTAAACGCCGGATTGTGGTGACTGCCAACGTGCGTGGCCGCGATCTGGGTTCGTTTGTGCATGAAGCAGAGCGATTGATTGCAGAGAAAGTGCGTATTCCGCCAGGTTACTGGACTACCTGGGGCGGTCAGTTTGAACAGATGATTTCCGCCGCGCAGCGTTTGCAAATCGTGATACCGGTCGCGCTCGGGTTGATTTTTATTTTGTTGTACACGATGTTCGGTAATG
>JAFEEI010000205.1:0-710 GCA_018241205.1 Pseudomonadota bacterium
AATGTGAGTTGCGCAACAAGCACCTCGTGTTGGCTGCAGGCTTTTAATTTGGTTGAAACTGTCCGATACAATTTAATTCTGTCCATGTAACAATGTTGTAATTTTTAAGCGCTTTTAACCAGTAGTTTTCTTGTCCAGATGCAACTTTGATAAGTATGTTTTTTGTGTCTCCTTTTGTGTCAACTAGATTAAAAGACTTTTTACTACTTATCCAATCTTGCTGATTTTCTATAGTCATATCAAAAAATAATGCTGTTACGTTTATTATGCCAGTTTGATAATGAACGTAAGCACTTGCTGAAAAATTTCTTGTATTAATGTATGGTTTAGTATTTAAATAGTTGATTAGCGACGTTAAACTATCATGGGGATAAGGCGAAGCGTAAAAAAAACCAGACATTTCATCAATCTTTAAGTCAAGTTTATTAAAAAGCGAAAACACATCTTCAATTGGCGCGGTATTTTTTATTCCAACTATTACGTCTCCTTTCACATAATCTGAGCAATTATTATTAGTGTCACTTGTTATTTTTGAACAAGAAATTAAAAAAATTAGTGAGACAAGAAATGAAGCAATCTTTTTCATAATTATATGTTAGTTATGACAATTTAAAGTTTCCATTCGTTGCATTTTCTAAAGATTTAATTTCTTTGCCTGTTAGAACTTTCAGTCAGGCTTACAGCCAACGAACACGGCTTGGCGATGTGGC
>JAFEEI010000205.1:823-2275 GCA_018241205.1 Pseudomonadota bacterium
TGCCAAACCGCCTGTTGCCTGCTGGCGTTTTGAATTAAGGTTCGATTGTCCAAATAGGTAAAATCTGCTTGATTGTCAACTTTGAATTTTTTGAACCTTGTTAAAGCTTTTTAAATGCGTTGTCCTTTACCAAATTTCCGTCTGGTAATGAATGAAGAAAAGTCACAATAATTGGATATGAGCTTTTTCTGAACTTTTTTAGAATTACATCAAGAGATTGACTGGTCATATCAGATTTAACTATGTCTTTGTAAGCTTCGTCAGCATAGTTGCCCCATGTTCTTAACAAAGCAGCAAAATGTCTCTTATCATTGGTCGTACTTCCTGACAAAAATCTCTGAGATTCATTATCACATTTGTCACGCAAGTCTGTTAAACTATGCATACACCAATCAGTGTTTTCATATTTAGAATGCTCCCACATAACTTGTTTCCTGTAGAATAATGTGTCCAAAATTTTGTCAATGTCTGTTGTGTCGTCTAATGCAGACTTAACTGAATAAATTGGAAAACGAATTTTCAAGCTTTTGAAGTTTACAAACAGTGTTGTCGTGTTAGCTGCAAAAGCAATCGCTTCAAAGAAGTCTTTTAGTTCGTTAATCATTGTCATTTTTTAGAAGTGTCACGGTACGCTTGCAGGCAATGAACAGGGCTTTGTGCAGGGCTGGACGTTTTAACGTCCAGCCCCGGAACCGCTGCTGAATAAAGATAAAGAAGATGAAGGTGACAAAAAAATGTTGAATAGAATTCCGTCCAGCCCCGAACTGAAGCCAAATAGAATTGGTGAAGCTTGGGCAGGACAACGTCCTGCCAGCCTTGCACAAAACCCCATGTAAGGTGCATGCGGCAAACCGAAAGCTGCAACAAATGAAACACAGACTACTTGCACTAAAGGACGAATGCGGCTTGAAAAAATAAAAACTGTTTGCATAAAAAAGAAGTTACTGTTCGCTGTTGTAAAAACTTTTGCTTACAAATAAAGTAATTGTGTCCACCAAAAACTGCTGCAACAAAAAAGCTGAAACTTAAAAGCCGGGTTTGATTTTAAAAACTGTTTTTGAAAAAAGCAAATAGCCAACGGTCAAACCAAAAACTGCAACTAAAACAAACGCACTAAAACCTTCGGTATGAAATGAAAAGTTGCAACTAAAAAAAGCACAAGCCCGCAGCAACCGAAAAAAGTAAAGGCTTCCAAATTTTGTCCGAACCCCACAGCAACAAAAACTGCAAACACTACAAACTAAAAACTGATTTTTAAAAAAGCGGAGAGCCACTTTGTCCACCCAAAACCACGCCGATGCAACAAGAGCTGTAACAAAACCTGCTTGCATAAAAAGCAAGTGTCTAACCAAAAAGAACCAACGAATTTATTAAACTGAAATCTGAAACCGAATGCTGTAACTTTTTGTCGAAGCCAGCTTGCACCTTACAATTAAATATACAGCACTCCCT
>JAFEEI010000206.1 GCA_018241205.1 Pseudomonadota bacterium
GAGCACCAGCACGGTTTCACCGGCTTCGGGCACTTCCGATAATCCTTGAATTTCAACTGGGATAGAGGTGCCCGCCAGCTTAATCGCTTTGCCATTTTCATCATTCATGGCGCGGACTTTGCCGAAAACCGCACCCGCCAGTAACACATCGCCGCGATGTAGCGTTCCGGATTGCACCAGAATCGTTGCAACCGGACCGCGGCCTTTGTCCAGACGCGATTCAATCACAACGCCTTTGGCCGGTGTTTTAGTCGGTGCTTTCAATTCCAGCACTTCCGCTTGCAGCAGTATGCTTTCCAGCAGAGCATCGATACCGTGCCCGGTTTTTGCCGATACCTCGACAAACATCGTATCGCCGCCCCAGTCTTCCGGCACCACTTCGTGCGCAACCAGTTCATGCCGGATCCGTTCGGCATTGGCTTCCGGTTTGTCGATTTTATTCACTGCTACAATGATGGGGATCTTGGCCGCTTTGGCATGGTGAATGGCTTCAATCGTCTGTGGCATGACACCGTCATCCGCAGCCACCACAAGGATGACAATATCGGTGATTTTGGTGCCGCGTGCGCGCATGGCCGTAAAGGCTTCATGACCTGGTGTGTCGAGGAAAGTGACCATGCCGTGATCGGTTTCCACATGATAAGCGCCGATGTGCTGGGTTATTCCGCCCGCTTCACCGCCAGCAACACGCGTGCGGCGGATATAGTCCAGTAGTGATGTTTTACCGTGATCGACGTGCCCCATGACCGTGACAACCGGCGCGCGTGGAAATAATTCCGCTTCGCTGGCGGAAGCTTCGTGATCGGTAAGAAAGTTCTCGGGGTTATCGATCTCGGCATATTTTGCGATATGCCCCATTTCTTCTACCACGATCATGGCGGTATCCTGATCCAGCATTTGATTGATCGTCACCATGCTGCCCATTTTCATCAATACCTTGATGACATCGGCGGCCTTAACCGACATTTTTTGTGCCAGCGCGCTGACAGAAATGGTTTCGGGAACCATGATTTCACGTACGATCGGTTCTGTCGGAGCGGAGAATGCATGTACATTCTGTTCTTCGGCATGTGCCGGTTTGCTGTGTTTATCTCTACGCGTGCGCCAGCCTTGCTGGTTGTTGGAAAGATCACCACCGCGGGTCTTTACGCTACGTTTCTTGACATTCTCATCTTTCCAAACGACCTGTTGCTGCTGCTTTGTTTGCTTTTTCTTTTTCTCGACTTTCTCTTCTGGTTTTGCCGCAGGTTTATGCAAGGTTCCGTCGGTCGAAGCGGGTTGAGTATCATCCGTCCGTTGTTCAGGCTCGATTTTCCTTGCGGCTGCTGGCGGTATAGCGGCTTCCGGTTCCGCTGGCGGTGCGGGCTTAGTTACCGGCGATACAGTCTTGATCTCTGCTTCCGGCTCTACTGTTTTTTTCTTGATTTCTTCTTCCGTTTCCGCTTTTCTGCGTGCTCTCTTCTGTTTGATTTCCTCGGTTTGGCGCGCAATCAGTTCCGCTTGTTTTCTTGCTTCTTCGTTGCGCAGAGCCAATTGCTCTGCATCGATGACCAGTGTGGGTTCTTTGCTCGCCGGAACGGCATCAAGCGGCTTAGCGATTTCTGCGGGAATTTCAGCTTCGTTCGCCATACCGGGTTTCGCCACGACGCGTCTTTTTCTGACTTCAACCTGAATCGTTCGCGGTCTGCCTGTGCTGTCGGATTTTCGTATTTCGGAAGTTTGCCGGCGCGTTAAAGTGATTTTGCTTCTGCTTTCAGTGGTGCCATGAGTTTTTCTTAGATAATCGAGTAGCTGTGCTTTATCTTGCTCTGTCAAACTGTCTTCCGCTAGTGTCTTTTTTACGCCGGCAGCTTTAAGCTGTTCCAGTAAAACGGCCGGTAACAAACCTAGTTCATTAGCAAATTGTTCCACACTCATTTGAGCCATTTATAACCCTTCAACAAACAAAACGACATGCAAGACTTCCAGAAATTAACGATCCCGCCGTATTACAACCGGTTACTTAAATCAAGTAAACCATGGTTCACGTGCTTTGATAATTAACTGATTCGCACGTTCAATATCGATACCAGTTATTTCGACCAGATCATCGGCGGCCAGATCGGCTAAGTCGGCTTGTGTGTTAATGCCTTTTGCCGCCAATTCGCGCACGATGTCGATATCCATTCCTTCTATGGCAAGTAAGTCCTCGGCGACGTGCTCAACCTTTTCTTCATTGACAATAGCATCCGTCAACAGCGCATTACGCGCGCGATTACGTATTTCATTGACGGTTTCTTCGTCCAGCGACTCGATTTCCAGCATCTCATTCAAGGGTACGTAAGCCACTTCTTCCAGCGTGACAAAGCCTTCCTGCACGAGAATTTCTGCGATTTCCTCATCGACATCGAGTTTCTGCATAAAGTGCTGGCAGATTTGTGATGTTTCCTGTTCATGCTTGGCTTTGGATTCATCCACTGTCATGATGTTGAGTTCCCAGCCGGTCAACTCGGAAGCCAAACGCACATTCTGTCCGCCGCGGCCAATGGCTTGAGCGAGATTGTCATCATCGGCTACGATGTCCATACTATGTTTTTCTTCATCGACCATGATACTGCTGATTTCCGCAGGGGCTAGCGCATTGATGATAAAAGTCGCAGGATCGTCCGCCCACAACACGATATCCACACGCTCACCGGCCAGTTCACTGATGACCGCCTGAACTCTCGAACCGCGCATGCCCACGCAAGTGCCGATCGGGTCGATACGCTGGTCGTTGGATTTGACGGCAATCTTGGCACGCGACCCGGGATCCCGCGCAGCTGCTTTTATTTCTAGCAGACCTTCTTCAATTTCCGGTACTTCCAGTTCAAACAATTTCATCAGAAATTCAGGAGAAATACGGGAAAGCTTTAACTGAGGACCTCTGGCGGCGCGATCCACCTTATGGAGATAAGCACGCACCCGGTCGCCGACACGCAAATTTTCTTTCGGTATCATCTGGTCGCGCGGAAGCTCGGCTTCGATTTTTCCGGATTCGATGATGGCATTGCCGCGCTCCATGCGTTTAATCGTGCCAGTAATTAAATAATCTCCGCGTTCCAGGAAATCATTCAATGTTTGTTCACGTTCGGCATCGCGGATTTTTTGGAAAATGACTTGTTTTGCCGCTTGCGCTCCGATACGTCCGAATTCAATGGGTTCCAGCGGTTTTTCGAGATAATCGCCAAGCTTAATCTGTGTATCGGTTTTTGCCGCCTCGCTTAAGGAAACTTGGTATGCAGGATCTTCCACGGTGTCATCTTCAACAACCAGCCAGCGGCGGAAGGATTGGTGATCCCCTGTGGCTCTGTCAATAGAAACACGCGTTTCAATATCCTCTTGAAATCGTTTTTTCGTGGCGGATGCTAGGGCAAGCTCCAGCGCGGTGAAAACAATTTCTTTTTCCACCGCTTTCTCGCGCGCCAATGCATCAACCAACAGTAAAATTTCGCGGCTCATAGTCCTCCAACCCAATCTTTATGTACTTATAATTTTGGAACCAAACGCGCTTTTCCAACGTTACTCAATTCAATGTCTAACAGCTTTCCTTCGCTCTCAAGTTTTATTATGCCATTATTTGCTTCCCGCAAAACTCCTACAAAATTCCGTTGCCCCTGTATCGGGATACGCAGTTTTAGTTTGATTGTCTCTCCCATGAAACGGAGGAAGTCCGCTTCCTTTCGCAATGGCCTGTCCAGCCCGGGTGACGAAACTTCCAGGCGGCCATAGTCGATGTTTTCAACCGCGAATAACCTGCTCAAATGATTACTGATTGTTACACAATCGTCGATGTTGATACCACCTTCTTTATCTACAAATATTCTCAATAATTTGTTGTGTGCTAATCGTTCCACTTCGACCAACTCGTAGCCCATTCCCTTCAGAGTTGACTCCAATAATTCCTCTAATGCCATAGCTCCACCACAAATAAAAAATGGGCTGAAAAAGCCCATCGAATTTATTGATTTCATTTTAACAAATTTTTCTAAAATAGAAAACATAAACTTTTGCCGCAGCTCATATTTCTGAGCATTCTCAGTAACTTCTAAAAACTCCTTCATAATTTGCCGAGCGGTTTTTCTGGCAGCGTTTTGCTTGCAAAAAATAAGAAGTGTCAATAGCGCTTGGCGCCGATGATACAATTCCGTTCAAGTCTGCTGAACAGACGAGTAACGAGTACTGTACTGGAGAGAATGCATGTCGACCATTGAATCCGTTTTGAACGAAACCCGCGTTTTTCCGCCTTCCGCTGAGTTTACCAAGCAAGCCAATATCACCGGCATTCAAGCCTATCAAGCATTGTGTGCGGAAGCCGAACGGGATTATCTGAGTTTCTGGGCCAAACAGGCCAATGAGCTGATTCTTTGGCATAAACCTTTCACGCAAGTATTGGATGACCGGATGGCACCGTTTTACCAATGGTTTACTGATGGCGAGCTAAACGTTTCTTATAACTGTCTTGACCGGCATTTAGCGACTCAGGCGGACAAGGTTGCGATCATTTTCGAAGCTGATGACGGTGAAGTGCAGCGAGTAACTTACCGCGATCTGCATCAGCGTGTCTGCCGGCTTGCCAATGCATTGAAATCGCACAATATCAAGAAGGGCGACCGGGTTGTTATTTATATGCCGATGCGCATTGAAGCGGTGGTCGCCATGCAGGCTTGCGCGCGCATCGGTGCGATCCATTCGGTGGTGTTCGGCGGTTTTTCCGCTAAAAGCTTGCACGAGCGCATTCATGATGCTGCTGCGGTAGCGGTCATTACCGCCGATGAGCAGGTGCGTGGCGGCAAGCATAACCCGCTCAAAGCCACCGTCGACGAAGCCATGCGCATGAACGATACGACATCGGTCCAATTGATCGTGGTCTATCAGCGCACCGGAGCGCAAATTCCATTCGATCCGCCGCGTGATGTCTGGTGGCACGAAATTACCCGGAACGCCAGCAGCGAATGTGAACCGGAGTGGGTTGGCGCCGAGCATCCTTTGTTCACGCTGTACACCTCGGGATCGACGGGGAAGCCTAAAGGAGTGCAACATTCCAGCGCAGGTTATTTGCTCGGGGCCAAGGTCAGCATGCAGTGGATTTTTGACTATAAGCCTGCAGATATCTTTTGGTGCACGGCCGATGTCGGCTGGATTACCGGTCATAGCTATGTGACGTACGGGCCGCTGGCCATGGGGGCGACTCAAGTGATTTTCGAGGGAATTCCCACGTATCCGCATGCCGGGCGCTTCTGGGAAATCATCCAGAAGCATAAGGTGACCACGTTCTACACTGCACCCACGGCCATCCGCTCGTTGATCAAACTGGGCGGAGATCTGCCCGCGCAATACGATCTTTCGTCGCTGCGGTTGCTGGGTTCTGTCGGTGAGCCGATCAATCCGGAAGCCTGGATGTGGTTTTATGAGAAAGTGGGCCGGTCGCGTTGTCCTATCGTCGATACCTGGTGGCAGACGGAAA
>JAFEEI010000207.1 GCA_018241205.1 Pseudomonadota bacterium
ATTACAGGGAACTGAATTATTCAGCCTACTGGAAAATTCCATAGAAGGTGCATCCCGAAAAATTGCCGAGCTTTTGGATAGCACACTTTCAACTGAAAGCGACGACGGTTCTTCCACCTTGCGGAAAAGTGATTTGAGTGATTTTGACATTGGGGAGTTTGTATAAACTTCCCTTTGTCTTTTTAAACAGGGTAATATGGAAAGGGAATTTAATCAGGAAGCCTACGATATGCGGGTAAATAAAGGAATGTTGCCAACAATTGATATTGCAGGGCATACATTCTATGTAGATATTCGGATGGATATGCTTCGACCTAAAGACGATTTTCTTTCTAAAGGTATTGTGTTCTCCGATATAGGGAACTACTACGATGAAGATAAAAGAACCTATACCATTCCTTACAATCCGAAGACACACGAATTTCAGGAACCTGACTACCGTAACATCAAAGAGCTGCCCAAAGATTTAATAGCTGTGAGTTTCCCGTCTGAAAGATTACTTGACAGGATTGGTTGGAACAGGCAGTACGGATTTGAATTGACACACGGACTGGCAAAGCAGGGCTTGAAATTACAGTTTACCGCAAAGCAAGTACCGTGGGAAAAAACCTTTCTTGTTGGTTTGATTAAGAGCAACCTCAAAGCAGAAAAGAACCTGCAAAAACCTACTGAAAAACCACAGAGAAAAAAGGGGTGAAAGATGTAAATGAAAAGCCGGGTTAGTAAACGTCAAACCGTAAAAAGTTTGGCGTTTTTTTATGCTGATACACGTATCGCAAAGCCACTCACAGCCAAACACTTCCTTTGACTGCCACATTCTTATAACGCCTCTTTTTCCATAAGACATTTGTCCCGAAAGCTCGCAAGGTGCGGGATAAACAGTAACAAATTAATGTGTTTCAATTATGGAAAAACAAAGAAAAAAAGTTTTGCTGACAGCAGCGGCTATGCTGTCAGCAATCGGCGTGTTTGCACAGGGAAACGGCTCGGCAGGTATCAACGAGGCTACCCAAATGGTAACCTCTTATTTCGACCCCGCAACCCAGTTAATTTACGCCATCGGTGCGGTCGTAGGTTTGATAGGGGGCGTTAAGGTGTACAACAAATTCAGTTCCGGCGACCCTGATACATCGAAGACTGCGGCTTCGTGGTTCGGTGCGTGTATCTTCCTGATTGTAGCGGCTACCATCTTGCGTTCATTCTTCCTTTAATCCTTTGCCTTATGAATTACAATATCAACAAAGGCATCGGAAGAACGGTTGAGTTCAAAGGCTTAAAGGCGCAATACCTGTTCATCTTCGCAGGTGGGCTGCTCGGTACGCTCATCTTCGTGATGATACTGTATATGGCAGGCGTAAACTCTTACATCTGCCTTTTCCTCGGTGCGGGCGGTGCTTCGCTCATTGTATGGCAGACCTTTTCCCTCAACAGGAAGTACGGCGAACACGGGCTGATGAAAATTGCAGCCAATAAACGGCATCCCCGCTACATCATCTGCCGCAAGCCTGTACACCGCTATTTAAAATTCACTTCTAAACCGAATACCCTATGAGAAATGTTGCAAAGACCACCACACTGGAAAGCAAATTTCCTTTGTTGGCAGTAGAAAACAACTGCATCCTTTCCAAAGATGCGGACATTACCGCCTGTTTTGAAGTGCGTTTGCCGGAACTGTTCACGGTAGCTTCAGCCGAATACGAAGCGATACACTCCGCCTGGCATAAGGCTATCAAAACCTTGCCTGATTTTACGGTCATTCACAAACAGGACTGGTACATTAAGGAGAACTATGCGCCCGATTTATCAGAGGACAACCAAAGTTTTTTGGCAAAGTCCTATCAACGCCATTTTAACGAGCGACCGTTTTTAAATCATTACTGTTACCTGTTCTTAACGAAGACCTCCAAAGAGCGTATGCGGATGCAAAGCAACTTCAGTTCGCTTTGCAAAGGTTCGCTGATACCGAAAGAAATCAGGAACAAGGAAACGATACATCGTTTTATGGAAGCGGTGGCACAGTTTGAGCGTATCGTGAACGATAGCGGTTTTGTAAGCCTGAAACGTCTGACCGAAGATGAAATTATCGGAACCGAGGACACGCAGGGATTACTGGAGCAATACTTCACGCTATCGAGGGAAGCCGGA
>JAFEEI010000208.1 GCA_018241205.1 Pseudomonadota bacterium
TTAATTCGGCGGACGAGATGAAGCACGAGGCGCACGGAACACAGCAACCGAGACATATCAACAAGATAAACGAGGGAACGAGTACCGCGCAACGAAGTGATTCGCCCGTATAGTCAATTAATCAGCGTTTCCCTAGTTCTGTGTATTTAATCTGTAATAAGCACTTCATATCTTGCATCTTCCCAGCTTTTTTGATTCAACCAGTAGAAAGTAAACTGAACCGTCTCTCCAGCCTTAAGCGTGGCGATCGGCAGATCGATCACGTGTATCTCAAGCCCCGTATCCCTGGTATTCAGATCTTGGGCGTTTTGCCATGAATTGACTCCCCAATGCACCAGCGCCGGCGCCCTAAGTGCAATGGTCAATCCATGACCGCTGCGGATGTGGCGTGGACGGTAGCGCGGTCCCCAAATATTTTGGGAAATTTGCGGGCGTACCCCATGATAGCGATTCCAAGTGGCGGCGGGCCGGTCGGACGGATAGCCGAGTTCACGGCTGTAACACAGCTTAATAAATTCGCTATGCGCCCAAACCAGAGGCATGGCGGAACCGCTTGGCTTTCCAGGACTCAGATGATGCGCGGGAATCGGTGCGCTATCCCATACTTGTTCCGGTAACAGGCCGCCGTTACCAGCCATGGCTGCCATAGCCTCAAGATAGATCAGCGGATCTTCCCCTGCTACGAGTGCATAATGACCCCGCTCTCCAGTCAGGAGCGGCCATCCCCGGCCACAACCGGTACCATTGAAAGCACTGCCATCCGGATGTTCGCCGTAGCCGTCGCCATTATATCGGTGCCACACAGGGCCGCTCGGGGTATCGGTTTTAAGCAGTTGATCGATAGTTTTCAGGCTATCGAGAATGCATGGATCATCTGCCCGGCGCAATCCATATCGCACTAATTGCAGAAAATCTGTTGCGACCTGTTCATCGGCTGGCAAATCGGGATTCTGTGCACGGTTTTTGATCAGCACATGCTCGGCCAAAGCGCCTTCGTGCACCAGCACATCATTCGGAGCTATGCGCACGTAATATCCCGAGACCTCAAGCTTCTGAGCGAGCGCTGTAGCAGTTGCAAATGTCCATTCCTCAAGGCGCGCGTTCCAGTTATCAGCTAGCAACAACGCAAACTCCCGCGCTTCACTATCGAGAAAAGTGCTGCCTTCAACAAGTGCAGCAATGGCTACCGCGAGTGTGAAAGTATTCACACCGGAATCCTCTTCCCACCTATCCTGCCCGGTTACCGGACCTTCCCGTGCGATGAAGCCTAATGCTCGCTTGATCATATCCTGACATGGAATACCTCCCAGCGCATCGCGCTCACGCAACGCAGAGGCTAGCAAGACTGGGAAGGCGGCTTCGTCGAGCTGGATTCCTTGCCAGAAAGCATTTCCTCCGAGCCACTGATTTTGCAGCCAATGCCCATCCGCTTGCTGCGTAGCGATCAGGTAACGCAGTACATCGCGGGCATCCTCGAGCAGACCCATCGCAACCAGTGCACCCGCAGTTTCCACCAAATCACGGCACCACACCAAATGATAGCCGCCCCGGTTTTGGCTATCCGTGCCCCACGGTATCGATAGGCTTGCCACCATGGCGCCACAATAAGTGCGGTCCTCATGAACTTTCAGAACGGTACCGGAAAGCGCAAGCAGCTGTTGCAAATCGGACGGTAAATCGGGAACATGGCAATTTTTGAACCATTCTTCCCAGAGTCGGCATTGCGTATCCCAAGCTGCTGAGAAATCTATATACAAGCTGGACATTGCAAGCGTAGCCGCTGCATTCATCGTGGTCCCGAAGCCGAGTGCAAGCGTCGCCTGACTTGGCAATTCGCCCATCAGAGTAACGGCACCCGGGCCCGCACTATCATATTCCCATGTCATGCGCCCGTGCCGGTTGAAATCCTGCCAACCGTCACTCTCCTCTACACAACCGGCCGAACAACGTTTCCAGGCATCGACACCTGCTTCCGTGTTTGCCATGAGCGCCAAACCAAAAGGTCCCTGCTCCGCCCACAGCACTCTGCGTCCGTTGTGTTCACCAACCGAAGCCAGATTGTTTTCCGCGTCGCCACCCAAACGTGTTGCTAACAGCGCATAAGGACGCAGGCTTGCATCACCTTCCAGCTTATAGCGCAGCAAGAGCGCATCCCGCCGCTGCAACGGACAGATTTGCAGGGTAAAGGTAAAACGTGAATGCCGATGCACAATTTCAACAGCGGGGATGTGCGGTTTTGGCAGGCTGATTTGATAATTTCCAAGGCGGCGAAGCTCAACCCAGAATCCTTGGTCATCAGCAATGATGAAACCGAGATCCTTGATTTGAGGAATATCGATACGGGGGTAGTAAATTTCGGTAACGATACCTTCTGCGGCAGTAAACCACAGACGTGAAGATCCAAGACTGGTGCCGACCATATCTTTGCCGGCATGAGCCCAGGTTGGATAGGAGAAAGTAGCCCGGGGTGCTTGCATAGGATTCCTTGTACAGTTCGCCAGAAAATCAGTCTAGTAAAAGAGTCGTTTGATCCGCTTAAAGAATTGGTGCATATCTCGCTGAGGGCAGCTCAAAAGTAGTTTTTTTCAAGATACTATTAGTACTAAGGAAATGCTGATTAATTGATTGTACGAGCGAATCGATTCGTTGCGCGGTACTCACTTTCTCGCCTATCTTGTTGATAGGTCTCGGTTGCTGTGTTCCGTGCGCCTCGTGCTTCATCTCATCCGCCGAATTAATCAGCGTTTCCCTAATTGGCAATGTCGCCGGTTTGACTGGCCCAGCCGCTGGCTTGTATTTTGATACCGGTGAATTCATCCAAGCTCAGGAAACCGAGCTCGGC
>JAFEEI010000209.1 GCA_018241205.1 Pseudomonadota bacterium
AACCAGTGCTACTGCTACAAGTTTAGTGGTTACGGTTCCGGCCGGAGCGACCACTGGTCCGGTAAGCGTAACAGTAAGCGGTCAGACAGCCATAAGCTCTACTGGTTTCACGTTGGTTTTGATACAATTCACCACCCCATCCTTCCCTCAACGAATTGTCAATGGCCAGTCCATCACAGCAAGTATCTCAGTAAATTATCCTACCCAGGCATCGAATCCGCTTTTGTTTACGTATGGACTTTCGACAGGCATGGCTTCAGCCGTATCGCAGTCATCTCCAAACCTCTCCGGTGAAATTACAACTAATGACCCCATTGGTGTAGGCTATTATTTTCAAGTGACTGATTTGAGTTCAGGTGCGGCCGTAAGCAGTTCGGTGGGTGAGGCTTATGTAACTTACACTACCAGCACCATGCCTAACCCGGTGTTTGGCTCTACGCAAGACAAATATCAGATTTTTGCATCCCCCTTGAACTATACGGATAATTCAGTGGCATCGGTGTTTTCATCATTGGGTCCTTATGATAATACCAAATGGCGATTGTTTACTTATGATACTGGCACGGGCAATTTGGAATATCCGGGATTTAATCAAATTGTATCTGGGAAAGGATATTGGCTAATCGTGCGTAACCCCGTAACAATACAAACGGGGGCTGGCAGCACCGTGCTGACTGATGAACAAAATCCATTTACGATAAACTTAGTGCAAGGGTGGAACTTGATTGGCAATCCGTACAATTTTAAAATAGCGTGGAGTGATGTGATGAATTTTAACCAAAACCCGTCAGGTGTTGGAAGTTTAAAAACTTTTGTAAACGGAGCATTGGCAGTTGGTAATATCCTCAATGCCTGGCAGGGAGGGTTTGTGTATGCCCAGTCGCCAACATCTATCAAAGTGTCAACATTGAAAAACTCATCGCTTCGGGTAGCGGCAGGCTCAACCATAGGCACAGATACTTCAGACGATTGGCAGATACCCATATCGTTGCGTGCTAATGGATTAACGAATAGCATCGGGGGAATCGGCATGTCTGCTACCGGTTCGTTGACTGAGCTTACTCCAGGTGATGAAGTGGTGATGAATTTTCCGGATGGGATAAGTATTCCACAACTTACTTTTGCCGAAAGGAAAAATGGGTTAACTCTTTCCAAATACATTGCTCCGAATAACACGCATTATGTCTGGCAGTTTACAACCAACGAAAAACAACTTGAAATATTCTGGAATGCATCAGCCATTCAGAACAACGTACAAAAGTTAGTGCTCGTTGATCTGGACAATGCGGTGCGGGTAGATATGCTCGAACAGTCTTATTACAAGACTTCTTCAGCCGGCCGGTTTAAAATTTATTTTGGCAACCAACAATTTATCGAACAATCGCTGGAAAATATTTTGCCCACCTTTGGAGATCCTTACCCCAATCCGGCAAAAAATGAAATCATTGTACCGGTGCAGGTAAGTAAACTTCAAAACCCGAGTGCAACATTCTCCTTGTATGACATGAGTGGGAGCTTAGTGCAAAGCTGGAATGATCATTTTCTCACATCCGACCGGGTGGCAGTATTACCTTTAGGAGTTTCACCGGGTGTATATATATTAAAGGCACAGTCAGATGCAGGTGAGGTGCGCGTGTTTAAAATTGTTCATCTTGATTGATCATACCAAGAAATAATGTTTAACTATTATTGCCCTATTGATTATATTGAATCTATCTTATTTCAACCAAAAAAAATAAACATATGAAACACATAAAATTTATTTTGTTTATAGCAGGTTGCTTTTTAATCATTCATGGACATGGTCAGTCCGTGGAAAAAACTATTCCACCCGTTCGCTTAACATTAAAAGACACCTCACCTCCGGTGATAACCTTGTCATACAAAAACAATGGAGCGCTGGATAAGAATGGGAAAGTAGGAGTAGTGATCAGTGTGAAAGATCAATCGGGAATCATTTCAGTATCCATAGATAATGAGTACCAGTCGATTACCCCAGGCAAGGACTCTATATCTTTTTTTAAATCTTTTTTTCCAGATCATGAGGTGCAGGTAACGGCCAAAGATAAATTCAGCAACGTAAAAGATCGTTCATTGATCATTCGCGGACAGGCCAGCCCGGTGTTGGCAAAAGGAAATAATTTTGTTGTTCCTGTTCACAAAAACTATTTGTTGCTGATGGCCGAGCAAGACTATGCAGACCCCACCATTACATCTTTGTCTGAGCCAATGAAAGATGCAAACTTACTGAAAGAGATACTGCTCGAGAAATATACATTTGATGAAAGTGAGGTTTCAGTTTTAAAGAACCCTACTTTTGAAGCCATTGAAATTGAATTTGAAAGACTGAGCCGTATTATCACCCCAAACGACAACCTTCTTATTTTTTACGCAGGACATGGTTATTTCGATGACAAAACCAATATTGGATATTGGCTTCCATCCGATGCTCAATCAAAGAACCGAGCTCGTTGGTTTCGCAACAGTGCGTTGGTTGAAAACATCGGGGCGATTAATTCAAAACATACCTTGCTGGTTGCCGATGCCTGCTTCAGTGGTGGAATATTTAAAACCCGTGCACCATTTAACAATGGTAGTGTGGATATTGCCAATATGATGAAGCGCCCCAGTCGCAAAGCCATCACTAGCGGCTCACTTACCACCGTGCCTGATAAGAGTCAGTTTATGAAGTACCTGTTGAAGGCACTTAATAGCAATGAAAACAAATACCTTCCCTCTGAGGATTTGTTTGATGAAGTGCGCATCAGCATGAAGAATAATGCAGATACCCGCCCGCTGTACGGAGAAATTAAAGATGTAGGAGAC
>JAFEEI010000020.1 GCA_018241205.1 Pseudomonadota bacterium
ATGTGGAAGGGTTGGAGGCTTACGGTATGGCAGGAAAGAAAGCCCGAACAAAATTTCTAAGCTGCCTGTGCGGCAGCGAACTACGGCGGTGCTTTGCGCTTCTCGATCGTGTATTTCTAAGCTGCCTGTGCGGCAGCGAACGCATGCCGACAAACGTGATAACGCCGTCACCCTTTCTAAGCTGCCTGTGCGGCAGCGAACAAATGTGGCGTCCGCATCGGCGATAGAGCCAATTTCTAAGCTGCCTGTGCGGCAGCGAACCCGTTGCGTCTGTTGCTGTTGCGTCCGTTGCTTTTCTAAGCTGCCTGTGCGGCAGCGAACGCTATGCTGTCAATGGCGCTGTGACTGCTAACTTTCTAAGCTGCCTGTGCGGCAGCGAACTCATCCGAACTCATTCCATCAGCAACCGCATCTTTCTAAGCTGCCTGTGCGGCAGCGAACACTTAAATGTTGATCCGCATTGGCTTGCCACTTTTCTAAGCTGCCTGTGCGGCAGCGAACCATTGAACACTGATCCGCTGGGAGTGCCCGGCTTTCTAAGCTGCCTGTGCGGCAGCGAACGGAAGATGATTCTGTTCAAGTGGCCGAATGGTTTTCTAAGCTGCCTGTGCGGCAGCGAACATCGCCCAAAATTCGAGCGGGCGCATTTTATCTTTCTAAGCTGCCTGTGCGGCAGCGAACCCGCGCCCACGTTTTGGTTCGGTGATTCCGGCTTTCTAAGCTGCCTGTGCGGCAGCGAACATTGCTGAAAAAAAATCCTTCCATTCTTCCTTTTTCTAAGCTGCCTGTGCGGCAGCGAACTCAATACATTCTTTTGTCAATTTTCTATATCTTTTCTAAGCTGCCTGTGCGGCAGCGAACGTTACTTGTGCACGTTTTGGGCTGATTTGATCTTTCTAAGCTGCCTGTGCGGCAGCGAACAAGATTGCTATGAATTTCGCAGAACATATACTTTTCTAAGCTGCCTGTGCGGCAGCGAACGAGTAGTTACGATGATCGACTAGCGCTTGACATTTCTAAGCTGCCTGTGCGGCAGCGAACCTTGATTTTGTTGGTTAATTCGCTCTTGGAATTTTCTAAGCTGCCTGTGCGGCAGCGAACAGAATGACTAAAAAACTGGGCACGTTTACTGATTTCTAAGCTGCCTGTGCGGCAGCGAACATTCCAAAGGCCATGACTACCCCTCTACTTTTTTTCTAAGCTGCCTGTGCGGCAGCGAACTTTATTTGTATTTACATCCACGTTGTTACGATTTTCTAAGCTGCCTGTGCGGCAGCGAACACCCAGCCGCCGGCATCGCAGAACCAAAGCGCTTTCTAAGCTGCCTGTGCGGCAGCGAACAGACGGAAATAAAAAATATTCGGCGTATTCAATTTCTAAGCTGCCTGTGCGGCAGCGAACAGCGAGTCTGAACTACGTCACGATCATTTTATTTTCTAAGCTGCCTGTGCGGCAGCGAACCATAAACCGGGACAATCGGGATATAAATGCCTTTTCTAAGCTGCCTGTGCGGCAGCGAACTGAATACTGGCGATGTCTTGCGTCCGCATTATTTTCTAAGCTGCCTGTGCGGCAGCGAACGTATTTTTATCGCTTCCTAGCGCATCCTGAGATTTCTAAGCTGCCTGTGCGGCAGCGAACTGCTTGTGTTTGCGATTTGGCTCGCAATGAGCTTTCTAAGCTGCCTGTGCGGCAGCGAACGCTATCTTTTACAGCCGCCAGATTGCGCATGTTTTCTAAGCTGCCTGTGCGGCAGCGAACTATAGCCATTTTATTTTACCAAATCTTCGTGCTTTCTAAGCTGCCTGTGCGGCAGCGAACGCTGCAATGTTTTCGCGGAATTTTACCGCTTCCTTTCTAAGCTGCCTGTGCGGCAGCGAACAGCAACTTACTGAAATTGCTGTACTTTTAATTTTTCTAAGCTGCCTGTGCGGCAGCGAACCGCGCTGCAAGGCGGGGGCTGGTTTAATCGCTTTTCTAAGCTGCCTGTGCGGCAGCGAACGCTAGTATTTGCAATTTGGCTCGCGATGACCGTTTCTAAGCTGCCTGTGCGGCAGCGAACATTTGCGGTGTTAGCGATGTAAATCACAGTTGTTTCTAAGCTGCCTGTGCGGCAGCGAACTATATCCGCCACGACCAGCTGAAGACGATAAATTTCTAAGCTGCCTGTGCGGCAGCGAACCCGCTGTATTCGCCGAAACTTACACACTCTCCTTTCTAAGCTGCCTGTGCGGCAGCGAACTTGACCGGATTGCTTACCCGCGGGCGCAGCATTTTCTAAGCTGCCTGTGCGGCAGCGAACAAGGGCACAGCGTTTGCGCGATGTGCCCTTTTTTTCTAAGCTGCCTGTGCGGCAGCGAACGCGCTATAACGGCGGCGGGGTTTTTTGATAGTTTTCTAAGCTGCCTGTGCGGCAGCGAACATTCGGGCAGCGAGCCGTTTTATACGTTTACTTTTCTAAGCTGCCTGTGCGGCAGCGAACTGTAAGCGTTGTAGCGGCCATGATTTTCGCATTTTCTAAGCTGCCTGTGCGGCAGCGAACCTTTATTTTGCGCTTTCGAGCGATACGGAAAATTTCTAAGCTGCCTGTGCGGCAGCGAACACTGCGGGACTAGCTGTGCATCATAACTCACATTTCTAAGCTGCCTGTGCGGCAGCGAACAATTATGATACGGCGGTACGCGGCCTGTTGCCTTTCTAAGCTGCCTGTGCGGCAGCGAACGCACATGTTAATTTACCTCTGGGCGTGGAAAATTTCTAAGCTGCCTGTGCGGCAGCGAACTAGCAGAATCGAAACGAACTGGTATCCCGAATTTTCTAAGCTGCCTGTGCGGCAGCGAACATTATTTGTATTCACATCGACTCTATTACGTTTTTCTAAGCTGCCTGTGCGGCAGCGAACCATAATTACTCCTTGTGTTGTTTTAAATTATTTTTCTAAGCTGCCTGTGCGGCAGCGAACTGGCGTACGCGCCAATGACTGAGCGCACATTATTTCTAAGCTGCCTGTGCGGCAGCGAACAATCTTATTGGCACAGTATTTACCTGCGGTGTTTTCTAAGCTGCCTGTGCGGCAGCGAACTGATATACCCAGCATATACTAAATTATGATACTTTCTAAGCTGCCTGTGCGGCAGCGAACTACCATCTGTTGCCATCGCGATGATTTTGGCATTTCTAAGCTGCCTGTGCGGCAGCGAACTCCGGGAATCGCACCCGGATTATCCTGAGCATTTTCTAAGCTGCCTGTGCGGCAGCGAACTGATATCAATAGCGCATATCCATCGCATCAGCTTTCTAAGCTGCCTGTGCGGCAGCGAACCATAAACTGTCATAAGGTCGAGCATCGGCAATTTTCTAAGCTGCCTGTGCGGCAGCGAACTAGCGTAAGCGCCGATAACCGAGCGGACATTATTTCTAAGCTGCCTGTGCGGCAGCGAACACATTCAATGCTCATTTCAAATCACGAATAAATTTCTAAGCTGCCTGTGCGGCAGCGAACATTATGAAGGTGTTTCGCGTGTAAATGCGAGCTTTCTAAGCTGCCTGTGCGGCAGCGAACTCAAGGCACATTTATCAAAGCCGTCAAATCTTTTTCTAAGCTGCCTGTGCGGCAGCGAACGGCACAACATCGATTATCAACGCCGGTACACATTTCTAAGCTGCCTGTGCGGCAGCGAACATAATAGTATTCCGGTTGTTCCTACTGCTACCTTTCTAAGCTGCCTGTGCGGCAGCGAACACGAAGAACTAGAGGAAAATCAATTACTTGAATTTCTAAGCTGCCTGTGCGGCAGCGAACTTGGATTGTATCTGATACTCGTGCTTTACAGATTTCTAAGCTGCCTGTGCGGCAGCGAACCCATTCAATGCACTGAGCAATGTTTCGCTCGTTTTCTAAGCTGCCTGTGCGGCAGCGAACAGGAAGAATCCGAAGAAAATCAATTACTTGAATTTCTAAGCTGCCTGTGCGGCAGCGAACTTGGCGGCGCGAATATGGCCATTTATTTTAATTTTCTAAGCTGCCTGTGCGGCAGCGAACTTTGGAAGAGCTCAACATGCGAGATCCCGAGTTTTCTAAGCTGCCTGTGCGGCAGCGAACGCAAGTTACAATTACGTCAAAGTTTTTCCAGCTTTCTAAGCTGCCTGTGCGGCAGCGAACGCATCCCAGATTAGCCTTGTGAGCTAAGCCCATTTCTAAGCTGCCTGTGCGGCAGCGAACGAACCATTTTCGCCCGCCCGGCGTGATATCCGTTTCTAAGCTGCCTGTGCGGCAGCGAACACTTCCGGCTTCCAATAATATCCTCGCCCTGCTTTCTAAGCTGCCTGTGCGGCAGCGAACGGAAAGCCCGGCAATACATAAACATCGAGACCTTTCTAAGCTGCCTGTGCGGCAGCGAACTTGGGGAGTGGGGCGCTTATATCCAGGCTTGTTTTCTAAGCTGCCTGTGCGGCAGCGAACTATCGGCAGTTCCGGTGGCGGTTGGCACGACATTTCTAAGCTGCCTGTGCGGCAGCGAACTTAAATTTAGCCAAGCAGCCGCTTTCCCGCTCTTTCTAAGCTGCCTGTGCGGCAGCGAACTAGCGGAATCGAAACGAACGGGCATTCCGAATTTTCTAAGCTGCCTGTGCGGCAGCGAACGCCAAAGCCGTCAGCTTTACATTTGACGAACTTTTCTAAGCTGCCTGTGCGGCAGCGAACTAAAAACATATCGCCGACGGCTGTTTGTCCAATTTCTAAGCTGCCTGTGCGGCAGCGAACCCATCGGCCCCCATCCGCTACTTGCAGACTGCTTTCTAAGCTGCCTGTGCGGCAGCGAACTCATAGCGTTAGCTGCGATGCTGCTGAAAAACTTTCTAAGCTGCCTGTGCGGCAGCGAACAGCCCAACAACGACCGCGCCCGCCGCGATCAATTTTCTAAGCTGCCTGTGCGGCAGCGAACTTTATTTATATTTACGTCGACGTTGCTTCGATTTTCTAAGCTGCCTGTGCGGCAGCGAACCGCGGTTTATTACGGCGCGCTCGGCGCTGCAATTTCTAAGCTGCCTGTGCGGCAGCGAACGAATCGCCATGCCCGCGCGTATATTTCAGCGATTTCTAAGCTGCCTGTGCGGCAGCGAACTTGAAACAGCGATTTACGGTAATGTGCAATTATTTCTAAGCTGCCTGTGCGGCAGCGAACGCACAGAATCTAGCATTGCGCCAGGCGCTGCTTTTCTAAGCTGCCTGTGCGGCAGCGAACGCGGTCAACAGTATAACCACGGAAGTGTATCATTTCTAAGCTGCCTGTGCGGCAGCGAACATATGCAGCTACCCAGCCAGTGCCCGATTGCGTTTCTAAGCTGCCTGTGCGGCAGCGAACTTTATTTATATTTACGTCGACGCTGCTTCGATTTTCTAAGCTGCCTGTGCGGCAGCGAACCTATATGCCATGTACACGTTTTATTACAGCTCTTTCTAAGCTGCCTGTGCGGCAGCGAACATGTAGTAGTAACACAAGCTCAATCGAAAGAATTTCTAAGCTGCCTGTGCGGCAGCGAACATGGGCACAGCGTTTGCGCGATGTGCCCTTTTTTTCTAAGCTGCCTGTGCGGCAGCGAACTAAATAATTTAATTCGAGTTGTGCGGCCTTGCTTTCTAAGCTGCCTGTGCGGCAGCGAACGGCGGTTGCGGCCGTTACCAGGCTCCCGGCTATTTCTAAGCTGCCTGTGCGGCAGCGAACAATTACCTGATTTTAAACGCGGATGACACATTTTTCTAAGCTGCCTGTGCGGCAGCGAACGGGAAATAGAACTTTATTTTGAGCTTTTGAACTTTCTAAGCTGCCTGTGCGGCAGCGAACATATGCGCGATCCCGAATGGACTTTCCCTCCGTTTCTAAGCTGCCTGTGCGGCAGCGAACTGAGTTACTCCTTGCGTTAATTTAAAATTATTTTTCTAAGCTGCCTGTGCGGCAGCGAACAAAAAAATGAAAAGGGAACGCGATGAATATGTTTTCTAAGCTGCCTGTGCGGCAGCGAACTTTGGGCGATGCCTGCCGGGCTTGCTTTTTTGTTTCTAAGCTGCCTGTGCGGCAGCGAACATTATCAGGGGACGGCATGAATGAATGGGCAATTTCTAAGCTGCCTGTGCGGCAGCGAACACCAACACGAGAGCGCCAGATCGGCGCTTACATTTCTAAGCTGCCTGTGCGGCAGCGAACACTCGCTTGGCGATCATTCATAGCAACTTGCTTTTCTAAGCTGCCTGTGCGGCAGCGAACAATGACCTGAATCATTTTTCCTTCGTTCCCGCTTTCTAAGCTGCCTGTGCGGCAGCGAACTCATTCTCGATTATTTGTTCTATTGTTTCTTTTTTCTAAGCTGCCTGTGCGGCAGCGAACTCGATAATCTATTCAAGTCTGCTACTGGCGGATTTCTAAGCTGCCTGTGCGGCAGCGAACACGCTAGCTACGTGGGCGCTAGGTTTTCTAATTTTCTAAGCTGCCTGTGCGGCAGCGAACGCTTCCTGACGGCGTGTGTGCCCACTCGCCGGTTTCTAAGCTGCCTGTGCGGCAGCGAACTTTGGCGCTTTGGCTCACCTCATTTCCTCAGATTTCTAAGCTGCCTGTGCGGCAGCGAACCTTTAAATCTTGCCGCGAGTTCTTCAGCTCCATTTCTAAGCTGCCTGTGCGGCAGCGAACACCGGCTAGAGTGTGAAGCGCGGCATGTATGCTTTCTAAGCTGCCTGTGCGGCAGCGAACATGACTGGTCAAGCCATGGAGCCGATGCATTTTTTCTAAGCTGCCTGTGCGGCAGCGAACATGTTTGGATGGTATTTACCAATTTTTATCGCTTTCTAAGCTGCCTGTGCGGCAGCGAACAATTTTTGCGTTTTAACTGCAAACACCTGGGGTTTCTAAGCTGCCTGTGCGGCAGCGAACCATCCACGCCGCCGCTTCCTTCTTGGCTCTCCTTTCTAAGCTGCCTGTGCGGCAGCGAACAATTCTCGCGCGCAGCAAAATGCACGCCTTGATTTCTAAGCTGCCTGTGCGGCAGCGAACTTTTACCGCTATTGCAGCCGTCGCGATACAAATTTCTAAGCTGCCTGTGCGGCAGCGAACTGCGCAGGCTGATGCGCGCTGGGTCGTGCGAATTTCTAAGCTGCCTGTGCGGCAGCGAACGAAATAAGAAATGCATTCCCGTTACTGGATTTTTTCTAAGCTGCCTGTGCGGCAGCGAACGTGTGACGGCGTATTTGGTTTCGCGATGGACTTTTCTAAGCTGCCTGTGCGGCAGCGAACTACGTGCGGAACGAATAAAAACACGAGTCTAGTTTCTAAGCTGCCTGTGCGGCAGCGAACAGTTAGCCCGAGCTTATCTGCCATTTCTTTTTTTTCTAAGCTGCCTGTGCGGCAGCGAACCTCGCGTCATCCATTTTTCCATTGCGTCCCAATTTCTAAGCTGCCTGTGCGGCAGCGAACGTTGAATCAAGACTAGCAGAACAAAAGCGCAATTTCTAAGCTGCCTGTGCGGCAGCGAACTCAAAACGCAAAATTTCGGAAATTACGTATATTTTCTAAGCTGCCTGTGCGGCAGCGAACGCAGCATGGCAATTCCTTTACGCGCTGCATGTTTTCTAAGCTGCCTGTGCGGCAGCGAACGTTTGTTAATCATCTCGGCGGCTCCGGTTTGTTTTCTAAGCTGCCTGTGCGGCAGCGAACATTGAGGTTTAAAAATGAAAAAACGCGCTATATTTCTAAGCTGCCTGTGCGGCAGCGAACTGGCAGCAACGGGCTCTGGCAAGACTTACCTTTTTCTAAGCTGCCTGTGCGGCAGCGAACAGACGATAAAAAAACTTAAAGCCAGTCGTGATGCAGTATATAGGATGTTTTCTAATCAATAACCATCCTGTAAATACCTGCATCACAACTGGCTGATTTATTTGAATTGTTAAAGATCATCAAAAAATTGGGTCAAAATTCGGGTACGGAGGTAGCAGAGCTTAAACCATAGGTGGTGAAAGTTCCGCTAACGCTGTTTTCTATTTCCCTTTTCTTAATCCACAAGCAGAACGTATTGCCGCTACTTAAACTTTTTAGCCGGATAAACGGAGTGGTGATAATTTTGTGCGGCATTTCGCTGTAACTCATCAACATTTTTTGATACTCGGTTGCATTATCGTGCTTTGCACACAACTCAACTTTGCCATTGAATGCAGTTTCGTAATCCAGGTTGTGCCGCTTAGCATAACGCCGGGCTAAGCGTTCCCGGCCGGTTTTGGGTTGTTCGCGCTGATAAACGGCATAACCTTTGACGGCGCTTGGCACTGGACGAATACCGGTGCAATGCACGTAATCGCACAGGCGGCTTAATCGTTTGTCCGCGTCGAACTGGATCAGCGCAGCTTCGTCCGGAGCAAACAAACGAAGCTTGCTGCCTAGCATTCCGAATTTTTCACCCATCTTGTATTCAGGAAACGATAGACCAATTGTCACGCGTTTTTGCGCATCCTGTGTCTCGACCAATCCAAGGTGGATTTGCTGGAAGATTTTGGACCAGAGGAAATAAATATTTATTTCCTCTTGGGGAAGTAACGTTAGTTCTTGATAAAATTTCATCATTCACTCATTGCCTCCAAATACGCCTCCGCGAATTAGCGTCGCAATAACGTAATGTTGCTGTATAGCAGGAATCACTTCATCCTTTAACCATTTTTGAAGCAACGTATAGAAGTCGTTTTTTGAAATCCGGTGTGCTTCTCCCCGCGAAGTGACAGAACCATAAGGCTCGATGGCTATTGCTCTGGCGCTGCTATCTTCTGCATACCAAGTATCAATAGTACGTAAAGCATTACCAATTTTTTCCGAATGCATGGCAGCGCAACCACTTAATTGGAATAAGAATTTCGATTTTTCACCTTTGGGAGAATTGAGCACCATTTCTTGTGATGGAAATACAGACTGCCCGAACTCAAGTTTACTGAATGCGGTAATCTCTAAATACTCAAAACCATCGCCTTGTAACCCCTTTTGAATCACGGAAACCAGCTGAGCAAATGGATGATTGTTTTCATCCGGTGATGTAAATTGATCCAGTTTGTAATCGTAAGCGTTAAATTGCCAGAGCTGTGCACGGTGTTTTACCTGAATACTGATAGACTCTGCACCGACACGGTTACGCCACAAAAACCGTCCATTGACAATGTTATTAGCATAGCGGGTAGCCAATTCTTTAAATTGATCTGCATTGCGATAAGCCTCCACAATTTGAATAACCTTTGCTTCAAACGCTGGCGAATTACAGGCGGTAGGCTTTTCAAGACTTCCTAAAATTTTCAAGGTGAATTTGATCCGTAAAGTATCGGCATCATGAGGTAACGTAGCAACATCACCCCAAGAAAGGTTGGGTTTTGGTTTGTCTTCATCTTTTGCACCATATTGACTGTGGGTAGCTCGGTTTCTTTTTTCATGTAATTCAATCGGCTGCCATTTTTCGGTCTTGTCGATATCAGTCCATAAGCCTGATGTCATTAGTGCGTCGGATACTTCCAATTTACGGCTAAATGCTAATACCGATGGTAGCGTCAATGCGGTCGTTTTAGTTGGTTTATCAGTCATTATCTTTCTCCTTAATTAAGTGAATTCAAAAAATCATCTTCAAAATCATCATCCGCAACATTTTCTAATTCATTCGTCGCGAATTCGGATTGGGTCTGTTCTCCTTGACGGCACAAGTACCAGTCTTGTTCGTGGTGGTAATGCCAAAGTGTGTCGGCAATTTGTTGGATACGGTGCAAACTCCGCCATTCGCCAATACTGTGGCTGGCTTCTACAAAACAAACAGGAGTGATCGTATCGCGTGCATTCGCCACTTCGCCAGCGGCATAAACATCGCTTATCGCTTTGTAACCATTAGTGATAGGCACGAGCCAGCCTTTGGCCGGCTTATCCATGCGTACCCATTCGGCTTCAGTTTTTTCGGTAGGCTCATCAAGTTCACCTTCTTTGAGTTTTGGCTTGGCTTGATACTTAAGTGCGGGAAAATCCAGCCAAGTATCTACTAACTCTGCATCAGATTGCTGCTGTTTTAGCGTCTCATAGTGGCTAGCCAATAAATCGGAGCGATCCATCAACACAAATCCTGGCAGCAGCAAGCGCTTGAATATTCTCAGTAGTTTCTGCTCATCCTTATCGAAAATATGAATTGCCGTGATATTTTGAATAGCACCACCTGCCAAGCGGTGTTGATACGCCAAATTCATGATGGATTGCTTCAGGGCTTTGGCTTGAACTTTGTTTACTTGCAAATTAGGGCAAACCATAATTAAGGAAACCGTCATATCCATTTTGCCTTCTTCGATAATGGGCGGTGTTTCTTTAGCTTTAGCTCGAGTAGTTGGTGGGTTTTTGCTTTGGGCAAATACATAATCTCCGTATCCCTTAGGCTGGTAGGTGTGTATTTGGTGTCGATGGCAAATAACGGCGCAACCTTGCAAGGTCAATTTCTGCGTAGCGGATAACCTTCTCGATAAGGCATGACCAAAACCTAAAAAATGGGTAATGGCTGGAAACCCATAGGTAAATCCGGCAATGCAATTTGCATCCTGGACACTAATTCGCTCAAAAACGATGTAGGCATTACTCATGCTTCCAACTCCATTGTGTTATTTTCCGAATCTACTTCGATCAGAGCGTTAAATTCTCGCAATAAGGGCGTAAGCAGTTTTTGCCACTGCTTTTCATGTACGGCCCCTAGCGTGAGTTGTTTGTGCTTAATGTTTCGATTTATCCATTTGGAGAAATCGACGGTTAAATTAGATAACCAATCTAGTGTTACTCTTGCACTTTGAAATTCTTCATCTGGTCTTAGCGGGTCTAGCCAGTATTGCTGATGAGTTGGCAAATTAGATTCTCTCGACCAGCCAGCTTCCTGAGAGAGACTTTGAATCTGAGCCGCGTAATCAAACACAATATCGGCGACATCAATTATGTGTGCGCTAATAAGTTGCCTACGTTGCAGGTTTACGCTGAGTTGGTTGGCCTTGATAGCTAACAATAAATTCTTGAGTTCCGTTAGAGGTTCCTTGGCTTGGGCAGCAAGCTGTCTATTAAATATGGTTTTAAAATGAATAGGTGGCTCGGTTTGGGATCGCCATTGCGGTGGGATGGCGGGTAATAAGATTAATTGACCCGAACGTTTGCCATTCAAATTGGAAACATTTTGATGGTTGGTTTGGGTGGCTTTTAATACGGCGGTTCTAGGGAACGACCTAGCTACTTCTGAACTGAAAGTTTTTTCAGCTCTAGCCTTATTTACGAGTGTATCTTTTCGGCGCGCTTCCCAAATGCGGTCATAAATGATTTGCGCCAAACTTGATGAAATCAGAGGCGTCAATAAATGATAGTCGGTTGCTGAAGTCAAAGGGAAATAAACTTGCTTAGCCAAAATATGACTGGATTTGTTTTTTTCGTTAAAAGCTAAGCTAAATTGCTCTTGCCATTGTTGGAGCTGTGCATCATCCTGAGCAAACGGTTTTAAGGCGGCAGAGTTGATACAGAGTATTTTTCCCAACATTTGGCCTGCACAATCTAGCTGCAAAAATTCGGCAATGGGGGCATATTCCGCCGTTGAATAAGCAAAATCTATTGGTATCTTTCCGGTAAAATTGGCAGTGATCAATAGCGTTTTCGGTTGTTGCGTTTCAAAAAATAACGCATTGAAATTTGAAGCTTTCGCACTGGAATGGGTCAGTTTAGAAATATGGGTTACATCTAAAACCACACCACTGGCTTTACTTGATGCATCGGCAAGCCATTGGTTGGGACTAAACTTTTCATCTAATGCCAGAATGCTTTTTGCGGTGTCGCTTTTTACATCACTCAGAAAAACCGGATTTTGATAGCTTAAATTTAGCAATTGCGTGTACTTTTCCTGAATATTGTCCAGTGCGTTTTGCTCTTTGGTTTTTTTCGAGTCAAGCAATGCCTTAGCTTGGTCTTTTACGTCTTGGCTTTCCGATGACTTGGCAATTTTTTCGCCACAAATCTTTACGGCTTCTTTAACTATTTTTTCTATCCCGGGTTCTTTTTTTCGTTGAAAGAATGCCTTTATCACTTCAATTATCTGCTGGTTTTCCATTCAATCACTCCTCGTCTAAATTTCTTTAAAAACCCCAAGTATTGGGGAGTAATACCATTCGTTCATTTGATTTTCATAGCCAGGTAAGCGTATTTCTCCAAAACAATAGCTGATATATTTCAAAGGCTTCTCTAACTGTTCCGCTAGATATCCATATTGAGCTTGCACATCAAAGTCAAACCAAGGTTGATTACCGTTAGCTGGAGTTATACCAATATTCACAATATCCGTTACGATTTCATATTTAATCGGATTGACCTTATCGTTCTTGATTTTCCAAACAGGCTCATCGGTTTCTTCTTCAAGATAAAGGCAATACGCTTGGTCAGGTGAAGAAGCTCTAAAAGGCTGCTTACGCTGGATCTCGGCACACCATGCCACCTGATTCTTCCACCAGATACGAGCATTGTTTTTTTGCTCATTATCGCCTAGCAATATTTCGCGGTACGCCATATGTTCCAAAACAACTAAATTTTTATACGGCGGTTTTCTGCTCTCTTTACCTAGGGGTGGGCAAGAAATACTGGGTGTTGCTCGTGGTATAGCATACTGATCGTTTTCGAGAATTACGGTTAAGTCTTTTGGCTTCACTATTCGGTCTTTTGATTCAAATCCCGGATTTACAAATGCAATCTTGTCGTCATTTTTGTTTTTTAGCGCTCTATAGTTTTTAGCCAGAATATAAAAATTCTCTGTTTCAGGTGTTTGCTTGCGATGCCGCTGTATGCGCCCGGCAATTTGAATGATTGAGCGTATGGAACTGGGTTCAGCAATCGCCCAATCGTAATCATGGTCGCGTCCGACTTCCGCCACTGATGTTGCCAGTACCACAAAAAGTTGGTTTTGTTCTGGATAATGGTTTAAAGCGTATTGGATTTCGGGGCAATTCCAAATGGCTTCTGGATCTTTACGGTTGAGGGCCTGATCTAGTTTATTTTCAATGAATGCCCTTTGTGCCAAAGGGTATTGGCTGTGATAAACACAGTAATGGATACGGAAATTTTCCGGTGCAGGATTGGCATAAAGCAGCCTGGCAATGGCCACTAATGGGTTGATATTGGCGATACGTACCAAACCGATAGAAACTTTCTTACCCAATGCGTGTTGTTGGTGATGGCCTCCATGCAAGGTCACCATACCTTGACGGATTACTACGCTCATGGCACTGAGTAGTGATAAATCCGTTGTTGCGGCAATTTCCAACAATTTCGCTTTACGGAAAATAAATTTATCTTGATTCAGCTTGACAATGCGTTTTTGAATGAATTCATCATGTGCTTTGATAAAACTTTGCAGGTTTTGCTGTTCCGAGGTTTGTACACTGAATTCGTCAAACCAAGCGCAAACAACCGGTTTTTGTAATTCCATATGATTGGTAGCGGCGTTAAATGCTTTCCGTCCTTCTTGATAGGCTTCAAATAGAGCATAAGCCAATGCGGGTGGCATAGTTGCCGTAGACAACAATACTTTTGAACCCAGCATACCAGCCCAATTTACCAAACGAGCCAATGCAGGTAAGTCGTTCAAGTCGAATTCGTCAGGTTCATCTAAGACCAAATCCGATGTCAGTAAACGTAACATCGGTACAATTTGTCTTCCACCTCGTACACCTTCAGTGGCTGGTGTTAAATGATCAATGGTACTGACCAATATGGGCGCATGTAACAATTTCTTTGCTTTTTGATTGTTTGGAAACCACTTTTCCAACTGACCTTCGTAGAATTCGGTGTTATAGATGACGTCGAAACCGTCATCATCCAAACCCAACTCCAAGCTCTCGCTACCACGCATGGCAAACAAGTCATCCTCGGTTTGTTTGCCTTGATTGATTTGGTTCAACTGCAGAATGGCCTGAGAACCAATCAGCGTGGCAATTTCAGTTTTATCAAGCTCCAATCGTTCTTGCAGTGCAAGACCTGTTTGTAAGGTCAATGTCCGTAAACCCAAGGCAACACTAAAGCGGCAGCCTTCCAGTTCGTCAGCCAAGCCGTACATAATTCTGGCGTTCGCCAAGGTTTTACCTCTTCCGGTCGAAGCCATATTAATACCGAAAAAACCTTGTTCTTTTGTCTGACTTTGAATCTGTTGCATTGCTTGATAGGCTTTAGCTTGCCAAGGCTCTTTATCTTCTTTAGGACCTTTAGCTAACGTTTTATTGTCGTTTAGCGATGGTAATTCTTCGCGTAAGCGTCTTAACCTTAATGAGAATTCAAAAGCATGCTGACTTACTCCTACATTATGTTCATCCAACTTTTGCTTGAGCTGGTTTTGTTTGTCGGTATTGGCGTACACTTGATAATTGCCATCTTGCCAATGGGCTTGTATATCTTTGGCAGAATAATAATGATCGGCAAGCATCAAGATCAGACGCGACAAGTGCATTACGAATGGCTGGTTAAACCAATTGACACCCATCAAACCCTGGCAAGACAATGCGCGTTTCGATAGTGCACTGGCTTTTTTCTGCCATGTTTTGCTGACCAACGGCGTGTGATTAGAAAATGTCCAATTGGCTTTTAAGTCTTGATTTCCCCATTGATGATTTTGACTATTGATTGAATTCCAAGAATCATCGAAAGCTTGGCTTAACCATGTATCGATCTGGCTAAGCCTTGGCTCCACTTCACCTTGTTTGGGATAAACAGGTAAACGGTGATGCGAAACAATCAGCCAAGCCACTAATTTGGCAAATGTTGGCAAGGTATCAAATGGATTATTGAATTGATTCGCACTAGGACTATCGACAATTAATTGCTGCAAAACTTGGGTTTCTAAACATTCATCAACATCTGCCAGTCGCTTAAGCCATTCTTGGTCGCTCCTCCCAGAAACAAATGCCTGAAAGATTCGCAAAGATACCCATTCATGCCGGTATGGTTCGAATCTTTTGGTATTTTTCTCCTTTGCACATTGGTTTAGTTTATCCTGAAACAAATCATTTGCCTTGCCAAGATCATGGAACAAACCTGCAATTGCCGAAGCGATAGTGATAATTTCAGTTGTATGCCAGCCTTTTTCCCATTCACGATGGCTTAAATCTTTTTTGGTGCTATTTACAGGTACAACTCCTTCAGCATTAAATCGCTTGCGATTCCCCACGATCCAAACCAGCTCACTGCGGCTCCGTGATCTGATCCAATGGCAGGCTACGGCGGTATTCTTGGTTGCGGTTTTGCGTAGCAGGGTTTTAACGGCGATCAATCCTTCTTCCGTGATCACGGTTTGCCAGGTGTTGTCGCCGATGCGATTGGCAAATGCATCCAATACCCGACGGGTGCGGTTGAGCGCTTTTTTCTCGCACTGGCTGATGAAGGTGACCATCATGGCCGTGATTCCCGGAACGCTTGTTGCTTGACTTGCTCGAACATGAAATCCATAGCTTTGTGTTCGGTAAATTTTTGCAGGATTTGCTGGCGGAATTCCTGTTCACTCATTTTTTCCTTGGCACAAACGAAAGCCCAAGGCAGGACGATGGCGTCCTTGACGAGGTCGGCGATGTCGAACACCAATGCGCCGCGGCGGGTTTTGCCGTGCATCACGGCAAAGCCGTGCGGAATACCCAGTACCCAAAGTGTGGTCGCCGCTAATCCGTAGGCTAAATAATTACCGTGATTGAGAAATGCATTGGCGCTATCGGTGCTGTCGTAATTACGCACGAAATCTTTTTGCTGAGTCCGACTGACGGCGATTTTGTAGAGATTTTTGGTGAGTTGTGCTTCAATCAACAATAATTCGGTGACATTGTTCGCTTGCTCGACTTTGTTTGAAAAGCCTGAGAATGCTTGTGTGACATCTTGGTCGTCGAAAAAGAAGCCCTCATTTTTTAAATCCTTATCCCTGCGCCATACGTTTTGCAAGTAATCGATGCGCATAAGCTGGAAGTGTTTGGCAACCTGTAATCGTTTTGCTTCATCAAACCAGAATGACAGCCATCCTTGCACATATTCGGTCGGCCTGTATTCACTCTGCGGCGTAAGCCATTCAATCTCACTAGCGGCCAATAGTGGTGTGCCACCGCCGCCGCTGAAACCGATCAGAACACCGGCCGATGCCAGCATGCGTACTGCCGCTTGTGTGATTGAAGTGCCGATACCTAATAAAATGACCGTGGTATTGGCAATCGGGATATTCCAATACAATTGCTCGTCTTTGGCTTCCGTTAAATAAAGAACGCGGCCATCTTTCTGCATGACGCGGCATTTCTCAAGGTAATAAATATTGGCGCGCTTGGAATGCAGAATTGCTTTCAGGTCAGTCAATTGTTCCATCTTGTTGCAGTCCTTTTATCTTGATTTCAGGAAGTTCATGATGAATGTATGGTTTACACCCGCCATCTCACCTCCACCTCAATCCGTTCCCACGGATTATTACTTTTTTTCAACCCTACGATCAAAGCCGATAATTTTTCTCCGCGGTCCAGCAGTTGCGAGATGGCGGCGTTGTCTTTTGCGGGGATATAGCCGAGTTTTTCGCCTTGCCAGTCGATGCGCACTGCGCGTTGGTCGAAGCGGTTACCGGCTTCCCGTAACAGGGTGACGGATTGGCCGGTGGCGAGTTGCGGCCAGAGGGTTTCGCCGTGGTGATATTGGAATCCCGCCACCGGGGAGATTTGCAGGGTTTTCCATTGTTTGGCGGCCGGTTTTGCTTGCGTCAATGCCGGTAGCGCAAATCCGCCGAGCAGTGCGGTGAACGATTGCAGGAATACGCGCCGGGACATGGTGTTTCTCCATCGAAAAATGACACCCTTGCATTATCCAGGGTCACAGGCTCAGAACCTGAGCCTGTGAATTTATTTTTCAGGATTTTTTAAACCCAATCGTTCACGCAATTCGGTGAAGATTGCAGGATCAACCGGCAAGTTGGTGTGAGGAGTTCTTAGTTCGAAATCGCGGAGCAATGCCTCGACTTTTTCCCGGCCGCTTTTGGTTTTGACCGCTTGCAGCGGTGTTTTGCCGTCCAGAGCAGGCAGTTTTTCATGCAGCCATTGGCGGTAGTGCTCGCGCAAGAATGCCATGACTCTTTCCCGCACTTCCGGGTCGTTATTCAGTTTTTCCAGCTCTTCCCGGCGCTGTTCGTTTGGAGTGGCTTCCGAGCCTTGTGCTCGTGCGGATATGGCTTGCGGAGATTCGATGACACTGGTTTTGTAGCAAGCTTCCGGTAGTGATTTTTTGATCAGTTTCTGGAATTGTTGCGCCCGCTTGTCCGAATTGACTTCGACAGTAAGCTGGCGATCCTTGATCCGGATGTGCCCGAGGATGGTGTTATCCCAGGATTTGTGCTTGGCATTGCCCTTCTTCAGCCATGGAAATTCGATACGGTGCAGTTCACCTGCTGCATCAAACTCGGCGTCTTGCAGGAGTTCGTCTTCCGTGCTGTCGATACAAAGCTGTTGCAGTGCGGTGAAAGCGGCTTGCGGGGATGGGATGTCATAAATGAGTTTCTGCATGACCACCGGTTCGCCGTCGGTATTGCGCAGTGACGGCGTGGGCGGGTTGAATAGCCGGTCATAAACCACTTGATAAATCGCGAGCATTTCATGTTCGTATTTTCCGAGCAATGCGGGCGAGGGTGGATTTTCCTGTGCGCACAGTTCTTTGCGCAGCTCCAAAATGGCAAATTTCTCTATGGGCGGAATAAAGAAAGTGGCGCTGGCTTCCAGCATCGCGACATGATCGACTTTGGCCAGCTTGCCAAATACGATTTGCCCGGCTTGGGCGTGTACTGAAGCGGAATGCTCGGTGGTATAACATTCTTCGCCGGTCAGAATGTCGCGCAGCAGGAATCCATCGCCGGGGCGCACCGACACAATGTCGAAAAAACTGAACGGCGCTGCGCAGCATTGTTCGATGTAGCGCTTCAGGAGCGGATCGAGTTGCTGGCCGTGTTTGCCGAGAAATGCTTCCCCGGTTGTTTTTTTGCGCGGCGTGCCGGGGATTGAATAGTCCGGGTGCCAGTTAAAAAAGTACCAGGGCATAAATAATTGCATGTGCGGCGTGTCCGGAGAAAATTCCTCTTCACTCCATAATGTGAAATCTCCCCATGCTTCCAGCAAAGCCTCCTGGTCCCAATGGTTTTGCGAGAATTTCAGCAATTTTTCAGGCAACCCATTAATTGCCCGGCGTATTTGATGCCACAAAAAATCTTCGGTCTGCTGCGTTTGTTGCGCCTGCAGGCAACACTGTTTGTACTTTTTTCCGCTGCCGCAAGGGCAAGGATCGTTTCGTCCAAGTTTCATTCTTTTTTCCTTTCGGGTAAATAATTCTCCTGCGCCTGTTGCAAGTTTTGCAGGATAGTTTGGCGTAATGCTTCCGGCGCGATGACTTCGACTGCCGCGCCGTGCTTGAGGATATCCATCACCAGCTCGGTTTCGTTGGCGTACGGGACGCGCAGCTCGTAGCTGCCATCGAGCAGAAACTGGCCTTGCTGCTGTGGATGCCATTGTTCATCCGCGACCCAGCGGGCGCGTTCGGCGGTGAAACGCAACACGGCGATATATTTTGCTTGGCCGGCGAAAATACCGTAGCTGGAAGCGAAATGAGCATTGAGTTCGCTGTCGGTGATGTCGCGCGCTGCGCAGTCGAGCATTTGGCATGCCGCGATGCGTTCCACGGTAAAACTGCGTAGCGCCTCTCGCTTGTGGCACCAGGCGTCGAGATACCAGTTGTCGCGGTAATGCGTGAGGCGTTGCGGCGACACGGTGCGTTCGGTTTGCTGATCGCGGCCGCGGCTGTGGTAGACGATGTCGAGTCGCTTGCGTTGCAACACCGCGCTGGCGGCGGACTGAAAATACCGCAAGGCCGGTTGCCTGCTCAACATGGTCAAAATGCGTATGCGCGTGGTCGCACCCGGATCGTTCAGTTGCTGGGTCGCCAGTATCTTTTTCAACCGCTCCTGCAGCGGCTTGAGCTGCATGGCGAGCAGGCCGGGCTGGATTTGTTCCAGCAGCTGCTGCATGGTAGTAGCGCGTGCAATTCCTGCGCATCAAACCAGACACCGGGTAATTCAAAGCAGCCGCTTCCCTTGTTGTCGTAGTAATAACCGTTGCGTTCCCGGTCATAGAGGATCGGGGCATTGAAATACAGTCGCAACGACTCGATGGTGCGATTGACCGTGGCGCGAGAGCATTCCAGCCGTTCTTCGAGCGTTTGGTGCGACACCGGCAGGGCATGGGATGCCAATATGCGGTGCAATTGATAGATACGCTGCAGATTGCTCATCGCTTTATCGGGAATAATTCGCCGGAGAGTTTCAAAACCATTGATACAAAATTTCCCTTTAGCGTATCATAAGCCCCTCGGAAACATCAGGTGCGGATCAAAATTCAAATCCCTGATCGTGCTCTGTTTATTCATTGGTCTTTTATCCGGTTGCTGTGCAATAACATGATGAAAAAAACACAGGTGATGCTAGGACTGCTTGCCACCGTATTGTGCTTGCTGACACAACCTGTCTTCAGCCAGCAAACCCGGAAATTTCCTCCCAATAGTCAATTGGGTAATCTGACGGCGGTGGCATTCCCGCACTTCACCATCAACGAACAGCAAATGACGATGGGCGCGGGCGGCCAGATCCGCGGGATCGATAATATGATTATTCTGCCGTCTACGGCGAACTATACCGGCTTGATCCGCTACCAATTGGATACCATGGGCAATCTGCACCGCGTCTGGATTCTGACGCCGGATGAAGTGAAGGAAGCGGAAAGCGAAGGGCAAGAGATACCGAAACCGAAAAAACGTTTTTTCTTTTTTTAACAAAGTACCAGACAATTCGTGAGTAACAAGCTTTATATCAAAACCTTCGGCTGCCAGATGAACGAGTACGATTCGGAAAAAATGGCCGATGTCCTGCACGCCGCATACGGCATGGAACCCACCGACGATCCGGCGCAGGCCGACATCATTCTGTTCAACACTTGTTCGGTGCGCGAAAAAGCGCAAGAAAAAGTGTTCCATGACCTCGGGCGGGTGCGCCATCTGAAAGAGAATAATCCCAATTTATTGATCGGCGTCGGCGGTTGCGTCGCCAGTCAAGAAGGCAAGGCGATCGTCAGCCGCGCGCCGTTTGTCGATGTCGTGTTCGGGCCGCAGACGTTGCATCGCCTGCCGCAATTGATCGAAACGCGCAAAGCGACCGGCCGCTCGCAAGTGGATATTACCTTTCCCGAAATCGAAAAATTCGATCATCTGCCGCCCGCGCGCACCGAAGGTGTCACGGCGTTCGTGTCGATCATGGAAGGTTGCAGCAAGTATTGCAGTTACTGCGTGGTGCCGTACACGCGCGGCGAGGAAGTGTCGCGCCCGCTGGGCGATGTGCTCACGGAGATCGCCGTGCTCGCCGATCAAGGCGTGAAGGAAGTCAACTTGCTCGGGCAGAACGTCAACGCCTTTCTGGGGGTCATGGACGACGGCGGAATCGCCGATTTCGCCATGCTGCTGGAATATTTGCACGAAATTCCCGGCATCGAACGCATCCGCTACACCACGTCGCACCCGAAGGAATTCACCGCGCGCCTGATTCAGTCCTACAGCCAATTACCGAAACTGGTCAATCACTTGCACCTGCCAGTGCAATCCGGTTCCGACCGCATTCTGGCGGCGATGAAGCGCGGTTACAGCGTGCTGGAATATAAATCGATCATCCGCAAACTGCGCGCGATCCGTCCCGATATTTCGCTGTCTTCCGACTTCATCGTCGGGTTTCCCGGCGAAACCGAAGCCGATTTCGAAGCGACGATGCAACTGATCGAAGAAATGAATTTCGACGAATCGTACAGCTTCGTCTACAGCCCGCGCCCCGGCACCCCTGCCGCCGATCTGCCCGACGATACGCCGCAGGAATTAAAGCTGGAGCGGCTGCAACGCTTGCAGGCGCAAATCAACCAACAGGCGCGGAAAATCAGCCAGAACATGGTCGGGTCGATTCAACGTGTGCTGCTGGAAGGCGTATCGAAAAAAAATGCCGCGGAATTCTTTGGCCGCACCGACAACAACCGCGTCGTCAATCTGGCTTGTGATCCGGCGCTGATCGGGCGTTTTGCCGACGTGCGCATCACCGAAGCGCGGTCGCATTCGCTGCGCGGTGAAATCGTGCCGGAATAAAAACATTCCGTAGCCAGGTTTCACTTGCAAAGAATCGCGCCCGCTGCGAAAATCGCACTATCGTAACAGCAGCACTCGACATTGAAACCGACACCCCTGGAAATCTCTTTCACACCGGCCGACAATCAGCGTCTCGCCAATTTGTGCGGTACGCTGGATGAAAATCTGAAACAGGTTGAAACCGCGCTGGACGTTACCATCTCCCGGCGCGGCGAACATTTCAGCGTAGCGGGAAAATCCGGACAAACCGAACTGGCAGCACAAGCGCTGCGCAACTTTTATAATCAGTCGCAACATCATTTGAGCCTGGAGCAAATCCAACTCGGCCTGATTGAAGTCCTGAATCCGCGCAACGTACCGGATAACGTAAGCAAGCAGGATAACGATGGCGATGGCGACACCAAGCAGCCTGCCGCACCCACGCTGCTGACACGACGCAGCAATCTTTATGGACGGACGCCGCGTCAGGTGCAGTACTTGCAGCAAATTCAGGCGCACGACATCACGTTTGCCATCGGTCCGGCGGGAACCGGCAAAACCTATCTGGCGGTGGCCAGCGCTGTCGACGCATTGGAACGCGGCCTGGTATCCCGTTTGATTCTGGTGCGCCCGGCTGTAGAAGCGGGAGAAAGACTAGGTTTTCTGCCCGGCGATTTGACGCAGAAAGTCGACCCTTATTTACGTCCTCTCTACGACGCCCTGTATGATTTAATGGGGTTCGATAAAACCGGGAAACAGTTTGAACGCAATACGATCGAGATCGCGCCGCTGGCTTTCATGCGCGGACGCACATTGAATCAGTCGTTCATCATTCTGGACGAAGCGCAAAACACCACGCCGGAGCAAATGAAAATGTTTTTGACGCGTATCGGCCTGGGTTCCAAAGCGGTGATTACCGGTGACGTGACACAGATCGATTTGCCGAAGCATCAGAAAAGCGGACTGGTGGAAGCGCAGCAAGTGCTCAAGGATATACGCGGCATCGCCTTTACCCGTTTTTTGTCCGGCGACGTAGTACGGCATCCGCTGGTGCAGCGCATTGTCGACGCCTATGAGAAGCACGACAAACAAAAGCAGGAACCCTGACCGGCTTTGCGTACGGAGAAATCTTTCAAGCTGGCAGTGCAATACGCCACGGACAGTACCGAAGCACCTACCCGGCCGCAATTCCGCCGCTGGGTCAAAGCTGCGCTGATGCAACCGGCGGAAATTGTGTTACGGCTGGTGGATGAAACCGAAGGACGCGAGTTGAACCGGCAATTCCGCGGCAAGGATTATGCGACCAACGTGCTGACTTTCGTTTACGACGACATGCAACCGCTGACCGGTGACATCGTGTTGTGCGCGCCGGTTGTCAGCCAAGAAGCGCAGCAACAACACAAAGATCGGCTGGCGCACTATGCGCACCTGACCGTGCACGGTGTGCTGCATCTGCAAGGCTACGACCATATCGACGATGCCGAGGCGGCCCAGATGGAACAATTGGAGACGCAAATACTCGCCAAGCTGGGTTATCCGGGCCCTTATGCCGAACATCTTTAACAACCAGAATTCATGACAAAATTTTCATACTAAATCCAAAATACTATGGATGACCCCTCACCTAAAAGCGGCTGGTTGGATCGATTAGGCGCTATGCTGATCCGCAAACCGGAAGACCGCGAACAACTGATTACCTTGTTACACTCCGCCTTTGAACGCAATTTGCTCGACTCGGATGCGCTCAGCATGATCGAAGGCGTCATGCAAGTTTCCGAAATGCACGCACGCGATATCATGGTGCCGCGCTCGCAAATGGATGTCGTCGACATCAGCAAGAAACCCGAACAATTCATCCCGTTTGTCATCGAAGCCGCGCATTCGCGTTTTCCCGTCATCGAAGGTTCCGAGGACGAAATCATCGGCATTCTGCTGGCGAAGGACTTACTGCGCTACTACGCCGATCCGGATGAATTCAACATCCGCGACATGCTGCGTCCGGCGGTATTCATTCCGGAATCCAAACGGCTCAATGTGCTGTTGAAGGATTTCCGCAGCAACCGCAATCACATGGCGATCGTCGTCAATGAATACGGCGGCATAGCCGGTCTGGTGACGATCGAGGATGTGCTCGAACAGATTGTCGGGGATATCGAAGACGAATACGATTTTGACGAAGAAGAAGCCAATATCGTCATGGAAGCGGATGGGCGCTACCGCGTCAAGGCGATTACCGAGATCGATAATTTTAATGAAACGCTCGGCGCGAACTTCAGCAATGAAGACTACGACACCATCGGCGGCCTGGTGCTGAACAAATTCGGCCGCTTGCCGGTGCGCAACGAAGCGGTGGTCATCGAGCCATTCAAATTTACCGTGCAACGCGCCGACAGCCGCCGCTTACACGTGCTTAAAGTGGAAAGGCTTGCGGCAGCGGTGGAAACCCCAGCAGAATAAAGAATTCAAATTTCGTCGCCATGCTTCGTTGCTCGCAAAAAATGCTTCCTCGCCTAGCTTTTATAGGTTGCATCAGCATTCTTCACTTGCGCTTCGCCTTGTTTAGAACTTAGAACTTTGAATTTTTACCGAATACCACCCGAAATTTTTTCTTACAGCCAGGCGCATGCCCAAAATCATTATCCGCCCGTATGATGCGCATACCTTTCAGACACTCAGCGGCAGCGGATTACCGCCGGTATTGGCACGCATTTACGCGGCGCGCGGCATAGAAAATTCCAGCCAGCTTGAAACCGAACTCACGCATCTCATTCCGTTCGGGCAACTGAAAAACATCGCGATTACAGCCGCTTTGCTGGCCGATGCCATCGCGGCAAAAAAACGCCTGCTGATCATTGCCGATTACGATTCCGACGGTGCAACGGCGTGCGCCGTCGGCCTGCGCATCTTGCGCAAGTTCGGCGCTCACGTGGATTATCTAGTACCGAACCGGTTTGAGTTCGGTTACGGTTTGACGCCGGAAATCGTGCAACTGGCGTACGACACCAAACAACCGAATATCCTGATCACGGTCGACAACGGCATCGCCAGTGTCGACGGCGTCGCCGAGGCCAACCGGCTCGGCATGCAGGTGGTGATCACCGATCATCATCTGCCCGGCGACCAACTACCCGCGGCGCTGACGATCGTCAATCCCAATCAGCCCGGTTGCCCGTTTCCCAGCAAGAATATCGCCGGCGTGGGTGTCATTTTCTATCTGATGCTGGCGCTGCGTGCCGAACTGCGCCAGCGTGGCGCATTTACGGCGAATCCGGAACCCAATCTGGCGGCTTTTCTCGATCTGGTCGCGTTGGGAACCGTCGCCGATGTCGTCAAGCTCGACAGCAACAACCGCATTCTGGTGCAGCAAGGCTTGCAGCGCATCCGTAAAGGCAAGGCTTGCGCCGGTATCAATGCGCTCATGCAGGTATCGCGCCGCGATGTCCGGCAGATTTCCACGTACGAGCTGGGTTTCATGCTGGGGCCGCGCTTGAATGCCGCCGGGCGGCTGGACGATATGTCGCTCGGCATCGAGTGCTTGATTACCGACGACGAAGCGTACGCCAATGAAATCGCCAAACAGTTGGACGAGTTGAACCGGCAGCGGCGCGAAATCGAATCGACCATGCAGGAAAGCGCGCTAATTAAGCTGGAAACCGCGCTCGAAACGCGCCAGCCGGACATCCAGAGTACTTACAGCATTTGCTTGTTCGATGCCGACTGGCACCAAGGCGTGATCGGCATCCTCGCGTCGCGCATCAAGGATAAATATCACCGCCCGGTGATCATTTTCGCACCCGGCAACGACGGGGAAATCAAAGGCTCGGGGCGGTCGATCAACGGCTTTCACTTGCGCGATGCGCTTGATCTGGTATCCAAACACCACCCCGAATTGATCCGCAAATTCGGTGGCCATGCCGCCGCAGCCGGATTGATCATTCATAGTGATACTTTTGAAACATTCCGCACGGCGTTCGAGCAGGTTGCGCAAACGCTGCTGACGCCGGCCGATTTGACGCACGTGATCGAAACCGACGGCGATCTGGATATTGCCGACATCAAATTGGAATTAGCGGAAACGCTCGAACGCCAGGTGTGGGGGCAAGGTTTTCCGCAGCCATCGTTTAATGCGCGTTTTTATGTCGAAAGCCAGCGCATCGTCGGTGAAAAACATTTGAAATTGAAACTGAGAAAGCTGCATGCCGCGAGCACCAGTCACTCGACACAGTCCGCGCAAAAATCGGACGAAACGTACGACGGTATTTTGTTCTTCCACAGTGACCCGTTGCCGGATGTCATCGACGCGGTTTATCGCCTGCAGATCAACGAATATAATGGCAAAACATCCTTACAATTCCTGCTGGAACATTGCTTTCATGCAGATAACCCGGTAACCGGCGATGCACACTGAATTCACGTTGAACGGCGAACTGGCGGCTTTACCGCATTTTCTGACCAGCTTGGCGATCGGCTTGTTGATTGGATTGGAACGCGAACGCAATCACGGTTCGCGCGCCGGACTCAGAACATTCGCTTTGGTCGCGATGTTCGGCACGCTGGCTGCGATGCTATCGGAAAAAGCCACGCCTTGGCTGCTGCTGGGCGGTTTATTCATCGTCGGCTTGATGATGGTGGCCGCGTATTCGCGTGTCAAGGACGACAACAGCGCCGACCCGGGCACAACGACGATCGCTGCCACTCTGGTTTGTTACGGCCTGGGCGCAGCGGTGTGGTACGGTAGCGGCACGCTGGCGATTATGCTCGCCATCATCACCACGGTATTGCTGTATTTCAAAGCGGAATTGCACGGCATCACCGAAAAGCTCAGCCGCCGCGATTTAATTTCCATGCTGCAATTCGGCGTGCTGACGTTTATCGTCCTGCCCATCTTGCCGGACAAAAATATGGGGCCTTACGAGGCCCTCAATCCCTACCAGATCTGGTTGATGGTGGTATTGATCTCAGGCGTCAGCTTGGTCGGCTATGTGGCGATGCAATTGATCGGCCAGCGCCACGGCGCGGTTCTGGGCCTGTTCGGCGGCCTGGTGTCCAGCACCGCCACCACGCTGGTATACGCGCGCCGCAGTATGGAAAACGAAAGCTTTACCAACCTGGCCGTAACCGTCATTCTGATCGCCAATTTGACGGTATTGCTGCGTATGGCCATTCTCAGCGCAGCCGCTTCCCCGGCCATACTGCCGCAATTGCTGCCGGTGCTGGGCTGCGGCTTTCTGTCCGGCGCGATCGTCATGGCGTTCGGCTGGCGTAAACTCAGCCAGCAGTACGAAGTGACGCTGCCGGAAATCAAAAACCCCGCGGAAATCCGCGCCGCCGCCGCTTTCGGATTAATTTACGGCAGTGTGCTGCTTTTTTCCGCCTGGCTGTCCGATATCGCCGGCAGCAGCGGACTGTATGCCGTTGCACTCATCTCCGGCCTCACCGATACCGCCGCCATCACGCTCTCCAGCCTGCACTTTTACCAACACGGCAAACTGGAAGCCACGCAAGCGATCACCGCCATTTCGCTGGCATTCATTTCCAACGTCGGCTTCAAACTCGGTCTGATTTTCTTCATCGGCAGCCCGGTGCTGGCGAGACTGTGCGTTTACGGCATGCTGGCTACGGCGGCGGGAGTCGGCGCGGCGCTGCTGGCGCTGATTTAACCGCATCGTTCACGATGAAACTCACCGGTAACGAAAAGTACGGCATCATCAAACTGTTGAAAGCAGACAGGCTGCTGCTGGACAAGTACTGTTTTTTGCTGTTCAACAAATGCATGGTAAAAAAACCAAGTGATGTTCCTCAACATCGCGTTCATTGAGGTCAAGCCGCAAGTCAAAGGCAATAGGCCGCTATCGAATTGACCGATTTCCCGGTGTTCTATTCGCAGGATTCCGTCACCAATGGCGAAAACTGAAAGTTTCGCAAATTTTTTGAGAGAAGAAGTTCAAATTGCTAAATTTTGACTTTATAAACACTCCGTCTTTTGAAACTGACGTTACAAGATAGTCATTGACAATGGTTTTTCAGGGTAGAGTATTTATAATCCCAGCTTGTGTGAATCAAACTCTGATACTCTTTCCTCTTGAATATCCTTTTCTTGGCAGGATAGATGATTTTCAATCGCCATATAAGTCAAGCTACTGTGAGTTCTCCGGCTTTGCCTGGGGCTTACCTCACTGAATTATTCCTCCGTTTTTGGCTTTTGCTCCAGTGAATTGATTTGTTCCAAGATCGTCTGCTTTTCATTTTCCAATTCGGTATAGCGCGCATACAGCCGGTTCAAATCGGCGGTATATTTCTCGATCCGCCGCTCCTTTTCCTGTTTCAATTGCATTAAGTCATTATAATTAGGAATCGGGATGCTTTGCCCGGGTGTGCTTGGCTGCGGCACAACCATGCTAGGTTCGGACATCTCGTTGCGGCGTAACTCTTGGATCATCATGAATTGTTGCTGGACAGATTGCGATTCTTGTTGCAGACGAGCTAATGCTTTTTCCAGTTGACGCGCTTGCGGCGTGGATTCGGCCTGAATGGCGAGCGGTGAAGCCAATAGTAATAAAAAAAGAACTGTTCGCATGGTATAAGCGCCTTTTGAAAATAATGACCGTGAACAAAACAACAGCATTTTTATTGTTCGAAGACCTTTCCCCGGTAAAGCTATCAGCGACGGATTGCAGTTTCGCCGAAGATATTGATAAACACTGAATGCCGGCCTCAGCAATACTTATGATTCATCGATTGCATGACTGAGCAATTTGCCACTAATATAAACGCTTGCTCAAGCAGTATCAAATGGTGTGCCTCTGCCTCATTCGTTTGATTTTAAATTGCGTAATCAAGCGAGATTAGGTCTTGGTTGCTATTCCGACGCTTTAAATATCAATATTCGTCGCCCTCAGCGCATTCCTCTCAATAAACGCCCGGCGTGGTTCGACCACATCGCCCATCAGGGTGGTGAAGATTTCGTCGGTGAGGATGCTGTCTTCGATCTGGGCGCGCAGCAGGCGGCGGTTTTGCGGGTCCATGGTGGTTTCCCAGAGCTGGCTCGGGTTCATTTCGCCGAGACCTTTGTAGCGCTGGATGTTGACGCCTTTTTTCGCTTCCTCCAGCAACCATTCCAGCGCTTGTTTGAATTCACTGACCGTTTGCTTGCGTTCGCCGCGTTGTACGTAAGCGCCCTGGCCGATCAGGCCGTCGAACACTTGTGCGGTTTTGCGGATTTGTTCGTAATCGCCGCTATCGAGGAAATCGCTGTCGAGGTAGCTGGTGACGGTGTTGCCGTGCATAATGCGCATGATTTTGAGGCGATAGCGCTCATGGATTTCGTCGAATTCGGCAGCGATTTCCACGTCCTTGACGCGGCTTGCCAGCCGTTGTGCGCTGTCGCCGGCTGTCTGGGCATTGCTCAGATCGACATCGGGCTGGCGCAGCAATTCGTGCATGACGGTGCTGTCGATCGCCTGGCTCATACGTTCGATGACCGCTTCGGCGAGGATGTATTCGTTGGCGATCTGCGCCAGCGTATCGCCGCTCAACGGTAGCTTGGTTTCGCCGGCATGCAGTTCGGCGCCGTCAAGCGCGAGGCTGAGCATGTATTGCTTCAGTTCATGGTCGTCCTTGACGTAGCGCTCCTTTTTGCCGTGCTTGATTTTATATAGCGGCGGTTGCGCGATGTACACATGACCGCGTTCGATCAATTCCGGCATCTGGCGGTAGAAAAACGTCAGCAGCAGCGTGCGGATATGCGAGCCGTCGACATCCGCGTCGGTCATGATGATGATGCGGTGATAGCGCAGCTTGGCAAGGTTGAATTCCTCCTTGCCGATGCCGCCGCCGAGCGCGGTGATCAACGTACCAACTTCGGCCGAAGACAACATTTTATCAAACCGCGCTTTTTCGTCATTTAAAATTTTACCCTTGAGCGGTAGCACCG
>JAFEEI010000210.1 GCA_018241205.1 Pseudomonadota bacterium
GGGTTGCTCTGCATAACCCCTATAGGCATCATCATAGGTACTGCGTTTGGTAAAATTATATCTTCTTTAGTGAATGATATTCTGATGCCTCCTATTGGATTTATAATGGGGAAAGTTGATTTTTCTAATTTGGTTATCACTCTTCATGAAAAAACGGCTACTTCACCTGCAGTGGTTATATCTTATGGCGCTTTTATAAATACTATTATTAATTTTATTATAATTGCATTTTCCGTATTTATCATTGTAAAACAAATGAACAGAATAAAGCCGTCTAAACCACAAGAGGCTACGAAAAAGGACTGTCCGTTTTGTTATTCTAGCATTCCCATACAAGCAAAGCGCTGTCCTGAATGCACATCTAATTTTACTTAGATCCCTTTTTAATGATATCCAATGTCTGCACGAACTTTTCCACGAAATACCCAGTAAGACCAAGCGCTATACATGAGAATAACTGGCAGGAGAAACATTGTACCGACAATCAAAAATGCCTGTGTGTCAGGAGATGATGCGGCCTGCCACAATGTAAAATGATGCGGAACAATCATAGGAAATAGACTAATGGCTATTCCCAAATAAGACATAAGAAACAATCCGATTGCGCCAATAAAAGGTGCGATTTCAGAACGATTGTTTAACGAGCGCCATTCGAATACTGCAATTGCTAATGTTATAATAGGTATTGGTGTAAGATAAGCTATATTCGGCCAAGAAAACCACCGTTGGCTGATGTCAGCATCCATAAATGGCGTCCACAGAGAAGCTACCGCAATAGCAATTAAGACAGCAATGAAACACCAACGACCTTGACGGCGCGAAGTTATTTGTAATTCGCCTTCTGTTTTTAAAATTAACCAGCCTGCGCCAAGCAACCCATATCCGAAAATGAGTGCGAAACCTGTAAATATAGAGAATGGTGTGAAACAATCAAAAGAACTGCCAACGAATGCGCGTCCTTCCACCGCAAATCCTTGGATAAATGCTCCGAGAACGATTCCTTGCGCAAATGTAGCAACAAGTGATCCGATACTAAAAGCATGATCCCAAAAGGTAACATGAGCTGCATCTCTGAAATGAAATTCGAAAGCAACTCCACGAAAAACTAATGCCAACAACATGACGAGAATGGGGAAATATATTGCTGGGATTATAATTGCAAAAGCAAGCGGAAACGCTGCAAGCAAACCGACACTTCCTAACACTAGCCAAGTTTCGTTGCCATCCCAAACAGGAGCAATTGAATTCATAATTAAATTGCGAGCTGCGCGATCTGGAGCGAAGGCATAAAGTATTCCTACTCCCAGATCAAACCCATCCAGTAACACATAGAAGAAAACAGCTGCGCCAAGAATAAGCGTCCACAAAGGGACGAAATCAATTATCATGATGAGTATACTCCGGTGGTGTAACAACAGGACTACTTGGCTGCCCACCTTCAATAGGTTCTTTTTTAGCTGCCTCTGAAGGTCCATTACGAACAATTCGTGCCATTAACATAATGCCAAAAGGAAAAATAATTAGATAAACAAGCATATAACCAGCAAGCGATAACAAAACATCGCTACCTGTTAGAGAGGGACTGACGGAATGTGCTGTTCTCAGCAAGCCATATACAGTCCAGGGCTGACGACCCACTTCCGTTGTTACCCAACCTGCAAGCACTGTCAAAAAACCAAGGGGAGCTGCATATTGGCATAAACGCAAAAACCAGGATGTGTCAAACAATCGATGACGCAAGCGTAGCCATAAACTCAGAATGATTATTCCTAACATCATGACGCCAAGACCTACCATGATACGAAAAGCAAAAAAAGGAATAGCAACTGGAGGGCGTTGATCAGCTGGCCATTGTTTTAATCCAGGAACTTCGCCATTTAAATCATGCGCAAGAATAAGGCTGCCTAACAAAGGTACCTCTATGACGGCATGATTAACTTCATTCTTCTCATCTGGAATCGCAAAGAGTATTAATGGCGCACGTTTTTCTGGAGTCCAATGTGCTTCAATTGCAGCTAGTTTTGTAGGTTGATATTTTAAGGTATTGAGGCCATGTAAATCACCTAGAACAATCTGTAGAGGTATCAGTAAAGTTAGCAACCAGAGTGTCATCGAAAACATGATTCGACTTTCTTCGGCAAACATCTTACGTCGAATAAAGTAAGCTGCTACTGCAATAACTACGAATCCGGTAGTTATATAAAATCCAATAACATTATGTCCAAAACGATATGGGAATGAGGGATTAAATATAATGGCTAACCAATCGGCTGGAAAAAATCGACCGTCGAGGATTTTAAAACCCGCAGGGGTTTGCATCCAGCTATTAGCAGATAAAATCCAGAAAGTGGAGATGAGTGTACCTAAAGCCACCATCAATGCCGCTACAAAATGTGCCCAACGCGGAACTAAATGACGGCCAAACAAGAGCACGCCAAGAAATGAAGCTTCAAGAAAAAATGCTGTTAAACCTTCATATGCAAAAAGAGGCGAAAGAACATTTGCAGTTGCATCAGCATAACGACTCCAATTTGTGCCAAATTGGAATGGCATCACAATACCTGATACAACGCCCATACCAAATGATATAGCAAAAATTTTCGTCCAGAAGACTGAGATACGAAAATATATTTCGCGTCCTGTAAAAAAATGAATGCCTTCGAGTACAGCAATGAAAGAAGCAAGTCCTACAGTGAATGCAGGCAGCAAAATATGAAGCGCAATAACCCATGCAAATTGTAAGCGCGATAAAATAAGTGGATCAAGATGCATAATCTTTTTTCCCGTGTATTTATAACTTAACATTTAAAATGGGTTATCTTTTACAATAACCTAACTTAGTGTATGTCATTTTTAAAGCATTAACCTCATGCTAAAATCAATAAGGATTAAAAATTTGGCGATTTCAAATATGCCATATACTTTATGAGTATGTGAATTCTGAGGTTTCCCTCCTGCTAAAATAACATTGACCCGTTGGCTTAAAGTGGGAAACAACCACACTAACTGAAGAATAAAAATGATTGTTAATACTCCCACAATAAACCAATTAATTAATGTTAATTTTATAGAGATGCCAATAAGTATAATCATCATCAATAAAATACATTGTACTTTATGAAAAGAATTAAAAACTGTGCGTCCAACGTCTAAGCCTATTGGTTTAGTAAGAGTAGGCGCACGAAATTTTACCCAGCTTTCCAAAAATGAAATGCCTAATATCATTCCAGCCCATAAAAGAGCAGTTAATATTATGAGTCGTGAGAGCATGAACCACTTTCACAATTAATTTCGACTTGATCTGTTTTAAGTTTCATATGATTCACAATTAATTCTAAATCTGTCACAGCAGTGATTGCATGGAGCGTGCCAGGTCTTAGTTCGAGCACATCTCCCTTTTTAATGATGTTAGCCTGCCCATTTATAGAAAAAATGCCTTTCCCATTAATTACAACCACAACCACATCAGCATCGGCGGAATGCTCCGGAATTGTCTCTTTTCTTGCTAAATTTAATCTCACTACTTTTAATCCATTACGATTAATGACTAATTTTTTAGATTTTTTAATTGTTTCGATATTCATATATGCAACCTTTGTAATGAAGTTAATAAAGTTACGAGTGTACAAAAATGTTATCTATATCTAGTTCTTCAAACCTCACCTGTTAATATTTGGTATTATGACCGCCATTAGGATATAACATGTATTTCAAATACATGTTATGATTGGTTAAACATATTGTCAAGTGATAGACATAAAGAGAGATTGAAAATGCAATTAACCTTTTATTCAGATTATTCTTTACGCGTTTTGCTTTATTTAAGCCAGATGCCAAAAGATACTGCCACCATTACAGAAATTTCTGATTTTTATAAAATTTCTAAAAATCATCTCGTAAAAGTAGTTCATCGTCTCGCACAGTTAGAATTTATTATCAGTACCAGAGGAAAGGGTGGCGGAATCAAATTAGCCAGAAGTTCTGATGAAATTACAATTGGAGAAGTTGTTCGTAAAACAGAACCCAATTTTAATTTAGTAGAATGCTTTAATGAAGAAACAAATCGTTGCGTTATCACTAATGCTTGTCGTTTAAGGGGAATATTGCATCAAGGTATGGAAGCATTTTTTAACGTCCTGGATCAATATACTTTAGCTGAAGGTAGCAAAATCACTTTGATAACACAGATAACTAATCATCTTGATTTGAATAGTAAGAGAAACGCATGACTGAGCTCACTAAAGAACATATAAAAAAATTAGTTATTCACTTTTATCAAAAAGTACGAAATGACGAAATGTTAGGACCCATATTTAATGATGTTGCAAAAGTAGACTGGGCTCATCATATACCATTGATTTGCCAGTTTTGGAACAGCATTATGCTAAAAACAAATGAGTATCATAGCAATGCTTATCGGAAACACGTGATACTTGGAGAAAAAACAAATATAACAGAAGCACATTTCACTCGTTGGCTCATGCTTTTTCAAGAAGAAGCGTTTAAACATTTGCCTGCCGAAGAAGCTCAATTGATAACAGATAAAGCTACAATGATTGCAAGCTCATTAAAAATAGGTGCTATTTCAAAATGCACGCATGCTAAAGATATATTTTAAAATTTATTATTTTTTGATTATCTCGGGATAATAAATTTGAATGGGTCTTTTTTTTCTATTCACCACTGCGAAATCAGTCAGTTTATGTGTGCGTACTGAGGTTTTACTCATTATTTCCCAAACAGAAAAATGACGAATGATTTCTGCATCTGCAATCAGGGATCGGTGACATCGCCATGGCACTGCTTCGGCACACATGATTGCTACATTTTTACTTTTTTTTATTAGCTCATTTAATTCTTTCAAACCTTCGAAAAATTCAGCTGTTTGCATGTAATCTGCATAGCCACGAAAACTTGCATTACGCCATCCCATATTGATGGAATTTTTACTCGTTCGACGTAAACCACCTAATTTTGAAATATGGGTATAAGCAATTTTTTCTTTACGCAGCGATTTTTTAAATTCATTTTCATTAAACCATGGCACATGACGAGATTTTGGAATTGTACGTACATCAACGATGTGCGTAATTTGATATGCATGCAATATATCAAGAAACTCCTGGAGAGTATGTGTCGAGTGTCCAATCGTATAAAGCTTAGGCATAGATGATATTATATCCTTAACTAATCTTATCCACCGCGACAGGCTGATTTTTAGGAATTTCCGTGCTTATCAGTCTGGGGAAAAAAGGACCCAGTTTCTTGAAAAAATCATACGCCATTAATAACGCGCCAATAGCAAACACGACATCACCTGGTAATCGTAACCATTGCCATAGCAATGTTGTATTATAAAAATCAAGACTTCTTGCGTGCGCATAATCATGTTCATAGACATCCATTAATTGTGACCAGCCAATAGGGAAGAAATTCAAGGCTATCCACAATACAACGCCCGCGTTATATAACCAAAATGCCCAAGTGCCTAATCGATCACTCCAAGGTAATCGATCTCCCGCTGCATATCGTAAGCAAAAATAAATTAATCCAATACCCAGCAGCCCAAATGCACCGAATAAGGCAGTATGCGCATGATTCAACGTTAAAAAAGTGCCGTGTTCATAATAATTGATAAGAGGCGCATTGAGTGTGCCGCCACCAAATACCCCTGCTCCAACAAAATTCCAAAATGACGCGCCTAAAATATAGAGATAAGCTAAATTGTAAGTAAACAATCCTTGTCGTTTAATTAATTGGCGGTGTTCAATCGCATCAATAATCAAAAGAACGAGTGGTAATACCTCAATAAATGAGAACATTGAACCAAGTGGAACCCACATATCAGGTGTGCCAGTCCAATACCAATGATGTCCTGTTCCAATTACACCGCCTAAAAAAATAAGAATCGTTTCAAATAACATGGCTCGTTCTGCAAGAAGACGCGAGACTAATCCTGTTCCCATTAAAAGATAAGCTGTTGCGCATGCCGCAAAGAATTCAAATGATTGCTCTACCCAAAGATGTACTACCCACCAGCGCCAAAAATCAGTAATTGTGAACGATTTTTCAATTCCTGTTAAAGGAATCATTCCAAAACAATACAATACAGCAACATTGATCGTACTGGCCCAAAAAAGGTGTTCTAATCTAATTCGTCCAGTCCAAAATTCAACAGTGGCTGTTTTTAGCCGACTCCACGTTGGCCACATTCCTCGAAAAATAATAAAACTCCAAAGAAAAAGTCCGGCACAAAAACCGATTTGCCATAATCGACCCAGCTGTATATATGACAGACCTTGATTGCCAATCCAAAACCATGAGTCATTAACTAAACCCATAATCCCCAAGTAATCGCCAACAATTGCACCTAAAACGACAAAAAGCGTCACCCAAAATAAGAGATCTACAAAAAAGCCCTGCCATTTTGCTTCTTTTTTACTAATAATCGGCGCCAGAAAAACGGCGGAACTTATCCAGGAAAGTGCTATCCAAATAATAGGGGTTTGTATGTGAACATCACGCAAGAAATTAAATGGCAGAAAAGCATTAATATTAATTCCATAAAACCCAGTGCGCTCTGTATAGTAATGCGCCAAAATTGAACCTACGCCGATTTGTGCTAATAAAACGAGAGCAACAATAACAAAGTATTGGCCGACTTTTCTCTGACTTACAGTTAACGGCGCAAAGCCTAGCAATACAGGTGTTCTTGGCGCACTATCGGGTGCGCTGAGATAACGATGATAAATATATAACACAGCACCAAAACCAAAAAATACAAAACAAAATGATATCCATGTCCAATAAAATGTATTGGGAGTAGGTGTGTTACCCATGGTGGGTTCATACGGCCAGTTATTGGTATAAGAAAAATTGGTTCTGGGGCGATGAGCAATGGTGGTAAGAGATGAGTAAATTAGGAAATCAGCTGTTTGTAATGCGCTCTGGTTATCTAAACTATATGCTTTTGTATATCCTATTTCAAAATCATGCTTGAGGAGAAATTGTGATATCTCAGACTGGAGTTGTAAAATAGATTTGCTTATAGCTTCTGGTAATATTGCGTGATCACTACTAAGATCAATTTGTTGTAAAGATTGTTGCATATTTTTGCGGACAACATATTGATCTCCTTCAGCAAGTTCCGTAAAAGATTTTCCAAAACGTTGTCGAGCCATTTCATTTTCTGTAAGACGACCTAAACGTATTAAATATTTTGCAGTATAATCTTCACCAAAGTAAGAACCCATGCCATATAAGCTACCATAATCCATTAGATCAGCGCGTTGAAAGCCTGCTTTTCCTGACACGATGTCATCTTGTGTCATGATGATCTGACCAGAAGAAGTTGCAAATTGCTGAGGTAATGGCGGTGCTAATTGATAAGTTTTGAATGTACCCCAAATAACAACAGCAAAACAAATGATTGCGGTAATTAAAAGAATCCATTTGAGAACATTGGAAACAGGATCTGAATCATTACTTGGGCTGCTATTCAGAGCACTCTTATGCATTTCGTACATTCCTTAAGCTAAAATCTTATTGATACAAGAAGAACTTCCATAATTAGATATAATGAAGCGAATTATAAAAATTGCTAGTGATAATCATATAAATTAGATCAATTACCCTGCATAATAAAAATTATGTTTTAATATATTTATTAGCCTCCGTCTCTTAATTCTTGGCTATAAATTGGGCTTTGACGAGAAAGGTCAATATTGAATTAAAGGTAGCTAATATGAGCAATCACATACCAGTACTTATCGTTGGTGCAGGGCCAACCGGATTGTTGATGGCATGTGAATTAGCTCGTCATGGTATTAAATTTCGAATTATAGATAAAAAACCCGAACAAACTTCATGCTCAAATGCAACATGGATACAAACAAGAACTATTGAAATATTAGATCATTTAGGAATTGTTAATCGTTTTCTCAAAATAGGCCATCCATGTAATGCAATTAATTTGTATGCTAATGGTAAGCATTTACTTAAACTTCCATTGGATCAAATCGATTCAACTTATCCATTTATTCTGATGTTGCCGCAAAGTGAAACAGAAAAGTTGTTAAACGAATATTTAAAAGAATTAAAAAATCATGTAGAAAGATCATTAGAATTTATAGAAGCTACACAAAAAGAAAATAAAGTTACTTCTACAATAAAACACCTTGATGGCAAAATAGAAACCATAACAAGTAATTGGTTGATTGGCTGTGGTGGTGTGGGCAGTACAGTTCGTTCGACCGGGGAATTTTCATTTCCAGGCCATGATTTGCCGGAACAATTCCTGGTAGCAGATGCAAAAATGTCGTCATCTCTTTCAACAAATGAAATTCATGTATTTTTTGACAAAGGAACGGTATTTCCTGAAAAGGGAACGATACTTACAATAGCTCCATTGGGAGCTAAAACTCATGAAGCCTCATCTTACAAATATCGCATAACTGCTAATGTCTATCAGGAAGGCGCAAGAAAAACATTATATTCACATGAAGCCATTGATATTATTCGCGAGCGTTCTCATGGTAAATATACTGCTAGTGATGTTTCATGGATTTCACCTTTTTGGATACACAGCAACATAATAGATCATATGCGCGACCGCTTAACATTCTTAGCTGGAGATGCTGCGCATAATCATTCTCCTGTCGGTGGCCAAGGGATGAATACCGGACTGCAAGATGCGTATAACTTAGCGTGGAAACTCGCTCTGGTTATTAAGGAGAAAGCAAAACCATCTTTACTTGATAGTTATCAATCTGAGCGGTATCCAGTAATATGTAAAGTCGTTAAGCAAACCGAAGAACTCACAAACATGTCTTTATTTGACAAAGCATTTTCAGCTAAATTACATCATTTTTGCGATAAAATTTTGGATGACAAAAAACTTGAACTAAAAATAATTAATCAAATTGAACAACTTGATATTCGATATAAAGAGAGTCCTGTGATTGATTATCATGAATGCGTTAGTACAAAATCACCTCGTCAAGGGGAGCGAGCCCCCGGCGTATTTATTGATAAATCAACCCGACTTTATGATTATTTACGAAATGCGCAACATAACATTTTATTATTTGCCGGCTTATCAGCATCTAATGAAGCCATAGAAAAAATAAAAGAAACACAACAATGGTTAAGTAAAACTTACTCCGATTTGATTAAAATTCATATTATTTCGACATCAAAATTAGAAGACTTTAAAAATAGTATAATCGATGTAAATGCTGCCGTTCATAAACGGTATGGAGTGAAGGATAATGCGATTTTTATTATACGGCCTGATAACTATATCGCTTATTGTTCAAAAAGTTTTGATACAAATTTAATTAAAGATTTTTTTCAAAAATATCTAATTTAATTTTTAAAGTGAAAAAATAAAAATCGTTTATAATAAATATAAAATACGATTTAATTAGCCGTTATCTCTATGCTAACTTGGCTGTTAATTGAATTCGAAATAAAGCAATTTTCATGAGCTTTTTCACGCATTTTATTTATTGTATTATCGTCAGGAAGTTTTGATCCACTAAATTTTATTTTAGGACGCAATGTGATCTTTGTAACACTAATTTTTCCATGTTCATTTTTATCAGTTATTCCAACAGCCTCATCAGTGTAGCTATCAATGATATAACCATACTTGCAAGCCACAGCCAGGAAAGTTTGCATATAACAACCCGATAATGCTGACACGAGCAATTCTTCTGGATTAGGTAATTCTGGGTTACCAAAATATTCCTTCGGATTTGATGCCTGAATATTTTTTTCGCTACTAAATTTGATCGTATAAGTACGATCATAAGTTTCATATTTAAAATCTTGTCCGTTACGTTGCCACTGTATAGAAGTTAAATGACTGCCCATAAATATCTCCTTTTTTATGAATCTAACTTAATATTCAGAAAATTTTACTGTTCGAATATAGTCATCATTAATTTTGGTGATTTGTCATAAATTCGTTTAACTTATATATTTCTTTTATATTACCTCTCATATAAATATGCATCTAACAGAGCTCGTAATATTGCTTAACCTATATTACAAATATGGTATTACTAACACTTCATATTTTGCATGTGCTAATAAAGCATAGGCAGTTGATCCTAAAATACGATCAAGTCCTTGTTTTTCATGATGTCCTACCACCAATAAATCAATGTGATGTTTCTTAATAAATTCTGGAATAATTATTCTGGGATTACCCACTTCAATGAATTGATGAGATTCAGGAATATCTAAATTTTTTCCCATTCCAGACATACGTCGCTTCGCTTCTTGCATATATAAGTCTTCTTTATTTGGAATTTCAGGAAAGGAATTCAGAACGGGTAATTCAAGAGCATGAATTAAAAACAAATTTGCTTTAATAGCTCCGACGAATTTTTTAATTTTTTTCCTGTTGTATTGGCAGCTTCGGAAAATTCTACTGCAAACAATATATTTTTATACATGGTACTTCTCCATAGTTAAGCAATTTTTCCTCGGGATAAATATTATTTTTTTAACATACCTCTTAGAACATATTGTAAAATGCCACCATTTTTGTAGTAATCTAACTCATTTAATGTATCAATACGCGATATAAGATCTATTTCAATTTGAGTTTTATCATTTCTACGGATAATGGTTTTAATTGGTATGTGAGGTTTCATCTGATCATTAAGACCAATAATATCAATTTGTTCAGAACCAGTAATTTTTAAAGTTGTACGTGAGACACCTTCAGGAAATTCTAGAGGTAAGATTCCCATTCCAATCAAATTTGATCGATGAATACGCTCAAAACTTTCTGCAATGACTGCGACTACACCTTGAAGTTTAGGTCCTTTTGCTGCCCAATCGCGTGAAGAACCTGTGCCATATTCCTTTCCGGCAATTATAACTAATGGTGTAAGTTCGTTTTTATAACGCATCGCCGCATCATATATTGGTAATATCTCATCGCTGGGAATATGTTTTGTAAAACCACCTTCAACGTCAGGAACCATTTCATTTCTGATACGAATGTTAGCGAATGTCCCTCGTACCATCACATCATGATTTCCACGACGTGACCCATACGAGTTAAAATCTTTGATTGCTACCCCCTTAGATTGTAAATATTTTCCTGCTGGGCTATCGGGTTTAATGGAACCAGCTGGCGAAATATGATCTGTGGTGATGCTATCTCCAAATAGTGCTAATATTCTCGCATCTTTGATATCCGTTATTTTTTCTGGTGTTCTTTCCATTCCATCGAAAAAGGGTGGGTGCTGTATGTACGTTGAATCAGGCTGCCATGTATAAGTTTGTGACTCGGAAATTTTCATAGCTCGCCATTCTTCTGTTCCAGTAAATATATTTGCATAAGCTTCTCGAAACATTTGGCCAGTGATTTTTGTTACTTCATCAGCAATTTCAGTATTCGTAGGCCATAAATCTTTTAAATAAACAGGATTGCCTGTCTTATCCTTCCCAAGAGAATCTTTGGTTAAATCAATTAAAGTCGTACCTGCAATAGCAAACGCAACAACTAACGGTGGCGAAGCAAGCCAATTTGCTTTAACAAGAGGATGAATACGTCCTTCAAAATTGCGGTTGCCTGACAATACAGCGGAAACAATTAAATCATTTTCAATGACTGATTTCTCAACGGGTTCAGAAAGAGGGCCTGAATTTCCGATGCAAGTTGTACATCCGTACCCGACTAATGTGAATCCAATTTGATTAAGATATTTTTGTAAATCAGTTTTTTCTAAATATCGGGTGACAACCTGAGAGCCTGGTGCAAATGAAGTTTTAACCCAGGGTTTTCGAGTTAATCCTTTTTCAACAGCTTTTTTTGCCAACAATCCAGCCGCAACTAATACATTTGGGTTAGAAGTATTGGTGCAGCTGGTGATTGCAGCAATAACAACATCACCATGATGCAACTCGTAATTTGAACTGGTGCTAAAGGCTTTTAGTTTTTCTTCAGCACGTTTATTTTCATCTAAAAATTTATCAAATGTGTTAATGAGATTGGTTAATTCGATTTGATCTTGAGGACGTTTTGGACCAGCAACACAAGGTCGAATCGTAGACAAATCTAATGTGAATATGTCGGTAAAAATAGGATCAGATTGAAGAGGGTCATGCCATAATCCCTGTACCTTGGCATAAGCTTCAACAAGCGCAATTGTTTGTTCATCTCTTCCTGTTAAGCGCAGATAATTAAGTGTTGCATCATCAATTGGAAAAAAGCCACAAGTAGCACCATATTCAGGAGACATATTCCCTATCGTTGCCCGATCTGCAATCGACAAATCTTGTAATCCTTCGCCAAAAAATTCAACAAATTTTCCAACCACACCTTTATTACGTAAAAGATGAGTAACAGAAAGAACCAAATCAGTTGCGGTAATTCCCTCTTGTAATCGGCCTATCAATTTCACTCCTATTACTTCAGGAATCAGCATTGAAATAGGTTGGCCTAACATAGCAGCCTCTGCTTCAATACCGCCGACGCCCCATCCTAATACACCAAGACCATTAATCATTGTAGTGTGGCTATCTGTACCTACTAATGTATCTGGATAGGCATACAGCACCCCGTCAACTTCTTGTGTCCACACTGCTTTTGCTAGGTATTCTAGGTTGACTTGATGACATATTCCTGTATCTGGCGGTACAACACTAAAATTTTGGAATGCTTTTTGTCCCCAACGCAAAAATTCGTAACGTTCGTAGTTTCTCTCCATCTCCATCGTAGCGTTTATTGCAAATGCATTGGGAACGATAAACTGGTCAACTTGTATAGAATGATCAATGACAAGATCAACGGGAGAAAGCGGATTGATTTTTTCAGGATTGCCACCTAAATTTTTAATGGCCGCACGCATTGCAGCAAGATCTACAATAGCGGGTACACCAGTAAAATCCTGCATTAAAACGCGCGCGGGTCGATAAGCAATTTCACGATCTGAGTTTTTTTGTATTAGCCAATCCACAACTGCTTTGACATCATCTACTGTTACAGTATGTCCATCTAAATGACGAAGTAAGTTTTCTAAAAGTATCTTTAAGGTAAATGGTAACTGTGATAAGTTTTTTAGTCCTGCAAGTTCCGCAGCTGGTAAGCTAAAATAATGATATTTGATTCCATTGACTGAGAGTATTTGTTGGGTACTTTTGCGAAATTCTTTTATAAGAACCAAGTTAGATTCAACGGTATGTGTTTTTATGTCATGTCCACTGGCCGCCCAGGAAGGAGGATCACTTGCTGGAAAGGATTGTTCAGAGGATTCATTTATAATCGCTTGCTCCCTTTTTGATTTTGTACCAGTAATCCAATCTATCCAATTTTTGATTTTCATCATCACAATATCCTTAATTAAGATTTAAATTCCACGGGTACTTTTTCTTATTTTTTTGAGAGCAGAACCTTTGTGCATGGCCATATGATCGGTTTTATCACTTTTTATCAAATATTGTGGTTCTTCTTTTGAGGCATGCACTATATAGGTTTTAAATTTTATTTCTGAAGTAATTTTTTTCTTGATTGTTCCCTTGACTCTGCCTGCTTCTGAATTCCATTCAACATGATCACCAATTGTAAATTCTTTTTTCATTGAAGAAACTCCCAATTTTCAGAGTGATTTGTTATTCAACAATCCCTTTTTTACTTAATTTTTGCAGCAATAAATGAAAATAAATAAATCCAGCATATGGATACCATTTTTTTGTGATTTCTGAAATTTGTTGGTAGTTTAATTTATTTTTATAGTGCAGTAATAATTGTAAGTTTTTTGAGGCCCCTACATCATCGCCAGGAAACATTTCAATTTTTCCCAGTCCACGTAATAAAACATATTCAGCAGACCAACGTCCAATTCCCTTAAATTGACATAAAAATTTTACTATATCGTCATTAGATATATTTTCTAAATTATTAAATAAAGTTTCATCAGCAACAATTCTGGATGCTAAATCAATCAGTGTTTTACATTTATTTGTGCTGAAGCCTAATTTTTTTAATTCTGTAACCGAACATTCTGCTACATCTTTTGGAATTGGAAAGGCATAGAAAGTTCCTTCAGTACCACTCATTTTTTTTCCGACATACTGAGCAAAACGATTTTGAATTTGCAATCCTGCATCCAGCGATAATTGTTGACAAGAAATTGCGTTAACAAGTGCTTCAAAAATAGTTGGGAATCGTGGCGGCTTGAGCCCCTTAAATTGTGTCATTAGTGGAGTCAAATGCGTGTCTTGTTTTGCAATACGATAAAAACCTTGTAATTTTCTATTAAGACCTAACATCATTTCTAATAATCGAGTTAATTCGATTTTAGTTTTTTGATTAATTTTTTTATTGGTTGATACTAGAATTTCTTCCTTGTTTTTTTGTTCTACTGAGACTTTAATAAGTTGGTTTTCAATGAAAAATAATCTGGTATAGCGTTTGCCATCCCATTGATCAATTATATTTTTGCTTCTTCTACGTAAAGCCCAGACGGTATAATCAAGTCTGAACGGAAGAACAGGATATAAAAGAAATGAAGTAGGCATAATTCCTCAATAATATTATGAAATTAATATACTCTTTCCATTGGTTTCAATGGATCTACAAAATTTGGTTTCATATTGACAGGACGATATTTAACATTTTCATTTAAAAAAACAATTATATGTTTCAACCAATGCAGATCGTCACGTTTAGGATAATCTTCTCGGCTATGCGCACCTCTACTTTCCTTACGCGTTAAAGCTGCTGTAGCAGTCATTAAAGCGACATCCATTAAATTGTCTAATTCTAATGCCTGAATTCGCGCAGTATTAAAAACTTTGCTTGTGTCTGTTAGAACAGCATCTTGAAGACGCTCACGTAAATCTTTCAATTTCTTAAGACCTTCTACCATGTGTTCTTCCATGCGGAATACGCCGAAATCATTTTGCATCACTTTTTGCATTGCATGACGTATGATTCTGAAATCTTCGCCTTTTTTAGAATTGTTCCAGCGCTCTACTCGCGAGCATGCTGCTTCAATGTCACTTTCATTTATTGAATGTAGTGGTAATCCATCTTTAATTGCATTTTCAGCATGCAATCCAGCAGCTTTTCCAAATACAACTAAATCTAACAAGGAATTACTGCCTAAACGATTAGCACCATGAACAGAAACACACGCGCATTCGCCTATTGCATAAAGTCCTTCGACAATTTGATCTTCATCAGTTGATCCTAACGTAATGACTTGGCCATGCACATTTGTGGGGATTCCTCCCATCATATAATGACACGTAGGTGTCACAGGAATGGGTTCAACAATTGGATCAGTATGTGCAAAAGTGATTGCTAATTCTCGTATTCCTGGTAACCGTGAATTAATAACATCTGCACTTAAGTGATCAAGTTTCAATTTCACATAATCAACGCCATCCGGATTAAAGCCGTTACCTGCTCGTAGTTCTAATGCAATTGCGCGAGACACGACATCGCGAGATGCCAGATCTTTTGCATGGGGTGCATAGCGCTCCATGAAGCGTTCACCATTTTTATTAATAAGATAGCCGCCTTCACCACGTACTGCTTCCGTAATTAAGATACCTACACCTGGCAAACCTGTGGGATGAAACTGCCACATTTCTATATCTTGTAATGGAAGACCTGCACGTAATGTCATCCCTAAGCCATCACCTGTATTAATCAATGCATTTGTGGAGGTTTCAAAAATTCTGCCCGCTCCACCTGTTGCAAAAATTGTGACTTTTGCATTAAAAAATGCGATTTCACCTGTCTCAATGCATAATGCAATGACACCTGCAATTTTATTTTGTGCATTTTTCACGAGATCAATAGCAAACCATTCATTAAAAAAATGCGTTTTGGTTTTGATATTATTTTGAAATAAAGTGTGCAGTAATGCATGTCCTGTACGATCTGCAACGGCACAAGTACGTTGCGCCACTCCTTTTCCATAATCTAACGTCTGACCACCGAAAGCGCGTTGATAAATTTTTCCATTCTCTAAACGTGAAAATGGCATCCCCATATGTTCTAGCTCATACATGGCATTGGGAGCCATTTTACACATATATTCAATGCTATCTTGATCGCCTAAATAATCTGAACCTTTAACAGTATCAAACATATGCCAACGCCAATCATCAGGATGGACATTGCCTAATGCCGCAGCGATCCCACCTTGCGCAGAGACAGTATGCGAACGAGTCGGATACACTTTCGAAATGACAGCGACTTTCAATCCTGAATGTGCGAGCTGTAATGATGCTGTCATCCCTGCGCCACCAGCTCCAACAATCACAGCATCAAACGTATAATTAGCTATCTTCATTTTTTTCCTCATTAAGCCAATTTCCATAAGATTTCGACACCCCAAAAAAAATAAATGAGCAATGTCAAAATAACTAATGCTTGAATAGTTAATCTAATAGCAATCGGATTTACATAATCTGTGATGACTGTCCAAATACCAACCCAGGCATGCAAAAATAAACTTAATAATGTAATAAGTGTAAATACTTGTATCCAAGTGCTAGCAAAAAAATGTTGAAATGTAGAGTAATTAAGTTGCGGGTGTAGAATAAAAAATCCTAACAACACCAAAAAATAAATCGCGATGATTAGAGAGAAAAAACGTTGCACTAACCAGTCACGCAAACCATTTCCCGTCAAGCTCATGTCTGTTGTTAGTTTTTTTACCATAGCCAATTCCCCATTAATATTGCTGCGATGGCTGTAACTATTATCGCTATTCCTCCGCTTAGACGTGCGCTTCTTAAGTCTTCTCCTATTCCAATATCCATTAATAAATGTCGAATGCCAGCTAGCAGGTGATACCATAGCGCTACCAAAATAAACCACAATATCAATTTAGCCGCAGGGTTTGTTAACACTGTCCGTATGTGATCAAATCCGATCGATGACCCTGAAGCTATATCCAGCATCCATAACAGAAACGGAATCAATAAAAACAAAAAAATACCTGATAATCGATGCAATATAGAAATAACTGCCGTGAACGGGTAACGGATAGTGAGTAAATTAAAGTTCCGGACTTGCTGTTTATTCATATTCATTCCTTGAATAAGAAATAATTAAGATCCTTTTTCCGTCATTGTCCGGCGAATATTGGCAATAGCCGCAGCAGGATTTAAATGCTTAGGGCAAACGACGGTACAATTCATAATAGTTCGGCAACGATACACACTAAATGGATCTTCTAAATCAGCTAAACGTTCATTTGTTGCAGTATCACGACTATCTTCTAAGAACCTATCAGCCCACAGCAAACCAGCAGGGCCAATAAATTTTTCTGGATTCCACCAGGATGAAGGACAGAAACTAGTACAACATGCGCATAAGATGCATTCGTATAGCCCATCTAACTTGGCACGATCTTCTGGTGATTGTAGTCGCTCTTTAATGGGTGGTTCAGAATCGTTTTGTAAGTAGGGTTTGACGCGTTCGTATTGTTTAAAAAATAACGTGAAGTCAACGACCAAATCTCGAATTACAGTCATGTTAACCAGCGGTCTTATTACAATGGGTGCAGTCAATGAAGAAAGAGAGGTGATAGAAGAAAGAGAGGTGATACAAGCTAAACGGTTTATTCCGTTTATGTTCATACCATCGGAGCCGCATACACCTTCACGACATGATGCACGAAATGCTAGTGTCTCATCATGTTCGTTTATTAATTGAAGTGCGTCCAATACCATCATGTCTGAGCCCTGCGGGATTTCTAGCTCATAGTCCTGCATACGAGGCGCTGTATCGGTCTCAGGGTTGTAACGGTAAATTGAAAATCGCATTGAAGACCTCCTGTCTTTTCAAGGTGCGAGGCATAGCCGTGAATATTAAATTATGACATTAAAATCGATGAATCCCGAGCAAATTTGTGTTTATTAAAAATTTTAGTACCAATGGCTATTTAACGACATTAAATGGTATTTTTTAGCGCAACATTTTTTAGCCATTATAGATAACATTCCTTATCTATAGCACTAAATGCCTAATATATAGGGGTTATGCAGAGCAACCC
>JAFEEI010000021.1:0-8759 GCA_018241205.1 Pseudomonadota bacterium
ATTACGTTTTTTGTACATGGCACGGTCATATTCCCAGGGCTCCAGCCGATTGGTTTTAGGTGGGACAACCGGGATATAACCAAGCTCCAATGCAAGTTGTCGGGTATGGGGTCACCCTCATAAGCGCGATCCATCTACAGCCAAATTGCAGTGTAAACATGGGTTGGGTCACAGCGAATATGTCCAACCGTTTTACCGTTTTTAAGAAAAGATTGGTTTGTTGAGTGATCAAGAATATTGGCAAAGAAAATGTTTTCCTTCATCTTCATTGTGATATTAATGCTGTTTAATTCCGGTACACAATCGAATGCATAGTAACAGCATTTCAATACGCTTTCTTTTGCGGAAAAGATGCTGTAGGCGTAACGATCTCGCAATGCTAATTGGGTCAGCAAAATAGCATTTCTTTCAGCTGGTGAGAATAAATTGCTCAGCGTGTCGTAGGGAAAAGGATTGAGGTGTTCCTGGATGTCGATTCCTAATGCGCGAATGTTTTTTTTTGAATCGCTGCCGCAACTGCTTTGCCGCCGCTGTGGCTAATGCTGCCGGCAATACCGCATGGCCAGACCGGTGCGCCACACTGGTCGGCTAAAAGCGGTACATCTTGATACCCCAATCTATCGAGAACTTGATGTGCGCAAAAGCGGCCTGAGCAGAATTCTTGTTGACGCTTAGTACCGGCTCCCGCTATTAAAGGTAATTCGGATTTATGAAGTACCCGTAGATCTTTCGATGTTTCACTGGTCGCAAAATAAAAGGGCGGCGACGGCAGCAGAGTTGCCATGACTTGATGGGCATGGCTTTCGTTGGATGAGTTGGTGTGCATAGGGATAATCCTGCAAAGGCTAGAAATAGCGTGCGATGCGGAATTGGATGTAGCTGTCTTTGCGATAACCGGTGAGAATTTCCGTTATGGGCTTGTCGGACGGAATGTTTTCAAAGAAACGGGATTCCAATTCAATTTTCCATTTCTCACCAATCCTGCGGCTTGCTGTGACGGTGCCGATTTTGGCCTGAGTTTCCACATCGGTAGTAACGCCAGCCAAGAATTGGGAATTTTGCGCATCGTTAAATGCAAATCGCACGCCGAAGAAAACATCGTTGTTGAACGGTGTGGGGGGCGCGGTTCTATCGCGGCCATCGTACAGATACTCCGCCAGAAAACCGACATCGATATCGGTGCCAAGCAAGCCATAATGGGTATACTCAGCGCCGGCTACAACAGCTGCAAAGCGCTTGCCTTGTCCGCTGCGTGTAATCGCTTCCAGTTTGAAGAGCCAGTTTCCCAGTGATGCTTGAGCATCCAGGCTGGTTTGTTGAATCAAATCGTAAACGGGGATGAGTGCTGTCGGATTGGTGTTGAATCCATTGTCGAATCTGGGAAGTAACCGGGGTTCCCGGCCGACACCCATGAAATGCGCCAATCCGATATCGACATTACCAAAAGTCCGGCTCCAGCGAACCGCCCAGTCCGGATGCCAACGATTGGCACTACCGCTAAATTCGGATGCATTTTGATCCACCGGCGGCACAAACCTCAATCTTCCATGTAATGCCGGGAAAGTTCGATCGCGGAAAAAGGGTAAGTATAAAAAGTTGAAATTCCCATAGGCGCTGGGTATGTTCAAGCTGACCATCGGCTGTCCCAGTTTCTCTTCACCGTTAACATTTTCCACCAGATCGACCTGATTGATGATATCAACGAGATGACGCGACTCGGTTACCCCCCAGAATACTCTGCCGACCCCCGCGCGGATATTCCACTTCGGATTTTGATATAACCAATTTAGTTCGCGAAGATCAAAGTGAGTACGATGTTCATCAATGGCATCAATCCGGCCGAAAGGAATGAAAGTCAATCGATTCGAACCATTACCCCATTCATGGCGGAATTCCGGCTGTGCGACGCCTGAGGGCACGAAACGAAGATTGCTTTGTTCAGGGAATACCGGAGCGTTGACATAGGTGCGGAAATCCATGGCCGCAAAACCGGACCATTCGGCAGCGCGAGCATTGGTCATAGCCATACTAATAACCAATATGAAGAAGAATAACCTCGATTGCATCACAGTTGCCTTTGAGCGTTGGTTTTCCGGACTTTCAGGGTGACCGGTGTTTAGTCCGGCATCCTGCTGGACACCAGACTAAACCGTTTCATTTCTGCAAAACCTATTTAACTAAACAGGCGGTTTATTGAAGGATCGGAGTGCATTGATATTGGTTGCTTACTGCACATTCTTCAGGGAACTATCCATAAAGTCATTTTCCGTCAGTCCAATACGGAACCGATAGTTAGTACGTATCAATAAAGTGCTTTTGCCGTTTTGATGATTGATCATTTCAAGCTTACCGGCTCTCCAGTACTGACCTAAATATTGGTTGTAGTCACTGAAAGTGAGCGTCTTCAGTAAAGTGTTCTTACGATCATAAAAATCGATCCTGCGTGGCTGGTAAATGGTTTTATCAATCCATTCAAGTTGGCGTACATAACCCGAATGCTCATACGCGGGGATATTTTCGATAACAAAACAGTCATTGCCGTCTATCACTTCGTCGCGCAGGTATTTATATTTGTATTTTTCCAATTCCCATGAGGCGATGTCTTCATAGGCGAATTCACTGCCCATGAACGGCCCGGACTTATTGACTGTTGAAATGCGTTTGACGCGCTTCAGTTCCGGCAGGTATAGCCATTGGTCATCCGGTTTCAAGCCGTGCGCATAAGTCAAAATAGCGGTGCCTTTTACATCTGCCGGGCGATGAAAAACACCGAGTTCTTTATCGCCGTCACCGGTCATTTCCAGCGTCTTGTAGGTAAACTCGCGCTTACTTTCATCGCCTTGCGTATTACGCAATACCATTAAAGCATCATGAATGCTGTCGCCGAAACCGCTGTCACGGCGTTCAACTTCGCGATTGATGGCGTAACCTTTTTCTTCGTCGGTCATAGCATGAAGTGTGGCGCTCATGCTGAAGAAGAGGCTGATTAGGTAAAAGATCTTTTTCATGGGTTTCTCCTTTTAAAATTTAGTGATGATGGGTCTGGAAGATCTGGCCAGATGGCTTTTCCATGACTCCAGAGTTAGTAAAAGCGGAGGAAGCAACAGGAATTCCGCGAACAATCCCAATCCGAAGATGGTCGAGGTGAGTATTCCCATTTCGTTGTTGATTTTGAAGCTGGAAAACGCGAACAGAGAAAATCCCATGATCAGCACAGCGGAAGTAATCCACAAGGCGCTGCCTACCGTGGCGAAAGCGTAGCGGATGGATTCTTCCGGTGTCAGATTGAGCTGTTTTCTGGCGTGCTGGTATTTGCTGAGAAAATGGACGGTATCATCTACCAGAATTCCCAGCGTCATGGCCGCCACAACCGAAGCTGCAAGCCCTACCTGACCGACGATCAATCCCCATAAACCGAATGCAATTGCAGCAGGAACCAGATTCGGGATTAAACTGATCAGGCCGAGTTCAACCGAGCGCAATACCAGAATCAAAATCAACGAGATAACGCCGATGGACATAATCTCTCCTGTGATCATGCTGGTGATATTCCGTTGACCGATATGCGCGAACAATAATGTCGCGCCTGTTCCTTCGCTGTGTTTTATCGCAGAGGTGTTGGCGGCCAGCCAAGCCTGTGCGCGTTCTTCAAGATCGATCACCTGCTGGCTGGAAATACTATGCAAAGTGGCGGTTACGCGTGTAGCCGATTTACTGACATTGATGCGATCGTTCAGATCCAATCCATACGGTAAGGACATTTCGTACATCAATAGAATCTGCGCACTCAGGTCTCTGGTCTCCGGTAAGCGGTACCATGCCGGATCATCGTCATGCATGTTCAAATTCAGCCGTTTAAGGATATCGGTTACCGCGTAGACATGCATAACTTCCGGTTGCTTCCGGTACCACTGCACAAAGGCATCAACCTGATTCAGAAATGCCGGGTCACTGATCCCGCCTTCGATTTCAGAGCCAAGCGAATAATCGATGCGGTAAACACCGGTCAAATTGGCCGTGGTGTAATCGGTATCGCGGCGGAATGCGATGGAGTCGTCAAAATATTTAACATACTCGTCATCCAGTTCGTTCAGCGGGATGCAGGAAATCAATGCAATCGTAATCACAACAAGAAAGGACAAAACGGTGCCGCGGTAGGCGATGATAAAGTTAGCCAGTCGCGCCAGCATCTTGCTGTTGCCGATACCGGTGCGCCCTTTATGCTGCGGTAACAGCATGATCAGCGCGGGCAGAAAAGTGATCGTCAGAAAGAAAGCGAGTCCGACACCCATGGCCGTAATATTGCCGAGATCCTGGAAAGGTGGGACCTCGCTGAAATTCATCGAGAGAAAACCGATCACTGTGGTCAGATTGGTAAAAAGAATCGCTTTAAAGTTAACTGCGATGCTTTCCGTCATGGCGCTTCTTCTATCCAGGCCGCGTTCCAGCGCACCGTAATAACCCGTCAATATATGCACGGCGTCGGCCACAACGACAGTGAGCAAAATAGTTGGAGCGGGGATGCTGGAAGGGGAAAACGCAATATCCAGCCAGCCGGCCAGTCCGATTGCGCCAGCGACCGCCAGTATCATCATGGCGATAATGGCGATGGTTCCCCACCATGATTGAAGGAACAGCGCTAAGGCGAGGCAAATGATAGTGAGCATTGCCGGGGTCAGTGTTGCCATATCGTGCTTGGACGATTCCGCAAAGGATGTATCCAGGATAAGAGAGCCCGTTAGCCGGATATCCAAATCCACGTATTCCTTTTTTAGCGTATTCACCAGATTTCTCACGAACTCGACTGCTTCCGTGGTTTCTTTGTCTTGATCCAGCGCGGGTCTGTGCACGACTATATTGATTCCCATCACGCTCGAATCAGGGGAGATGAGCCTATTGATTAACAGTGGTTCGTTTAAAGCAATTTTTCGCTTCTCATTGATTTGCTGTGTGCTGAGTTGATCAGCGTTTCTCACTAAATCTTCAACAAAGAGTTCGTCGCCGATGGCATGGCTATATTGAAAATTAGTGATGGAGTCCACTCGTATTGAATACGGCGTTTGCCAGAGCGCTTTGGTTAATTTCTCGGCGATGACAAGATTTTCCTTGGTGAATACGTCACCGTTAGCGGGCGTCACTACCACCAGCAGATTGTCATCCCGGACATAAGTCTTGTTTAAGGAATCAAAAGCGAGAAGCTGCGGATTTTCTTCGCTGAAGAACATGCGGTAATCACTTTTAAAGTGCAGAAACTGAATACCGTAACCGGCGGCCATCACTAATAGGACGCTTAGAATGACAGTCCACCAGCTATGCTGGAGTATCTGGCGGGTATAGGGGGTAAGCATTGATTTAATCCTTTTCATTTCTTAGGTTGCGCAACTGTTGCGTATTTCCGGCGGTCGTCCGGATCAACATACTGCAGTTCCGCCGCTGTTTTTTTACTCAGCTGGTGTAGCGCTTGCGCAAGTGTGTTTACCGTGTAAATCACTTCTTCCTCGGACAGATTGCTGGTAATGAAAAAACGTAGCCGGGCAGCCGATTCGGGTACGGCCGGATACATGATCGGATGTACGTTGATACCTGCCTCGTATAGCTTCTGGCTGAGTTTCAGGCAAAGAACCGAATCTCCCAAAATGATCGAAACAACGCCTGTGCCATTAGCCAAGCCGGTATCCAAACCCTGTTCCTTGGCTCGCTGCAGGAATAGGGCCGATCTGGCGCGCAAACGCTCGGCCCGTTCCGGCTCGCGTTTTAAAATCCGTGCTGAAGCAAGCGCAGCGGCGGTGTTAGGAGGAGAGATACCGACGCTAAATAACACCGCACCGGCTGCGTTGTATTTAAGATTATCGATCAGGGCGCGAGAGCCGCAAATATAGCCGCCGCAACTGGCGAATGCCTTACTGAGCGTACCCATCCAGATATCGACTTCAGCGGCATCGATGCCGAAGTGATCATGTGAGCCGAATCCGCGCGGTCCGATGATGCCGGCCGCATGTGCTTCATCGACCATGAGCAGGCACTTGTGTTTTTTCTTGAGCTCGATGAAACGGGGTAAATCGGGAATATCGCCATCCATGCTATAAACCCCTTCAATAATAATCAGGGTGCGTTGATAGGCATGGCGTTCATCGGTCAAAATTCTATCGAGCGCTCCCCAGTCGTTATGGGGAAAAGTCATGCGCCGTGCACCCGAAAGCTTGCATCCGGTGATAATGCTGTTGTGAATCAAGCTGTCGTGTATCAACAGATCATGAGGACCGAATAAATGACTGATCACAGCGACGTTGGTCGAGTAGCCGCTGACTAAGGCCAGGGCATCTTCTGTGCCGTGAATTTCAGCCAAGATTTGTTCCAGTTCGCGATGCAGCGGAATTTCTCCCGAAACGATGCGGCTGGCCGAGACCGAAGTGCCATATTGATCGATAGCAGCCTTGGCGGCGCCGGATACCTCGGGATGACCCGATAAACCGAGATAGTTATAGCCTGAATAGTTGATGAAATCTTTGCCTTCGATACAAGTGATATGATCGCTGACACCTTGATGCGGATTGAAATACGGATTATTCATCGAGAGTGTCTTGAATATTTTCTCCTGCTCCATCAGCGTGTTGTAATCCGGGAATTTCTCAAACCGGTACCATGCTTCCGGTATACCGTCCGAACCCGGTTTCTCATTCTGATCAGTATTTTTCTGCGAGATCAGCTGTCTCAGCAAATGGCGCTTTTCATCCAGTGATAAATTTTCCAACTGACTGGCTTTATTGTTCATTTCATCAACCTTTGTAAAATTTTTTAATAATGGACTGCATTTCAATTAATGATCTGCTGCCTGCATTGATGCGTTTTATTGGTTTCCACGAGCGACAACAGCCATCATGTCTTTCTGGAGAATATTCGAAGCAGCGATTACTCCACCAAACAGTGCTCCGGCAATACCGCAACCTGCGACATCCTGGCCCGTTAAAAGTAAATTTTTTACCGGTGTGCGTGCACCCAGCCAGCGCGCATTAAAACGTTCCGGTGTATGCGCTAATCCATAAATTTCCCCCGAGGAGTAATTGGCAAAATGCTTTGTGGATAAGGGTGTTGAAAGCTCCCAATAGTCAATATTTCCTTTTACTGCTGGCACATAGCGCTCTAAAGCTTCGAGTAATCGCGTAGATAACCTATTTTTAAATGCTTCGTATTCTTCACCACGATGCTGCCACCGTGAATCTTTCCATTTTTCAAAATGATCGAATGATGTAAGCGTTAAAACCTCAATGGTTGAGCGGCCGGGGTAACGGCTTAAAAAGGTTGGATCTTTGGATGAAGGAAACGATATATAAAGGAAAGGAAATGGCGCTTCTATGTTTTCACAAAAACGTTCAAAGTTGAGATCATGGTTATGATCGGGATAAATCCAGAGATTCGAATCACCATATTTAGCGGTTTCCGGAGTATTCTTGAGACCGACGTAGAGACTAATATGGCAAAAGGAAGGGGGAATAGAGCTAAGCAAATTTTTCTCAGGCAATGAATGCGTTACTTCGGAAGGAAGCAAGTTGTTATAAGTATTCACTGCTCCGGTGTCACTGATAACATTCTCTGCCCTAATTTCCTGTCCACCTTTCATTTTCACTCCGAAGGCTTTTTTATTTTGATCCACGAGAATTTCTTCCACATGCGCGCTTCGGACGATGCATCCACCGCTTTTTTCAATCGTAGCAGCGATAGATTCGGCTATTTTTGATGCACCACCAACAGGATAGCCTGCTCCCTCGAAATAGTGATGTGCAACCATACTGTGCATCCCAAAACTGCTTCTGCCAGGTGGCAAACCATAGTCCCCCCATTGCCCTGTTAGTACAGCAGCTAGCTCAGGATTTGACGTGAATTCAGTAATAGTTTGTGCAGTGGTTTTCTTTGCGTAACGCAAGAATCCATATCGAAGTAGCCCGCCGATACAACTAGCAATTGGGCTTGGAATAGCTTTTTCTGCAAAATACAAATTGCTCAGTTTTGCGGCAGTGTTGACGGCACGAATATATTTATCGATCGCGCGTGTCTCGGATGGAAAATAGGCACGCATCTGTTGTCTGAATCTTTCAGTGCCTGCCGGAAAATCAAAAGCTTGACTCCCAATGAATACCCGGTCATAAATATCCGGCATTTTGCTCCATTGCAATTCACCATGAGTGAGATAATCAAAGGCTGCCCGGACTTCCATAGTTGGATCGCCGGTGCGGCCGATATAATGTACCCCGACATCCCACTCATAATCAGTACGGTGAAACACATGTGTACATCCCCCGGCCACAGAGTGTTTCTCGAGTACAAGTACTTTTTTATTGCCATGCCGGGAAAGAAGTGCCGCCACCGTAAGCCCGCCAATGCCGGAACCGATTACAATGCAATCGTATTTCTCATCCAGCTTATGTTGCTTATAAGAAACACCGACCTGTTTCATTTTTTATCCATCCAATGTATTAAGAAGTTAATTTAGATTTAAGAAAGACATATAGTTAATTGTTTAATCAAACATCAGCAATTCCTTTACTGATACCTACCGTCATATCAGAAACTTCTGCCTGAAGTTGCTGCAGTAATAGGTCAATATCTTTCTCAGATATATGATCAATCACTGAACTTTCTTGAACGATTGCTTCTGAAACAGGAGATGAAATCGACAGGATCGTTTTCTCCATCAGCATGTGCGCCATATGCGCCAGGTTTGGACTGCGCATTAATTCCAGCGTGGAAATTCTGACGCCGAA
>JAFEEI010000021.1:8800-52072 GCA_018241205.1 Pseudomonadota bacterium
CATTAAAGATTGCTCGCTGTCGATTTTTTCCATCGGTATGCGCAAGACCGATGCCACTTGTCCGGAGAGGGCATGCAGCATTCCCGCCTCTCTTTGTTCCGCAGGAAGCTGGAATATTTCCTGGCAGATTTTGGTCAAGGCATTTTCTGATTTCTGATCTGCATGGCTGACTAAGCGCTCAAACCGGGGAGAATTTCCGCCAGTGGGCTCAAATGCTTGCCACTTCTCCCAATCGCAATTCATTAATCCATATTGGGACAGGTCGGTGCCGAGCATTTGCGCCCAGCAATCCATCGCCTGATTGACCGTGATGGTGTTCATCCCCATCAGATTCAGATGTTTTTTCACTCCTTCACTATTCACCGCCATACCGGTTGCAATAGCGCCCCAGTTAATACTCGTGCCGGCTAGCCCGGCGGCGCGGCGTTTGGCCGCCAATGCATCGAGGAAAGTATTGGCGGCGGCGTAGTTCGCTTGGCGCGCGTTGCCGATAATCGAAGACACCGACGAGAATAGAGCGAAGAAATCCAATGCATCGTTTTGTGTGCATTCATGCAGATACCAAGCGCTCAATGCTTTGGCGCGCATAACCCGGGTCATGCGTTCCGGGGTCAATTCGGCAATCGCTGCGTCATCCAGAATGGCCGCGGTATGCAATATTCCTTTCAGCGGCGGGCAAGTAGCGGAGATTTTGTCAAATAACGACTTGACTTGTGCGGCATCGGTCAAATCCGCCGCAACTGCGGTTACTTTCACATCCTTTTCCGCTAACCAGGCCAATACCGCTTTTGCCACATCATCCGAAGCGCCGCGGCGGCTAACCAGAATCAGATGTTTAGCGCCGTGCTTGGCCATCCATTTTGCTGCTTCCAGTCCAAACCCGCCGAAACCGCCGGTAATCAGATAGGCTGCATCGGCGGCAAATAATACGGATTGTTGCCGGTCAATGACCGTGATGGCGGATTTATCTTGCAGCGATAAAATCTGCACGGTATCGGTCATTGAATGATTCCGGCCGGATAGGAAGGCAACACCTTCCGGCAGGGTCAATACCTGGACCTGCGGCAAGCTGACGATTTGCACCGTGTTGAATAAATGTGCAACGGTATACAGCAGCTGCTGAAATAACTCCGGCGCTGTGCGTGCGAGTTTTAATGCATCCAGGTGAATAAAGCTTTTTTCCAATAAGCTGACGGGTGCGTGATCAGTATTGGTTTGTGTCAGAACGATTTCATGCGTTTCCGGCAGCAGCCAGTGATCGATACCCTCCGGCTTGTGCGCATTCGTACCCCGTATCCAGGCGCGTACCGGCGCAACTTCCTGATTCTCGCCGCTGTTGTGATGATAAAGCAATGGCGAAGCGCCCAAGCAGCTGGCGACTTCCATTGCGGCTGTAGCCGCTGCGCCCAATCCGCAATCGATCAACACGGTTTCGAGAGGCGCCACCCGGGCGACATACTTCAGTGCGTAATACGCAGGTACTACTGTGGTAGCCAGAGAAGTGATCTCTTCGTTAGTGAGCTGAAATTGACCAACCGGAAATACCTTATCGGCTGCACAAACGACATGGGAAGCGATAGTGCTATCGGTCGCGAGCATGACCAGCTCGCCGATAGTGTGGCCTGTCACCTGATTGCCGATACTGTCGATTACACCTACCGCAAAATAACCTTGTGCATCAGCATTATGGGCATCGGTAAGCTGGTAACTGGCCAAGTTGATGCATTGCAATGCCACAACGACATCACCGGTTCCGGGAACGGGCTTGGACATGGTATGAAATTCATAATGACCCGGTCTGGCTAGTTGGAACGCTGCAACGGTGTCACCGCTACGCTCGTTCGAAGGAAGCTCAATGTCATGTCTTATCCAGCGATGGACATAGCGGTCTTTTCCACGTAGAGCCACATCGTCTTCGTTGTCGTCGGACATTAATTCTTGGGTTAATAAATGAGCCGCTTGGTTTGCACTCACCGGATCCAAGTCAATCTGCGTGAAGCGAAATTGCGGGAATTCATTGAATGCCACACGCGTCAATCCGGTTAAGGTGGTTAGCGAGACATTCGTTATTTCGCCGTTGCTGCTGACCGCTTGTGCTCCCTGGGTGATGACATAAACCCGGGGCGCTTGAGCGGTATACACTTTGCCAAGCAACTGAATAATCTGTAATGCGACATTGGCGTGCTCAATTCCTGCAGGATCGTTTGCCGCAATTTCTGTCAAACCCCATAAATAAGCAATGCCGGTGCATCCTTGGGATTTTGCTTTTAAGACGATCTGTTCCAAATAACTGAGCTCATCCGGGTCGAGAGGCTGAATGTGATTGAATTCTTGCTGATAAACTTCGTTGATCGGCACCCGTATCACCTGATTGCCGCCGATTTCCAGTTCATTGCACAGAGTTTCGCTGGTTTCGCTAGCAGTACTGAATACCAGCCAGCAACCCTTGCGCTTCATATTCGACAGTGCTGCTTTTTTCTGCCATTGCCATGCGTATGTCCATTGCGCCAGCTGCTCACCCGGATTATTCTTTTCATTGGTCAACGCCCGGCACCGTAAGCCTGTGACTTCCGCCAGCACATGGCCGTGCTCGTCGAATAGTGTTAATTCGCCTTCAATGCTGTGTTCGTTGAGGAGGTTCAGCTTGCCGTGACACCACACGGCGTTACCCGGTTTTGCATGGTAGCTGATGCGTTTGATTGAAACCGGCATGTAAAAATGATCTTTCTCACTGGTAGCCGCAATGAGTGACTGAAAACATCCATCCAATAGCGTGGGATGCAGGAAATAATCCGGGTATTCAGATAACAAACCGGTATGCAACTGGATATGCGCCAACACTTCGTTGTGACCGCGTTGAAGTTGCTGAATGGTTTGAAAGTAAGGCCCATACGATAAGCCGCGCTCGTTGAGTTCCGCGTAAAGCTCACCGACATCAACCTTTTCGTTGCATCGCTGCAGGATATCCGGGCGTGCTATTATTTTCGATTCCAACACCGCCGGCAAAATTTTCGCCGACGCATGCAGCGTCCAATCTAACGACGTATCCTGGTAGTGACTGTGAAATGCATATTGGCCGTTTTCCGGATCGTAGCCGATATGGGTAAACGGTTCGCTTTCATTGCCGCTCAGAATCAATGCTTGATGAAAAAATAATTGTTCTATTGCACAAGCCGTATCGCCTGTTGCCTGATTAAATGCCGCCAATCCAGCTTCCACATAAGCCGCGCCCGGCATGACAACGAGCTCATCAACCTGATGGTCGTTCAGGTAAGGCAAGAATTGCTGATTGATGGCGCCCTGCCACGCTGGTTTGGGTCCTGACAAACGGCGATCGAGCAGCGGATGCACCGGTGACCCGATGCGATCGGTGATGGATTCTTCATCCTCGTTCCAGTAGGTCTCTCTTTGCCAAGGATAGGTCGGCAATTTAACGTACATCACATCGGCTGGATACAATCGTTTCCAGTCGATTTTGCAACCGGCCGTGTACAGTCCGGCCAAAGCCATCTGGAAAGTGTGCTGCTCGGGACGGTCGCGCCGCAATGAAGTGAAGTTCTGTGGTTTGATATTGTGCTGCTGGCAACATTCCTTGATGGCGGTTGACAGCACCGGATGCGGCCCGACTTCAAGGAAAATGCGATGTCCGTCTTGCAGTAAGCTGGTCATGGCCTGCGCAAAATAAACCGGTTCACGGACGTTATTGCACCAGTACTCGGCATCGAAGCTCAAGCTGCCGGTCAATTTCCCTGTCACCGTCGAGTACAGCGGCACCTGCGGCAAGGCGGGATGCAAATCAGCCAGCGTTTGTCTGATTTCAGGTTTCAGGTGCTCCAGGAAGGCGCTGTGATAAGCCAGCTCGACTTGCAGAAAACGATTGAACTCACCCAGTCCGGTTAAATGGGCCGAGATTTTTTCCAATCCGGCCGGATCGCCTGACAGGGTTACTTGCGCGGGGCCGTTAACCGCTGCAATCGAGACATCGCCGCTGGTTAATGTTGCAATTAACTCCGCGCAGTGTTCCATGCTGACGCCAACGGCGAGCATTTTTCCGCAACCAGCGGCTTTTTTTAGAATGCGGCTGCGTTCATAACTGACTTTGATGGCGTCTTCCAGGCTGAGCGCACCGGCAGCGTAAGCGGCGCTGATTTCTCCCAGACTATGTCCGACAATCGCGCCCGGCTCGATACCGCTGGCCCGCCACATGGCGGTTAATCCGGCTTGTACCAGGAAGTTTGCCGGTTGTGCTATTTCCGTATCGGTGATTTTCGAGTTTTGTTCATCGGCCAGCATTTCATCCAGGATTGACCATCCCGCTAATCGGCGGAAGATCGCATCGCATTCTTCTACGGTTTCCCGGTAGATGGCGTTGTTTTCATACAATTCTCTTCCCATGGCCCACCATTGCGGCCCCATGCCGGTGTAAACGAATACCGGTTTTGCCGTTGCCTTGCTGTCGGTTTTTCCCGCAACGCCGGAGTAATCCGGTTGTTTGGTTACGTAAGCGCTGAGCTGGTCGTACATGTTTGCCCAGGAACTGCCGATAATCGCCAGCCGGTAATCGTGATGTCCCCGGCGGCACGCCGCTGAGAAGCACAAGTCTTTTAATGTTCCTTTATAGTCGCGTGGAAACTTGTTCATCCAGGCGCGTGCGAGGTTTTGTAACGCGTGCTCACTGCGGGCGGACAGCGGCAATAGATAGGTTTGATCCGCTGTATCCTCTTCGCGAACCGGCTTCAGAGCGGGAGGTGCATTTTCCAGAACCGCATGCGCATTGGTTCCGCCATAACCGAATGAATTGACGGCGGCGTAAATGGGTTGGGAGCCGGATTGCAATGATTCCAACCGGGTCGGTAAGCGTAAGCCCAGTTCATCAAAGGGAATATTGGGATTAGGTGTGTGTAAATTCGCTTGCGGCGGTACCTGGTGATGCGACAGGCAGAGCGATGTTTTAATGATGCCCGCGATACCGGCTGCCGCCTCCAAATGACCGATAGCGCCCTTGACGGAGCCCATCAAGCGGAATTTGGAGTGCTTGGACGGTTTGTCGATGACTTCACCCAATGCTTTGGCTTCGAGCGGATCGCCGACCGGTGTGCCGGTGCCATGGGCTTCAAAATAGCTGATTTCGTTGGTGTCGATCCCATATTTATCGCAAACTGACCGGATCAAGGCTGTTTGTGAGGCCGGATTCGGGACGGTAATGCCATTGGTTCTGCCATCCTGATTGACGCCGGTTCCCCGCACCAGCGCATAAATCGAGTCACCGTCTCTCAGCGCTGCCGACAACGGTTTCAACACGACAACGCCGGCGCCCTCGCCGCGTCCGTAGCCGTTGGCGCTAGCGTCAAAACTTTTACTGCGTCCGTCGGGTGCAAGAAAGCCGCCTTTGCACATGGCAATCGGATATTCCGGACGCATCATGACATTGACGCCGCCAGCCAGCGCCACATCGGATTCACCGTTCCAGATGGCCTGGCACGCAAGGTGTAATGCCACCAGCGAAGACGAGCAAGCCGTATCGACACTCATACTGGGGCCGCGCAAGTCCAGAATATACGAAATGCGGTTGGAAAGGATGGTCATCGTTGAACCGACCGCAGTATGCGTACTGATCAGATCGCGATTCATTTTGCCCATCTGGGTCAGTTTATGATCGAGGGTGAACGCGCCGATGAACACGCCGGTATTGGATCCGATCAGCGATTCATAAGGGATTCCCGCATCTTCCAAAGCTTCCCAACTGGTCTCCAGCAGCAGACGCTGCTGCGGATCTATTGATCCCGCTTCACGCGGGGTGATACCAAAAAACAGGGCATCAAATTCATCCACCCGCTGTTGCAAGAAACCGCCTTGCTTGACGTACATTTTTCCGGGCTTACTTTGGTCGGGATCATAGAAACGCTTGAGATTCCAACGTTCCGGCGGGATGTCGACGATGGCATCGCTGCCCGTAACCAACAAATTCCAGAAGCTTTCCGGATCATGAGATCCGCCGGGAAAACGGCAGCCAATTCCAACCAAGGCAATGGGTTCGTAAACCGCTTTTTGGGCTGATTTTGATTTTTTCTGTTTCATGTCACGTGTTCCAAAAAATTAAGCTGCTTGCTTTAACAGTATGGCTCGGGATCTGATCGGATCCGGAGTCGGAATGGATTTACCGGTGCAGCGGTTTAAACATGCCGCGTAGCGATTTGCATCTGTGTGTCCGGATTGGCTTTTAAGGTCGCAAAATCCTCCGCGACGGGCATGGGCCAGCCCAATTGCCGGTACAACTTGCGCACCCGCTTGCGGAATGTCAGCCAATCGCAATAGTAGGTATGCCGGGGAGAGTCGATCATATGGATCGGCCCCCGCAAGTCGCCGTGCTCGTTCCGGGCAATTTCGAGCAGCGCGAGGTCTTGCCCGGTTTTTTGCTTCTGACTGAAGAGATAGCAAGCCACCATGGACGCGAATAGCTCGAGATGTGGAAAAACCGCAGCATTGCCTTCGTAAAATCCGAGCGTGAACAGGTTCGGGTGCTTGCGCGAGAAGCACGTCATGTAATGGCCGACGCCATGCCCTGCCCATTCGATATGTTCGGAATCAAGGTAAGGAAATTCGGCCTTGTAACCGGTGGCAAAAATGATTTGATCGACTTCTATCGATGAGCCGTCGACGAAATGAACCATCGAGCCGTCCAATCTTTCGATATCCGGTTTGGCATGCAAATCGCCATGGGCAAAACAAGACAGGATCTCGGAGTTAAGAATCGGTTGTGTTTCAAGGATGCGATGCTGCGGTTTTTGCAATCCGTAGCGTGTCAGATCACCCAGCAGAGCGGTTAACATATGACCGAATACCCATTGCCTGAATCTGAACGGCATCCATTCGTTTTCTCGTTCGTAAATATCCGCCGGTTTTCCAAAAATCACCTTGGGAAGAAAGTGATAGCCCCGGCGCATACTGATATAAGCGGCTTTGGCATTTCTTGCCGCTTCGGTGGCGATATCGCAACCCGAGTTGCCGGCGCCGACGATCAAGACACGCTGGTTTTTGAATTCATCCGCACCGAAGTAGTCTTTGGAATGGCGCTGCCAGCCGGTAAATGTTCCCGGAATTTCCGGGTAGCTGGGATTCCAGTGCATGCCGGAAGCGCAAATTACACTGCGGTAAATCCGTGTCTGGCTATTGACCTTGACCAGCCAGTAGCCATCTTTGGGTTCAACTTTTTCGACTGCACTGGAAAAATAAATGTATTTTTTCAGATCATAGGCATCAGCAAAATTGTGCAAATAAGCAAGGATCTCGTCGCGTCGGGGAAAATCAGCGCCCGGCGGAAAAGGAAGCCCCATAAACCCGGATTCCGTTCTCGATGAGACAAAGTGCGTGTGTTCGTATACCGGTGTGCCGGGATTTTCAATGTCCCAAAGCCCGCCAATATCCTTATGGCGTTCAAAAACATCAAATGGCAAATCCAACGCCAAAAGCGCGCGCGCCTGTGCAAGCCCGGACGGGCCGGCGCCTATGATGCAGTGTTTATCCTTACAGTCGATAATTGTTGTTTCGTTCATACAGAGCTCCTTAGCGAAGATCAAAATTTTCATCCTTGAAACAGATCATTTGCGTTGCAGGAAAGTAACCACTGCAAAACTAACCTGTTTCATCATGTCCCGATTTGCTGCGCGATACTCTTTGCCGGTTCCACCGCTGCTCATTCAGTGAACAGCGATTTTTTCCTCAAATTTTTCCTGATCGATGCTCAGAAAATCAGTAATGTGATAATTGTCATTTTATCTTCCAGGGTTATTTTTCCCGTGTGACATTTGTCACAAATCGATCGAAATCAATATGTAAGTTGATTGATGTTATAAAGAGGTTTAGTTGTTCTAGTAATTAGGGCGGTTGTTTGCAAAATAAGCACAATGCTCATTCACTTTCTGAATCTGTGGTTTTAAGATGGGAATGGCAGGTTTTGATAGGATTCGCAGAGGAATCCGATGATCGTTAAATTTTCTGATTTAAAGTCACTTCGAACATTGATGGGTGTACAGATCTATTGAATTCACCAGTTCTGCCAAGTTGCGAATTAAATTTATATGTTGCTGATATTGCTTATACAGATTCTTAAGGAAGGTTCAGTAATGATAAAAATGATGACTGTAGCGGTATGCGGCCTAATTCTGGTTTTTTCTTCGTTAAGCGATTTTGCATACTTATCCCGCGTTCAGAGCGTGCAACGGAAAAGCTATTGCTAAATATGCCAAAACGAGAATCCACGCAAATGCGACCAGAAAGGATAATTACCGGATGATCAACTATAACCTTCTGGACGAGGATATCCGATGCTTAAATACAGCCGGGGAAATAACGGCAACACCGGCGCAGCCAAGCAAGCTGCGGGCGATGCCTTATTTTGTTTGATTCAATCGACGAATAATCCGGTCGTTTTTCATAAGATAAAAGACGATGGATAGAATTGGCCACCGGTTAAGGAAAGGCTGATTAGTTGGCTATAAGAGTGAATCACTTTGTTGCGCGGTACTCGCTCCCTCGCCTATCTTGTTGATAGGTTCCGGTTGCTGTACCCCATGCGCTTCGTGCTTCATCTCGTCGGCCGAATCGATCAGCGGTTCCTTAAGCACTTTCCTTCCCTTTCTCGACCGATCAAGCTGGGAGAACAGTTTAAGCCGCTGCGGAAGGAAGCAGCCATTTGATCAGCGCAACTTTTATGACATCGTTAACCGCGAGACAAGAAACCATCGCATAAGTGAAAATTGCGAGTGTCTGCTGCCAGGGTAGTGCTTTGAGTCCGGGTAATTGCAAGAATGTCAGGGCAGTGCCGATGCAAGTAACCGAGATCAAAGCCATGAGGAGCATCCTGTTGGGCATGGTGGCCCAGAAAAAATGACGTTCCCGGGCTGACACAATAGAGAATACAGCAAAGTAGAACAGCGTCAGGAAACTGAAGGTATGCAGGGCATTATCGTTGTCCGCCAGGCCGAGATGCATCCAGCCAAACCACAGAAGCATAAGCGACTCGATCGCCATGGCGATGCCCAGCACTACCGCTAATGTGATCGACCCTCCGATGTTCCATGTTTCCGGTTGCCTGGATGGGCGCACATCATCGGTAGCCAGCGCAATCTTGGCGAAATCCATTAGAAATACCAGCAATAGCATGGCAAAGGCGGAGATGACGAATTTTCCGGTTACTACGAACGCCACGGCCACAAAGGCAGCTTTCAGGATCGTCCGGCTGATCTTGTTAATGATCCACGTCAGAATGCGCTGGTAGATCATGCGGCCCTGTTCGATCAATGCGACGATATTGGTCAAACCGGGCTCGGTCAGTATCACGCTGGCGGCATGCTTAGCCACGTCAGTTGCGGTGCTGACCGCAATGCCAACCTCGGCCTGGCGCAGCGCAGGCGCATCGTTTATGCCATCCCCCGTCATGCCGGTCACATGCCCGGCAGCTTGCAGACATTGCACCACCCGATATTTATCTTCCGGGAAAACCTCGGCAAAACCATCGGCATGCGTTAACAAGTTGGCCGCTTCTTCGTTACTGCTTTGGGTATCTGCGTTTCTCAGATCGGTTACGCGCCGGATGTGGGCAAGTCCGATCCCGCGCGCGATTTCTCCAGCCACCGCCAGCGCGTCGCCGGTGAGCATTTTCACCGAGACGCCGAGGTCGCGCAGTGTGGCGATGAGTTGCCTGGCATCCGGACGGGGTGGATCGTACAGAGTGACCAATCCGATCAAAACCGGTGTCGCCGTTACCGGACCATAAGCCACGGCCAGTGTGCGGTATCCCGTGCGGGCGGATTCCGCGACACGAGTTTCCAGTGCCTCGATTTCCTCCGGGTGCAGTTTGCAGGCTTGTGCAATGGTTCGCACCGCACCTTTCATTGCGCGAAACTGCTGCCCGTTCTGTTCTATGACGGCTTCAGTCCGCTTGGTTGCAGCATCGAAAGGAATGAAGGAAATGGGAGTGATCATGGGTATGCGGTCAAGAATCCGCCGTTTCTTCGCTTCAGCCAGAAATGCCAAATCGATCGGATCCTGGTTAGCTTCTTGCGAAGCGAGCGCGCCGACAAATAATACGTCGGATTCCGCCGCTTCTTGCCAAGGAATGATGCCGGTGATCGCCAGTTGATTTAGGGTGATCGTGCCCGTTTTGTCGACGCAGAGCACGGTCATCGTGGCCGCATCTTCCGCTGCACTGAGACGGGTAACCAATACACCGTGCTTCTCCAATTCCTTCGCTCCCATCGCCATGCTGACCGTGAACATGACGGGCAAGGCAACCGGTATCGCGCTCATCAACAGGACGAGCATGAGCGGAATGATTTCGATCAGGGGCGCATCGCGGATCAACGACAGGCCGAATACCAATAAGAGCACCGCAGCAACAATCACGAAAAGCCACCGGACTATTTTGGCTATGACGGTTTCGATATGAAGCTTTGATTGCGCTTGCTGCACCAATTCCGTCGTGCGGCCGAAGAAGGTTCTCGCGCCGGTCAGGATGACTACGCCGTTGCCCTCGCCGTAACGGACGATAGCTCCGGATGTCACGACTTCACCCTGAGCTTTGTCGATATTCTGCGATTCACCGGTCAAAGCCGACTGGTCGATGCTCAATGTTCCGGAGAGAAGTTTGATGTCCGCCGGAATGATGTCGCCGGGACGCATGCGGACAATATCGCCTGGAACCAGCTCGCGCGCAGGACAAATTTGCCAGTTACCTGCGCGCAGCACCCGGGTGCTGACTTGCAAACGCTGCCGCAAGGCTGCCACCACGCCAGCAGTCCGGCGCTCCTGCAAAAAGCTCAATACCGCATTGACGACCAGCAGCGCGCCGACGACAACCAGATCCGAATATTTACCCAGAAGCAGCGACAAAATCATGATCAATTCCAGCATCCAAGCCGAAATACCCCAGAATTTGCGGAGAAACATCAGAACCGGATGATCTTTCTGCTCGACGACTTCGTTATAACCATACTCTTTCCTGCGATTAACTACCGCAGCCGATGACAAACCTTCCTCGGGATTAACATCAAGTGCTGAAAGTGTCGCGGAAACGGACAAGGAAGCAATGTCGGGGTTGGCAGTAGTCATAAAGATGGTGCGATTCTGAATTCCATCTACTGATAGTTATCAAAGTTTCCGGTTACCAGCCGCCCCAGTTAATGCCGGGAGGCGATGGCTCAGCTAGGGTTACCGGATAGTGAATAAGATCGGGATAGAGGCGGCTCCAGATGATAGCTACCAGAAATAGACAACTAACACCTAGGAGCACCGATTGCCAGAGGGCCGGCCATCCCGCATTGACGTATATCATCAGAATGGGATTGGTTCCGGCAGGGGGGTGCACGGTTCGAGTAAGAAGCATAAAGCAAAGCGCAAGTGTCGTGGCGAGAGCATAGACGGCTATTGAGTCACCGAGAGCTTGATAGCAAGCGATACCGATAAATGCGCTACTTAAATGCCCCCCAAACAATGCGCGCGGCTGCGCAGCGGGTGCCCGGGTAAGCCCAAAGAGAAAAATGGTTGATCCCCCGAGAGATGATAGAAGAAATGTTGTTTCAAGCGGATCCACAACCCACAAGGCAAGAGAAATTGCAGCGGAAGCGCCTATTGCGCACCAAAGCAGGCGAACAAAAGGGTGTTTTGTCATGAGTTTACTCTGACTAATTAATCCAACTGACAGATTCACTTAATCGGAATGGCTTCTGTGCAATCATGAAGACTGGGAGTAATCGAATATTAGTTGGATATGTTGCAAAGATCGATAGATACTATCTTCGTTAATTTATTAACGGCTCCTTACATCACGCGCAAGGAGCCGTTTTTTCCGGATACGTATGGAAAGTTAGAACTTAAAAGTCACCATGGTGTAACCGTAATTGGTGTCCTTCATACCCGGGCTGAATGGCACTTTATCGAAGTAATCACCCTTGAATATGTGGCTATAGCCAAAGTCGAAGCTCATCCGTTTCAAATAACTCCACTGCGGATCCCATCCTAAGCTGACATCCAGCATGTGGCCCAGAAAGCTGCCGGCGCGGCCGGTTGGGTCTACTAAGCCGCTGCCGACATACGCAGCATGTTTATCCGCTAACCAGTATGCGCGATGCGACATCATCAGGCGCACGGTGGGTGTGGGGACGAGTGTGGCGCGGAAGCCGACAGGAGACAGCAGATTGGACGGGAAGAATGGTCCGAACATGCCGGTTGGACCATACTCGACCCGGCGTTTTGCGTACAGAATGTCGAAATTCTTGTCCGGATCGCGGTTTCCCGATGAGAAGTCGAATAAGTAAAGGGCTCGCAGCGGCATCGGCGTATTGAAACTGTACCCGACTTCGCCATGATGACGATGGGCGAACAGGCTCTTATCCTTGGTGTCGCCGAACTGATACATCGATTCGATTTCATAATCCATGCTGCCTTTCGTGGGCTTGGCGAACAGCCTGAAGCCGGTAGTCGATAAGTTGCGCTGTCTAAGATGATCGCTTTCGTTCAGTTGCAGGAAATAACCGTCGAAGTTGGCCCAGCGCAGATCGCGGTTGGTGACGTAAGCGCCCGAGAAGTAGGTTTCGGGGGTGTTCCAGTTTAGCGATGTCGTCACCCGCTGAACCGGCCGGGAACCGAATACACGCAGACTCCATTTTTCATCGGTATTGCCCATCATGAAGTGCAAGCCGTCGAACGCAGGCGATAAGGTTCCCCAGCGGTGTCCTCCGACCAGGCGGGCTTCACCCAAGTCCATCATGAAACGGCCGACTTCGAATTTCGCCGCGTAGCCCGTGCCGAGAAAGTTCTTGTCGTGCACACCGAGATGCATTTGAGTGAAATCAAAATGATCGGCTATGTTCGGGTTATGATCTTGTCCGAAGCTGGTCATCAGAGCGCGCATGTCGGTCAATTCCAGCGTGAACTTAAGCGGATCGATGATATTCTTGACCTCGAACAAGAAGCGAGTGCGTTGATGAATCGAGTCGTTAAATCCCGGAATGGCTTTGGTGAAGCCGTGATCGTACACGTCGTAACGGGTGCGATGCTCGATTGCCACATTGAGCCAATCCGGTGCCATCGCGGCCAGCGGCGTTTTGTGTTCTTCCATCAGTTTGGTCAGATTGTCGAAGTCGAAACGCGTACTTCCGGGTGTTCCCAGCGCGCTGAAGGGTGCGCCATTGGTTCCATTGGCCGGCGCGGTTTTATTTTGAACGACAACGGATGGCTTTTTTGCTTTGTCCGCCTCCGTTTTTTCTGCTTCCGCAGCGTATGAGTGGTTACCGTTTAACAGTGACCCGGTAATGGCCAAGGCCATCCAACGGGCACGTCGTGCATTTTTCCAGGTCATTCTTTTTATCTCTCCCTATTTAGTTTTCAATGATGGATTTAAAAAACTTGTTGCCCTGGAAAATATTACTTACATAAAAAAGATTGCAATATACGCGTAAGCACGTATCAATAATCACATAAGGTTAAGCCCTTATATTTGGGAAATTTATAGATAAAGTCAAAGTTGAACTTAAATCTTTTTTATAACAAAATATTCACTTTACTTGGATGCATAATGTGATTGAAGCATTAAAAATTTTAAGTTTTAGAACATTATTTGACGCGATAGCGGATGCGGCGATAGTGATGGAAAACACCGGGCATGTCGTGCTGATGAATCCGGCCGCGCAACAGTTATTCGGTTACAACGAAAATGAGCTCATGGGGGTGGCGGTTGAAATGCTGATTACGCCACGCTACCGGAAGCAGTACCGCTATTATCAAACGCTTTTTTTGGACAAACCTGCCAAGCTGCCAATGGGAACCGGCAACGAAATCATGGCATGCGATCGTTCCGGTCAGGAAATGCTGCTGGACATGAGTTTCAGTCCGATAGAAGTGCAGCAGCAGCTGTATGTTTTAATCACATTCACAGTTTTCCGGCAGCGCTTGAAAGTCGAAGACACATTGCGAGTGCGCGAAGAATGTTTGCGCTTGGCGAAACAGGCCGCGGGTTTTGGTATTTTCGACTATGACTTCAAACGCGGTGTTGTTTATTGGGATAGGAAAATGCGTGAATTCTGGGGCGGCTATCCCGGGGAAGTCATCAGTTACGAAGGATTTGTCGCCATGATACACCCCGCGGATCGAGTCGGCCGGCAAGCGGCATTGGATTATGCGATGAATCCGGCCAGTCATGGCGAGTACAAGGCGGAATATCGCGTGATTGACCCGCTGGAAAAAACCGAACGCTGGATTGCCGTTGCGGGACGCGTCTATTTTGAAGCCAATAGTGCAACCCGGCTGGTGAGTGTTGTCCGGGATGTGACGGAACAGAAAATTTTCCAGAAACAATTGCGAATACCGCGCAATGAGGCGGAAAAGATTTTTGAACAACAAGCGGCCGCACGCACAGCTTCGGCTATTGCGCATGAACTCAATCAGCCGTTGACCGCGATATCCGCTTATAGTGAAGTAGTGCTGCAAACGTTACGAAACGATAATTTTGACGTGAAGCGTCTGAAGAATGCGCTACAGGGTTGTGTGGAGCAAACGCAGCGTGCTGGCCGCGGCTTGCACGAATTGATTGCTTTTCTGCAAAAAAGCGAGCTGGCGGCCGAGTCTTTGGATCTGAATGATGTGATACGCGAGGCGCTGGACGTTGTTGTCAGCGACGGTTCCGGGAAATTCCGTACGCGATTGAAGCTGGAAAAAGACCTTCCCGCTGTTCAGTGCAATCGCACACAAGTGCATAAAGTTCTTGTGAATCTTTTTAGGAATGCCGCAGAAGCTATGCGAACGGCCGATTCACCCATTTTGACGATCATCACCCAGGTGCAAGCCTTGAATGATAAAAGGATGGCGTCAGTTATCGTGCAAGATAACGGACCCGGGCTTGATCAAACCATGGCGAAGCGCATATTCGAACCCTTTTTTACCACCAAGCAAACAGGCATCGGGATGGGTCTGGCAATAAGCCGTGCATTGATTGAAGCAAATGACGGTGAACTCTGGGTAGAGCCCGATGGAGAGCCCGGTGCTAAATTTCATTTTACCTTGCCTTTTGCGCCGGAATCGTACTTGAGTTAACAGAGGTTTAATTTTCGATAGGTTATTCGGTTTAGGGAAGTGCGCTTCAACGCACATAGCAAAATGGGATATCCCTTGAAGCCTGTTAACAATTCGTCTGCTGGTAGCTTAATGCTCCGCCAAATTCGTCCGTGAGTTAGTATTTGCTAATCGTTTTGCAGTATCATGATTCCCCGGTCATGCCGAACTCGACCGGTGTTTTGACGTAGAACACTTTCATCCCTTCCTGCCTCAGATGCTCGAGTATTCGCTCCGCCTGCTGGTCGTTGGCGGTCATCGTTACTTCGACCGGTTGATCGGCCAGTTCGAAGAAATGTGCCGAGTGCAGCTAGCGGTCATGTCCGAAACCTTCGGTGGTGACAATCAGTGTTGCGCCGCCGATGTCCAGTTTCGTAGCGGCTTGCAGCAACCATTCCCCGAGCGGCAGGTGATTGTGCTGGCGTTTTTGCTGAGTGAAGAAAGTCAGTTGATAACCTTTCATAGCCTGTTCCTGAAATCAGATGGTTTTGAAAGCGGATACGGTCGCCGACCCAGCATCTCATCAGCAAAGAACCGATTACATGCGCACTGATTGCGCCGAGAGCCCACAATATGCGCCCCTCTTTGTGGTGAGCTGGGAGTCATCTGCTCAGGATGGCAGTTTCTCGGGCATTTATGCGCAGCGCTATGATGCCAGCGGGACTGCGGTGGGCGGTGAATTCCGGGTCAACACCACTACAGCAAGCGATCAATTAAGCTCCAGCATCACGGCCCTATCGGATGGCGGCTTTGTGGTGAGCTGGGAGTCATCTGCTCAGGATGGCAGTTTCTCGGGCATTTATGCGCAGCGTTATGATGCCAACGGTGATCCGGTTCAGAATGGCATTAAATTGACTGCGATCAACGATGCGCCCGGCTTCACCAAGGGTGCCGACGAAACCGCCGGTGAGAACACCGGCGCACAGACGGTCACCGGCTGGGCAACCGGTATCAGCGCCGGGCCGGCCGATGAAAGCAGCCAGACGCTGACATTCCTGACGAGCAACGGCAACGAGGCGCTGTTTGCGGCGCAACCGGCGATCGACGCCAGCGGCAATTTGACCTACACTCCTGCGGCCAACGCTCACGGTTCCGTCGAAGTTACGGTGAGCCTCCAGGACGATGGCGGTACCGCCAACGGCGGTGTCGACACCAGCGCGCCGCAGACATTCACGATCACGATCAACAATGCGCCGGTATTGAATGGAGCATTGACCAGCCAGGCAATCAAGTTCGATAGCAATATGAACTATGACGCAGGCGCTTCATTCAGCGATCCCAATGACGATGCCTTGAGTTTCAGCGCCACGCTGGCCAATGGCGATCCTTTGCCGGCCTGGCTGCAGGTTTCGCCTGACGGCGTCATTTCCGGCTTGCCTGCCGCGGGTGATTCCGGCAGTTACGCGTTAGCCATCACGGCCACCGACACGTATGGCGCTGCCGTCAGCGCGCCGGTGAACGTTACCGTGACGGCATTCGATGCCGGGCAGCTATTGATTAGCACCAGCGGCAACGACACCTTGACGGGCACGGCCGGTATCGATACGGCTACGTACGCTTTTTCGCCTTCCGCGGTCACCGTCTCGCTGGCGAACCGGGCGGCGCAGAACACCGGTCATGGCATCGATACCTTGAGCGGCATCGAGAACCTGATTGGCAGCGCGGCAAACGACACGCTGACCGGCGATCGGCTGGCCAATGTGCTGGATGGCGGCCTGGGCGCCGACCGGTTGATCGGCGGTGCGGGTAACGATACCTATGTGATCGACGATATTGCCGATGTCATTATTGAATTGGGCGATAATTTGGAAAGTCAAGCGAGTAACGGTAAAGCTGACCAGGTGCTGACCTGGATCACGCTGCCGGGGCTGGCCAACTATGTCGAGAACCTGACCTTGCTGGGATCGGCCAATGTCAATGCCAACGGCAACGCGCTGGCCAACACGCTGACCAGCAATGCCGGCGACAATGTGCTGGATGGCAAATCCGGCAAGGATGCCATGTTCGGGGGGGGGGGGCTGGCAATGATACTTATGTGGTGGATAGCAACGGCGATACGGTAACCGAAAATGCCGACGAAGGTGCCGATACCGTGCAATCGGCAATCTCCTACACGCTGGGCGGCAATATCGAGAACTTGACCTTGCTGGGCACCTCGAAACTCAATGGGACCGGCAACAGCTTGGCGAACATTTTGATGGGCAATAGCAGCAGCAATACGCTGGAGGGTCAAGAGGACAATGACTCGCTCAACGGTGGTGGCGGCAATGACATTCTCACCGGCGGTCTGGGTATCGATCAATTCACCGGTGGCGCGGGCGCCGACACGTTCAAATTCATGACATTGGCCGACAGCGGAAAGAATCTCAACCGCGACGCGATTCTCGACTTCTCCAAACTTGAAGCCGACAAGATCGACGTATCGGGCATCGATGCCAAATCCGCCACAACCAAAAATGATGCCTTTGCGTGGAAAGGCATGGCTGCCTTCACGGCAGCCGGTGAATTGCGCTATTTTTATGACGGCAGCAATGATGTGACGATAGTCGAAGGCAATGTCGATACCGATCTATCCGCCGATTTCCAGATTCAACTGGCAGGTAATATTGCATTGACGGCAACCAATTTTGCTTTGTAGCCAAGTTTGGATTGGGAATTTAAACTCATGAGGAAGCTCTGAAAAAGATACCAGCGGCAGTCAGGCAAGGCGGAATCAGGCGAAAAAGCGCAGTTTACGAGGTGCCGATGGGCATTTTGAGTCTGATTCCAGTATTGCAACTGAGGGCGGTAGTATTTCAGAGACTTCCTGAACGAAGCGAAGGGCGTATTTACACACCACATACCGCCGCCGGATCAACCGCCTGGTTGATGAACTTTTCTATCCGGCTTGGAACATTTTTTTACGTCCATCGCAGGGTATCAAGTTACAGGAAGATCATAAAAGCTCTGTAGCAATCAATTGTTGAATTGAGAGTCAAATGTGCATCGGAATGCAAAAAAGAGGTATGTATCATGAAAGCATCTGAATTCAGAGATTGTATAAAATCGATTGAGCGGATGAGCCGCAGTCAGCGAGACAAGCTTCGAGAGAGATTAAAAGGAAAAGCTGGAGCTGATACGATCATAGAATTGATTGAACAAGGGCAGAGTGATGAACGAATTTGTCCCTATTGTCAGGGAACAAAGCTGTATCGGTGGGGTAAAGCGAGTGAGTTGCAACGCTATCGATGCCGCCATTGTAATCGCACGTTTAATGCCCTGACAGGCACCGCATTGGCCCGATTACGCCACAAAGACAAATGGTCTGATTATGAAGAAGCGATGGTTCAAGGGTTAAGTATACGTAAAGCAGCGATGAGGTGCGGAATCACCAAAAACACGAGCTTTAAATGGCGTCATCGTTTTTTGCAAGCGCCTGCAATCCATCAATCTAACAAAATGAATGGCATTGTTGAAGCTGACGAAATGTATTTTCTGGAATCTTTTCTTTTAAGGGACAACATCATTTACCGAGAGCCGCACGCAAACGAGGCGGAAAAGCTGCCAAGCGTGGCACATCAAGAGAACAGATACCCGTGTTAGTGATACGAGATCGTCATGGTGAAACTGATGATCGTATACTGCGTGACACAAGCGCAGAACAAATCGGAACAGTGCTTATCCCTTTGTTAAGCAAAGATGTCATTCTTTGCACAGATGGAATGCCCGCCTACAGACAGATCACCAGGAATGCAAAAATTGTTCATCGTCCAGTCAACATTGCCGCAGGTCAGCGAGTCATCAACGATGTTTATCACATTCAGCATGTTAATGCTTATGGCAGTCGGCTCAGACAATGGATGGCGAAGTTCCATGGTGTAGCAACACGCTATCTTGCTAGTTATCTGGGGTGGCATAGAATGATTGACCGTCTCGGTCAAAACGTTACACCAACGCTTTGTTTCCAAGTGTCACTTGGAAAAACAAGACAATTTCAACAGTTAATTACTACATAGCCATCATAAACTTTATCCAGTCTCAATAATTAAAATAAGGCCATCGCATTTGATGCAATAAAAGTTGCGTTAAAGTGTGCGGAGTCCATCGCATAAAAATCCCATTTTTTAACAAAAATTCAGTGCAGCTTAGGAATTAATTTGGCAAAATTGGCCTATTTGCAGATAACCTTTCAATTACCGGGGAAATAAAATGAAATATAAGAGTCTTCAGGAGTTCAGCGCCCAAGTCGCCGAACGCAATCCGAACCAGCCAGAGTACATGCAGGCCGTGACGGAAGTCATTGAAAGTTTGTGGCCGTTTATATTGGAACACCCGCGTTACGCCGAGCAGGGATTGCTGGACCGGCTGGTCGAGCCGGAGCGGGTGATTATATTTCGCGTATCCTGGGTGGACGATCATGGCGAAGTCAGAGTCAATCGCGGTTACCGCATCCAGCACAGCTCTTCCATCGGTCCTTATAAAGGCGGTATCCGGTTTCATCCTTCGGTGAATCTGTCGATTCTAAAATTCCTCGCGTTTGAACAGACTTTCAAGAATGCGCTGACCACATTGCCGATGGGCGGTGGCAAAGGCGGTTCCGATTTCGATCCGAAAGGAAAAAGCCCCGGCGAAATCATGCGTTTCTGCCAAGCATTCATCAGTGAATTGTTCCGTCATATCGGTTCGGATACCGACGTGCCGGCGGGTGATATCGGTGTAGGTGGACGTGAAGTCGGCTTCATGGCCGGTATGATGAAAAAATTATCCAACCGCGCGGATTGCGTGTTTACTGGTAAAGGATTGAGTTTCGGCGGCTCGCTGATCCGTCCCGAAGCAACCGGTTACGGTACGGTGTATTTTGCTCAGGAAATACTGAAGCACGCGGGGCGCTCGCTCGAGCGCATGCGCGTTTCCGTTTCCGGTTCCGGCAATGTTGCGCAATTCGCTGTGGAAAAAGCCATGTCGCAGGGCGCCAAAGTGGTGACCGTATCCGATTCCAGCGGCACCATCGTCGATGAGGCCGGTTTCACGCCGGAAAAACTGGCGATCCTGGCGGAAGTGAAAAACCACTTATATGCGCGGCTCGATGAATACGCCAAACGCGTCAATGTCACCTATCTGCCGGGCGCAAAACCCTGGCATGTACCGGTGCAAGTTGCTCTGCCATGTGCCACGCAAAACGAATTGAATGGCGAAGATGCGAAAATGCTGGTCAAAAATGGCGTGATTTGCGTCGCCGAAGGCGCCAACATGCCGTCGACTGCGGAAGCCGTCGAATGTTTCCTGCACAACAAAGTGCTCTATGCACCGGGCAAAGCCAGTAACGCGGGTGGTGTCGCCACGTCAGGCCTGGAAATGAGTCAGAATGCCATGCGCATATCCTGGACACGCGAAGAAGTCGACGCGCGCCTGAAAGAAATCATGCAAGCGATCCATAAATCCTGTCTGAAATACGGTACCAAAGCCGAAGGCAGCGTAAATTATGTCGATGGCGCGAATATCGCCGGTTTTGTCAAAGTGGCTGAAGCGATGCTCGGCCAGGGTGTGATCTAAAGCCGGTCCGCCATAACAAAATTCGAAGTGGATTCCGGGCTCTTACAGCACCGCTGTGAGAGCCCTAGTTCATTGTAAAATAGCAATCAGCGTTTTTTCCTCCTGCCAGTAAATCCGTAAGGTTAATAGCCATGAAAAATTTTCTTTTTGCGTTGATACTATTAGCTTACGCTGGAACATCAATGGCCAATCAGGACAGTGATTTCCTCGGCGCCCGGGAAGCCTTTCAATCGGGCAACGCCAAACTTCTCGACGATTATGCGGCAAGGCTGCAGCGCCATGTGCTGTGGCCTTATGTCGAGTATTACCAGTTGCGCATGGCATTGCGCATAACCGATACCGCGCAAATCCGTTCTTTCCTTGCGCGCTACGACGGCGATCTGGTCGCGGACCGGCTGCGCAGCGACTGGCTGAAAATACTCGGCAAGAATCAGCAATGGCCGCTTTTTGAAGCCCAATATGCCTTGCTGGCTAATAAAGATACCGAGTTATTGTGTTATCACTATCAACACCGTCTGCATAGACGCGACAATACAACACTGACCGGCGCGCGTTCGATATGGTTTACGCCGTCCAGTCTACCGGATAGCTGCGCGCCCGTTTTTCAAGTGCTCATTGACAATAAGCAGGTCACGCCGGAAGATGTCTGGCGCAGGATTCGCTTGGCTTTGGAAGAAGGACAAACCGGCGTAGCCACCCACGCGAACCGTTACTTGCCCGGCCACGAAGCGCTCAATAGCGCCGATCTGAATAGCGCTGCGAAAAATCCGCTGCGTTACCTGGACACTTTGAAGCAAAAAATCCACACGCGCAGTGACCGCGAAATTGTTTTATTCGCGCTGTTGCGCCTATTGCGCAATGATACCGATCAGGCTTATAAGCAATGGCTGAGAATCAAAAACCAGCTTACTGCATCCGACCGTTCTTATTTCCTGGCCAGATTGGGGCATCGCGCCGCCATGCGGCATGATCCGCGCGCGCTGGAGTGGTTCCGCGAAGCGCAAAACACCCCGAATCCGTATCCGGCATCGGATACCGTACTGGCATGGCAAGTACGCGCCGCATTGCGAGCTGCCAACTGGAATGAGGTGCTGAAAACCATCGACCGGATGTCACCGGCCGAGCAGCACACGGATACTTGGCGTTACTGGAAAGCGCGCGCTTTGAAGGCAAAAGGCAAAACGCTGGACGCCAATCAAATTTTTATTCCGCTCAGCGATGAGCACAGTTTTTATGGTCAGTTGGCCAGAGAAGAGCTAGGCACGATGCTCAGCATCGCGGAAAAAAACTATCGCGCCAACAATAGCGAAGTATCCGCAATGGAGCGCAAACCCGGAATTCAACGCGCCTTGGCTTTTTCGCGCATGAATTTGCGTACCGAAGCACAGCGGGAATGGAGTTGGACGACGCGCAATTTCAGCGATGCCGAACTGCTGGCTGCGGCGGAAGTTGCGAAACGCCAGGGGTTATACGATCGCGCGATCAATACCGCCAATCGCACGCTCTCTCAGCATGATTTCAATTTGCGCTTTTTGTCGCCGCACCGCGCGGTACTCAAAAAAGTTCTGCAGCAGCATGAGCTCGACGAAGCCTGGGTATACGGTTTGATCCGCCAGGAAAGCCGTTTTATCGCCGACATCAAATCGCATGCCGGAGCAGCCGGTTTGATGCAGTTGATGCCCGCGACTGCGGAATGGGTGGCCAAGCAACTGGGCATAGCGAATTTCCGCCAGCATCTCGTAGTCGATGTGAATACCAATTTACAACTGGGCACGTACTATCTCAAACATGTGCTCAGCACATTGGATAATCAGCCGCTGCTGGCTTCAGCCGCTTACAACGCTGGACCGGGGCGCGCCAAACGCTGGCGCGACAATACGGTCCCGCTGGAAGGCGCGATTTATGCCGAAACCATCCCATTCAACGAGACGCGCGATTACGTCAAAAAGGTCTTGGAGAACTCGATATACTACGCCAAGGTTCTCGATCACGGACACGATGCGCCGCTGCTCAAGGAGCGTCTGGGTGTTGTGCGCGCGGCTAAGTAACGTATTTTCACAGTCAAAGTAAACCATGAAAACTTATCTTGTGGGCGGTTCGGTACGCGACGAACTGCTCGGATTGCCGGTCAAGGATCACGATTATGTTGTAGTGGGCGCTTCACCCGAGGAAATGGTGCGGCTTGGCTATCGTCCAGTGGGCAAGGATTTTCCGGTTTTTCTGCACCCGCAAACACACGAGCAGTACGCATTGGCGCGCACGGAACGGAAGATTTCGCTCGGTTACAAAGGGTTTGAAGTGTACACCTCGCCGCAAGTCACTCTGCAGGAGGATCTGGCGCGGCGCGACCTGACCATCAATTCGATCGCCAAGGATGCGGATGGCAATATCATCGATCCCTTTAACGGCGTGGCCGATCTGGAAGCGGGCATTCTGCGTCACATCAGCCCCGCCTTTTCCGAGGACCCGGTACGCATTCTCAGAGCGGCGCGTTTTGCCGCGCGTTTCAATTTTCACGCCGCTCCGGAAACGCTCGCGTTGATGAGCGATATGGTGCATAACGGCGAAGTGGACGCACTGGTGCCGGAACGCGTGTGGCAGGAGCTATCGCGCGGACTGATGGAAAATAATCCATCCCGGATGTTCTACATGCTGCGCGAATGCGGCGCGCTGGCGCGCATCATGCCGGAAGTCGACGTATTGTTCGGTATTCCGCAACCGGCACATGCGCATCCGGAAATCGATACCGGCGTGCACATCATGCTGGCGATCGATTATGCCGCCGCGCAAAACTATTCGTTGCCGGTGCGTTTTGCCACGTTGACGCACGATCTTGGCAAGGGCACGACCCCGCCTGAGGAATGGCCGCGTCATATCGGTCACGAAGCGCGCAGTATCGAACTAACGCAGAACTTATGCGAGCGCATCCGCGCGCCCAAGGATGTGCGTGACCTTGCCTTGCTGGTCGCCCGTTATCACGGCGACGTGCACCGGGCGGAAGAGTTGAGACCATCCACTATGGCGGATATGTTGCAGGCAGTCGATGCTTACCGCAAACCCGGCCGCTTCGACGAATTCCTGCAGGCCTGCGCGTGTGATTTTCATGGCCGCCCCGGCTATGCAACCAAACCATACATTCCGTCCGGACGGTTTCAACAAGCGTATTCCGCTGCCAAAAGCGTCGATGCCGGGGCCATTGCCACTGAATTGAGTCAGCGCATCACCGATTCCACAGCTTTGCCCGCAGCCATCAATGCGAGCGTGCGGGAAACGCGTATCGCCCGGATAAAAGCCGAGTTTAGCTGAAAGGTTTGCTTGATCTTGGCTAGCAGCCGTATTGCAACATCCCGAACCGCTCGCCGGTTGCCTGATTAACAGCCACACCCAAGAAGGGAAACTTCAACGTCACTAAATGCATTAGCCTGCTTTGAATAGCTAAAAATAGCGGCGGAAAATTTTTATCGACTTGTTCGGGAGATAAGCGATAGGTTGATGGAAAACCCGAGTAAAGAGCGAAGCACAAATTTTTAGAAAATAATTCCCCTTGAGCTTCTTGAAACGGCGCAATCGCCATTTCTGAGAAGCTTGATTAACAGCTAAAATCGATAAACGAAGAGAGGGTAAAAGCCTATCAGCTTACGGGTGCTAACTCAGCACACTGACATCATCCCAGCTAATTTGGCCGGGCAGCACACCGACCAGCGTAATTGATACATCGGAACCAAAGTTTACGACGAGATCTGAGTCCTCATAATGCGCATCGGTAATAAAACTCTTCAGATGATCCACAGAAGTTAAACCTAAACCTGTATCAAATTTTAGCGAATCGTGTTCCGATGAGTGAAAGTCTTCAATGCGCAAATGCGCCGCTTCGCGGATGACAAAGTCATCGGCGCCGTGTCCACCGAAGGAGTCTTCACCGCCACGGACGGCAATATGATCGTCACCATCCGATGGTGCAAAGGAAAGTTCTTCTTCAAATTTGAAGTGAGGACCGACCTCAGTTACATCCATCAAACCGAACCATTGCTCGGACACACGCAAATAAAGACCATCGCCATCCGCATTCGCGTAGCGGGTTCTTTCCATGCCAAAGGGATTTTCCTCGGTACGCACGACTTCGCTTCCATCCACCGTATAGGTTTCGCTGTGGTCGTCGTCGATCGATTTGGGTTTCAGCACACCATCCTCCATTTCAAATACGGCCGTTACCTTGCCGCCCGTGATCGTGAACTTGAAAGCTTTGTGCTCGTGTGCCGACGAATCATCATGCGAGTCGTCATGTCCTGAGCTCATTTTTTCTCCTTTTTAGTAATAGTAAAAGTACTGTACAACGTTAGAAATCAAAATACTGCCAAAAGAATACACCAATCCGCGATCCGGTTAACGGATCGGATTTTGTTGCGCCGGGATCAGTTGATTGCGCCATTCTGCGGGCAGATTCTGCACCCAGCCGTTATAAACCAGCGGAATCGGTAGAATGCCTTGCCCGCCCATGCCGGGATTGGCTACGATGACGTCATCCCGCGCTGTGGTGCTTGCGGCAAAAAGCCCGACCTGACCTGCGATCCTGGCGTCAGATGGATCACCGTCGCCATTGGGATCAGGATCTACGACCAGCATCCGGTTTGAAAATTTACTCGTGACATAGGCATAATAACCGCCGCCTTTCTTGGCGCCATACTGCACACCATGACAACCGGGATCGCATGGCAGCATGACAACCACTTCATCGGTTGTCGCCAGATTGGGCCGCGTATCGACGATGGTGATGGTACCGGTCAATGTGTTCGCCGTAACCATGTTTTTCCCGTCCGGCGAAACCGGAGTTTGAATCGGTAATGCGCCGACAGGCCCGGAAATCGCTCCGGATACGGGATTGTAATGTTCGATCAGGTTGATATGCTTGATAACGGTATGCGTTACCATATCGACCGCCGTGATGGTGCTATCCAGCAAATTAGCGACGTAATATTTGCTGGCATCCGGCATCATGCCGGTGGCCAGCGGATGGCTGAAGGGTCCGCTCACCGGCAAAATGGCCTCGATACGATTGGTTCTGAAATTATATTGCGTGGTATCGCCGCTCAACACATTCGGTGTCACCATGGTCTTGCCGTCATGGCTCATCCAGTGCGCATGCGCGTTGCCGCGGCCGATATCCACCCGGCGCAACACCTGAGTGGCCAATGGACTCAGCTCCATCACGGAATCGGTGCGGGTATCGCCATTATTGGTAATATGCAGTCTATCCGTATCGGTCAGCGTCATCACATGCGCGGGTGCTTCACCGACGGATACGTTACGGATCAGTGCGCCGGTTTTACGGTCATAGACCGTCAGTTTTTTGTCAAACCATTGTGTCACGTAAATCACATTCTGATCCCTGTCCGTCCACATGTTATGCGGATTGTTCATTTTGATCGAGGGCAGCGCCACTTTGCGCGTAACTTGCCACGTGTTGCCGTCAACCGCCGTTACTGTGCCCGGTTTTTCTTTTCCCGCGGTCATTTCAAACTGCGTAGCTGCCCAAATTTCACCGATCGCAGGTGCCGCCGGATTTTGCAAAAGCGCTAGCGCAATATCATTGCCATAACGCGCATTCAGCACGGCAGGCAAATTGACAACGCCGATGTCGACACGCACGTCAACGTTCGGATAGGTGATATGCCACGGGGTATTTTTCGCATAATCCTGCCAGTTGGCGGGATTGGTCGCGATGAAGAAAGTACGCAACAAACGCGTCGCCAGATCGCTGCTGCTGGGAACGGTGATGCCATTGATCAAACTGAGCGAAGACCCCAGATCGAGACCGCCGGTAGCCGGATCATCGACGATCACGGCACCGAACATATAGGGATGAATACTGCACGTAAACACATATAATCCCGGCGTGGTCAGCGTCAGACTATCGCCGCCTTTCTTCGGCTCGGTATTGAACGGCATACCGGCTGCGCCGGTTGGATAGATCAAGCTGCTTCTGGTATGTACGGTGTTCGAATTACCGGAGAAATTGACCCGCACACCCGGTGCAGCAATGGCAATCGAACGGTTGCCTGCGATCGCCGCTCCGGTATCAAACCAGCGCCCCGGAATATCGGTCAACGCAAAATTGACCTGACTGCCGCCGGCAAACACGGTATTTGCCGATAAAACCGAGGCTGCAGCGCAATAAAAAACAGCATTTGCGATCTTTGCGACGATTGATTTTTCAAACATATAAAACCTCTCTTTTGGATTCTCTAAAAACAGTCGCTTTCAATACAATCAGTTATTTTTGAAAGCATTCTTGTGTGATATTTTCCCGCACACGCGGCACTATACGTGGGAGAAAATCCCATGCCAATGAATTTGTGTGATATTTTCCCACATTGTGCTAGAATCGCTCGCAATCAATCAGATCCGCATTCATTGACCAATCAACAGATCTCATGCATGGCATGCATCCAACCAATTCCACCTCCTCACCTGCGCTGATCACCGCGTTGCGCCGGGTGCTGCGCCCCTTTGTCAAGTTGATGCTGGCGAAAGGGATTACCTATCCGTTCCTGGCAGAAATGCTGAAAGATTTATTTGTCAAAGTTGCGGAAAACGACTTCAAAATTGACGGAAAATCTTCCAGCGACAGTCACTTGAGCTTGCTCACCGGTATCCATCGCAAAGACATCAAACGCTTGCGCTATGATTACTGTTCGGATGCCGAAACCATCCCGCAAGCGGTATCGCTCGGTGTACGGCTGGTCAATTTGTGGACCACGGATCCTCGCTACCTGGACGAAAACAATCAACCCAAGCGACTACCGAGGTTTTTCAAAGAAGGAGGCGATATTTCTTTTGAAGGGCTGGTTGCCGGCGTCAGCTGCGATATCCGTTCGCGCGTGGTGCTGGACGAATGGCTCAGGCTCGGCATTGCCCACTTCGATGAGGAAAATCGCGTCTGTCTCAATACGGCAGCGTTTATACCGGCACACGGCTTTGACGAAAAAGTTTTTTATTTCGGCCATAACGTGCATGACCATGCGGCAGCCGCAACCAGCAATCTGCTCGGCCAAGCTCAACCGTTTCTGGAACGCAGCGTGTACTACGACGGATTAAGTGCGGATTCCGTCAAAACACTCGCGGAGAAATCCGAACAACTGGGCATGGAAGCGTTGCTCGCCATCAATAAAATCGCCATGGAGCTGGAAAAAAACGATGCGCAAAAGAACGAGCCCAGGCAGCGCATGACCTTCGGCATCTATTATTACAGCGAAGCGGTGGAGCCGGGAAGAAGCAGTGAAAAAAAAGATACTTGAATATCGAATGAAAAAATTTACCCATGAAGGTAAGCCAAACCGGCATCCGGAAACTGAGCATCATCGCTCTAACATTTCTATGCTCCGTCAACGCATTCGCAAAAGATAACTGTGACACCCAGGCGTCGCTGATCAATCCTGCAAGTCTCGCCCAATCCGGCATCGGCGAAACCGGCAATACCGCTGACAATGATGGCATTGGCGGCACCGATATCATTGGCACCATTACCGGATTTGCCAGTATTTGCGTCAATGGAATTGAAATCCACTACGACAAGCATACCGCCATCTCGGTGGACGGCCGGGGCGCTACGCTAGGTGAACTCGCGGTTGGACAGGTAATTGCGGTGCGCGCATTTGGAGCAGGCGGGAACTCGCGGCACGCAGTATCGCGGTGTTGCACGCAGCAGTCGGGCCGGTCGGCAACCTGGATGCAAAAGCTGGAGAAATGCAGGTCTTGGGCCAAACCGTGCGCATCGGAAAATCCCTCGAATAGAGCAACCTCTCCGGTATAAAAACCGACGACTGGGTGCAAATCAGCGACCACCGGTTTGCCAGCGGCGCGATCGCCGCATCGCGTATCGATATCATTCCGCCGCGCGTGGAAGCCAGTCTCAGTGGCCATGTCACCAAAATCGGTCCGCAAGGATTCGAAATCAATGGCGCGCGTATCCAGCCGCAATCAATATGACGAGTCCCAGTAACGTACTCGGACCCGGTGTCGGCGTCATTGATAGCCGCAGCACTATTTTTGACAGAGGCGGCAGTGGCGGAAGTGATAGTGGCGGCGGTCATGGCGCAGACGATGCCGCTCAAAAATCAAGACATGGTAAAGTAAGCGCACTTGGCTTGGCAGGCGGTATTCCTCTTGGAGGTTCCTCCTTATTAAATTCAAGCCGGTCAGGATTGGGCGAATCGTCACCGCATTCAGCTACAACCTCACCAATCACGCACCCACCGGCATTGCGTTTGATATCACGGCCCGGCTAAAAATCCCCACCGCCAGCAGCAGCCAGAGATTGGGCACCGGTCAAGTCGATTATGCCGTTCAGGAGATTTATATAAAACGATCGCCAAGTTCACGCTCAGCGCTACTTTTGGTTACCGGATACTTGGCAATCCATCCAGCGTAACGTTTCATAATGTATTCTACGGTGCTGCCAGTGTAGTTACCGGTTATCCGATACGATCACATTGGGGACAAGTTACAACATGGGACAGTCGCCGGTGGGCTGCAGGGCAGCAGAGACCTCACCGTGTATCTTTCGCAAAGAGTCAGCAATCATTTCCGGCTGAACGTTTATGGTCGGAAGGTTTCGCGGAACGCAGCCCGGATTGGGGTGGTGGTCTGAATTTGCGTTACATTTTTTAACCATGCGACACCAGATGAACAGCAATCTGCCCGTTTTGCACTGTGTCAGCAGGCACCGTGATCTGACGGCGTTCTGTAATCATAGAGAGCAGTATGATACTTTCGCGATATCCATTCCGGTTCCCGATGTATTGGGGATTCACTGTCGTAGAAAGGCATCTTGTTTGTACGTATAATATTTGGCTAGTTTATGTCCATTCAGGAATAGAAGGTTTTTTCAAAAAATCATCTGCTTCTGCTACTCGAATTAATTGTAAATTGTATTTATTTGAATACTTGGAGATGTCATGTATCAGCATATAAAAATACCCCGTGATGGTGAAAAAATTCAGATCGATCATGATAATTTATTGAAAGTACCAAACAATCCAATCCTTCCATTCATCGAAGGAGATGGTATCGGTATCGATATCACCCCGGTAATGCGCAAAGTTGTAGATTCTGCAGTAGAGAAAGCATACGGAGGAAAACGAAAGATTTCTTGGATGGAAATCTATGCGGGTGAGAAAGCAACGAAAATTTATGGATCCGATGTATGGCTGCCGGAAGAAACTTTGCAAGCAGCTGAAGAGTTTGTGGTTTCCATTAAAGGTCCGCTCACAACTCCAGTGGGGGGCGGTATTCGTTCGATTAATGTAGCGTTGCGTCAGCAGCTGGATTTATACATTTGTTTGCGGCCTGTACGCTATTTTAACGGTGTCCCTAGTCCGGTGAAGAATCCGGAAAAAACGGATATGATCATTTTCCGGGAAAATTCCGAGGATATCTATGCCGGTATTGAATGGGAAGCAGAGTCTGAATCCGCAAAAAAAGTAATCAATTTTTTGGTGAAAGAAATGGGGGTGACGAGTATACGTTTTCCTCAAACCTCTGGTATCGGTATCAAGCCCATTTCAAGAGAAGGCACGGAGCGTTTTGTACGCAAAGCTATTCAGTATGCGATAGATAATAAGCGCCGGTCCGTGACGCTCGTGCATAAAGGCAATATCATGAAATATACCGAAGGGGCGTTTAAGAAGTGGAGTTATGCAGTTGCCGCCAAGGAATTTGGAGCAGAGCTGCTGGACGGTGGTCCATGGATGAAATTGCCACCGGAAAAAGGCGGAATTATTATCAAGGATGTGATCGCGGATGCTTTTTTGCAGCAAATTTTATTGCGTCCGGAAGAATATGATGTAGTCGCTACTTTAAATCTGAACGGTGACTATATTTCTGATGCGCTGGCTGCCCAGGTTGGAGGGATCGGCATTGCGCCAGGAGCTAATCTGAGCGATTCCGTCGCAATCTTTGAAGCAACCCATGGTACGGCGCCTAAGTACGCAGGAAAAGATCAGGTCAATCCCGGTTCGATTATATTATCCGCTGAAATGATGCTGCGTCATTTGGGCTGGGTGGAAGCAGCCGATATGATGATCAAAGCGATGGAAACTACCATTCAAAATAAGACGGTCACTTATGACTTCGCACGATTAATGCCCGGCGCTAGGCAGGTTTCGTGCTCTGCTTTCGGGGATGAGATGATTAAATGTTTAGAAGCGTAAGTAGATTAAAGCTTGCTAATACTATTTGCTATAACTTGATGAAAATTGCCAAACGCGCTATTTCTGGCTGATTTTCTCGTCGAGATGCTCAACCCTGACTCTAGCCACACCATGCAAGCCGATTTTTTTCGCCGCGCCGTGCGATAGATCGATGATTCTGCCTTTCTTGAACGGCCCGCGATCGTTGACCAGAACGTCGACATGACGGCCATTTTGCAAATTGGTAACCCGCACGCGCGACGGCAATGGCAAAGTCTTATGCGCCGCCGTTAAGCCATGCGGAACGAAGCGCGTTCCCATGGCGGTGCGATTACCTGATTCCGAGCCATACCACGAGGCATGACCGACTTCCCGGTAGCCGGCAGCCGAGCGCATCGGGTAGTAGGTGACGCCGTTTATCGTGTAAGGTTTGTTGTAAGGCGCGGTGAGATTGGGGTTGCGTTGACTGCCCGTGTCCGGCGAACGCGGCGAAGTACCGGAAAACATCGAAGTGCAGCCGCTGATCAAACCGGCAGTTAATAGCATCACACCGATATGCTTGCGATAGGTTGACTGTTGCGGGGTGTCTGTCATTCACAAGTTCCCAAAACGCGGTTGATTATAACGGCCATCAGCTATGATCCATGGTATGAGTTTTTGTTCGCATCGCAAAATCTTGAATCTGCACCGGCCGATCATATTATCATCGCAAGCCGGTGCTGAAGTTGCAAGACTGCGCCAGCGCATTCAACGACAAAGGAAGAGGGATTGAAGATGACGGATAACAGCCAGATCAAAATTAATGGTGCGATTGCACGCGAGAGTCCTTACGGCATGCTGCGCGAGCCGACTTTTTCGGGCGTGCTCTCCTTCATGCGGCGCAATTACAGCAAGGATATTGCCGGGGCCGATCTGGTGATCAGCGGTATTCCGTTTGATCTGGCGGTGACTTACCGCTCCGGCACGCGCTTCGGGCCGCAGGGCATCCGCTTGGCGTCGGCGGAAGTCGCTTCATTGAAACCCTATCCGTGGGGTTTTGATCCATTCGAGAACCTCGTCGTGATCGATTTTGGCGATTGCTATCTCGATGTGCATAATCCGATGACGATCCATGAAGCGATTGCGGATTACGCCCGGCATATTCTGGCATCGGGTGCGCGCATGCTGACGTTCGGCGGCGACCACTACATCAGTTATCCGTTGTTGAAAGCACATGCGGAAAAGTTCGGTGCGCCGCTGGCGTTGATTCATTTCGATGCGCATAGCGATACCTGGCCGGATAATTCACCCAGTTCGCTGAATCACGGCTCGATGTTTTATAAGGCCGTACGGGATGGACTGATTGATCCCAAGCATTCCGTGCAAATCGGTATTCGTACGTGGAATGACGATTTTATGGGCATACACGTTCTGGATGCGACTTGGGTGCACCGGCACGGCAGCGATGCGGCGATTGCCGAAGTTGAACGTATCGTCGGTGATCGCCCGGCTTATTTCACGTTTGATATCGATTGCCTCGATCCGGCGTATGCGCCCGGTACCGGCACGCCGGTGTGTGGTGGATTGACCACTGCACAAGCATTGGCGATCATTCGCGGCTTTACTGCGATCAATTTGATCGGCATGGATATCGTGGAAGTCTCGCCGCCCTATGATCACAGCCAGATCACGGCGCTCGCCGCCGCGCATATCGCGTGCGATCTGATTTGCTTGCTGGCGAAGCGCAAAGCGGATGGATTGCTGTGAGCTTGAGATGCAGTTTTACATCTGAACGATTCTTCGCCATTTGCAGTAAGGTGCTGAAAGTTTTTTATTCGCTACGAAGCCATTGCCGTTGCAATATCCGGTTCACGACTCTATTCTTGCAATCAGTAAATTTGCTGAAACAGGAGGTCAATTAATGATGAAGAACTCGTTCATTCCTAAACTTTTTTCTGCGTTGGTCTTAATCACTCTCGCCCACGGAATTTCCCAAGCCATGCCCGGCATGCACGATTCCGGCGGCGGAATGGCAACGGAGCATCCGCGGGTTTCCAACAGCATCGGCGGGAAGATCAATACGGCCGGGTCAGAGATGGAAATTACCTACAGTGCCGACGGCAAGACAGCAATTTTTGTATCGACACGCGAGGGGAGCGTCCAGTCGCCCGGCGGCAATTACAGTTTTGATATCTGGATGTCGCACCGGGTCAACAATGAGTGGCAGGAGCCGATCCATTTGGGGCCGGGAATCGATCCCAAGGTAGGACCGAACATCAATACGTCGGCGTGGGAGCTGGAGCCGAGTTTTTCCAACGACGGCAACGTGATTTATTTCACCCGTTACGAGGCGGGCAATATGTTGTCCGGCGATTTGTACGTGGTGCAGAAAGTTGATGGCGTGTGGCAAGCGGCCAGAAACTGGAACGATGTACCGGAATTACCAAGCCTCAATACATCGACCGGCGAGGAGCATTGCCCGATCATCGCATCCGACAGCCTGATTTATTTCAGTTATCACCAGCCCGGCGTGACGCAGGACAGCGATATCTGGAAAGTCGAGAAAAAGGACGGCGTGTGGCAGAAACCGGTCAGTCTGGGAGCGAAGATCAACTCACCGCAACGCGATCACATGCACTGGACTGGGCTGTCGAAAGACGGCAAGAGTTTGATCATCACCAGCATGCGCACCGATCTGGGTTCGCGCGGCGGTCATGACGAATGGATCGTGCGGCAAAACGCCGATGGTGAATGGCAGCAGCCGGTGAATCTCGGCGATGCGATCAATACCGGCGGCGAGGATATGTGCTGGACCTTCACGCCGGATGGCAAGCAATTCACCGGCAGTTGGGGGCCACACGGCACGTACGACATGGATATCCGCTCGATCAACAAGAACGATGTGCCGTTGTTGAGACAGTTCGAGCCGATCGGCCCGCCGCCTAATTTGCTGAAAAACAGTAAAGCGAAAGCAAACTAATAGATCAGATCAGTTCAGTCGAAAGAATAAAGCCCGCAGGTATGACTGATACCTGCGGGCTTTTATTTTTATAATCAGCTTTTAAGCAGCCGCTCTCGAAGCGCGTTTGCGTTCGTGTTCGAGCAAGAAACGTTTGCGGATGCGGATGGTTTTTGGGGTGATTTCCACCAATTCGTCGTCGGCGATGAATTCAATCGCGGATTCCAGCGTCAGTTGGATCGGCGGCGTCAGCACCACGGCTTCGTCGGTGCCGGATGCGCGAATGTTGGTCAGTTGTTTTCCTTTGATCGGATTGACCACCAGGTCGTTGTCGCGCGTATGGATGCCGATCACCATGCCTTCGTACAGACGATCGCCGGGGCTGACGAACATGCGGCCGCGGTCTTGCAGTTTCCACAAGGCATAAGCAACCGCTTCGCCATGTTCCGAGGAAATCAGCACACCGTTGCGGCGCGGCGGGATTTCCGGACGCATCGGCGCGAATTCGTCGAAGACGTGGCTCATCAGACCGGTGCCGCGCGTCATCGTCATGAATTCCGATTGGAAACCGATCAGGCCGCGCGCTGGGATGCGATAGTCCAAACGCACGCGCCCTTTGGCATCCGATACCATATCCTGCAAATCACCGCGGCGCGCGCCCAATGCTTCCATGACCGCGCCCTGATTGGCTTCGTCCACATCGACGGTGAGCATTTCAAACGGCTCACATTTGACACCGTCGATTTCGCGGATGACCACATGTGGCCGGGATACCGCGAGTTCATAACCTTCGCGGCGCATGTTTTCCAGCAAAATGGTCAGGTGCAATTCACCGCGTCCGGAGATCAGGAATGAATCGGTTTCGTTGGTTTCTTCCATGCGCAATGCGACATTGGTCAGCAATTCTTTTTCCAGGCGTTCGCGCAACTGGCGGCTGGTGACGAACTTACCCTCCTGACCGGCAAATGGTGAAGTATTGACCTGGAAGGTCATGGTCAAAGTCGGTTCATCCACGGCAAGAATTGGAAGCGCTTCGGGTTTGTCGATGTCAGCCAGCGTCGTGCCAATGCTCAGCTCTTCCACGCCATTGATCAGCACGATGTCACCGGCCAAGGCTTCTTTCATTTGCACCCGCTCCAAACCTTGAAAGCCGAGTACTTGGTTGACTTTGGCTTTTTTTGGCGGTTTGTCGCCCATCATTACCATGACTTCCTGGTTTGGCCGCAGTTTGCCCCGGCGGATGCGGCCAATGCCGATACGGCCGACGAAACTGGAATAATCCAGCGCGCTGATTTGCAGCTGTAGGGGTTCGTCAGGATTTTCACCAGGAGCGGGGACGTATTTGAGGATGGTGTCGAACAACGGGCGCATGTCGCTGCTCGGTTTTTCCTGATCCAGCGTGGCAAAGCCATTCAATGCGGAAGCATAGACCACGGGAAAATCCAGTTGCTCGTCGTTGGCGCCCAGCTTGTCGAACAAATCGAACGTTTGATCGACTACCCAATCGGCACGCGCACCGGGACGGTCGATCTTGTTGATCACGACGATCGGACGCAAGCCCTGCGCCAACGCCTTTTTGGTAACGAAGCGGGTTTGCGGCATCGGACCTTCGACGGCGTCGACCAACAGCAATACGCCGTCGACCATCGACAACACGCGTTCGACTTCGCCGCCGAAATCCGCATGGCCGGGAGTGTCGACGATATTGATGTGAATGCCTTCGTAGTCGATGGCGCAATTCTTGGCTAAAATGGTAATGCCGCGTTCACGCTCGATATCGTTGGAATCCATCACGCGTTCGGAGATTTGCTGATGCGCCGCGAAGGTGCCGGCTTGGTGCAAAAGCTTGTCGACCATGGTGGTTTTACCGTGGTCGACGTGCGCGATGATGGCGATATTGCGGATTGGACGAGACATAAATAATTCCTCAAAAAATAGGCTGTTAGTTGCTGCTGTGGGGGCGATATTATAGCAGCCGGTGGTTAAAAAACGATGACAATTTTCAAAATTCCTGGAAGTCCGCCAAGGATCATGCAGAGACCCGATGACATGCAACAAAGTTCAGGTATTCGCTATTTATCTCCGGATTTATTGCAATCCTTGCAATTAACACCGCAGGAAATTGCACTCAGCATCGAGCATCTGTTGCTGGGCCGTCAGCGCCAGCAAGTCTGGAATGCACCCAAAGCGGTGATCACGCCACCGGACGGCCGCTATATGATGGCGACACTAGCGGCTGCCGACGATCCGCCGCTCCTGGCTGTCAAGGCACTGGTATTGAATCCGGATAATCCGCAACATGGCTTGCCGAGCATCAATGCGCTGGTGACTTTGCTCGATAGCCGCAGCGGTTTGCCGCTGGCGATACTTGACGGCAATTGGGTCACCGCGGTGCGCACCGCCGGATTAAGCGCGGTTGCGGCTAAACGGCTGGCACGGCCGGATGCTTCCATTGCCGCGTTTATCGGTTGCGGAGTGCAGGCGCATAGTCACTTGCAAGCTTTCGCTGCGTTGTTTCCGCTCAAGCGGATTCATGTCTTCGGGCGCGGAACGGCAAGCCGTGATGCCTTTTGCCGCAGCGCGGAAACGATGGGACTGGCAGCGGTGGCGAGCAAAACCGCACAAGAAGCAATTTACGATGCGGATTTGATCGTCACGTCGGTGACCTTATCGCCGCAATTGACACCTTTCCTGAATGCACGCTGGTTGAAACCCGGCGCTTTTGTCACCATGACCGATCTGGCCGCACCGTGGCTGGCTGACAGTTTGTCTGCGCTGGATCGCATTATTGTCGACGATCTGGAGCAGGAAGCCAGCATGCCCAAACCATTGGTCGATCCGGCGTTGGTGCGTGGTGACTTGACCGGATTAGTGACGGGCGATACGGCTGGCCGTTGCACCGCTGACGAGCGCTCGGCGTTTGTGTTCAGGGGATTGGCGCTAGGAGATCTGGCGGTGGCTGGCTTAGCTTATCAGCGCGCCTGCGAAGTTTGCCAAGCGCTCTGACTGATGATCAGGAAAGAGCAGGTTGATAGATTAATCAACCTGCCGTTGCCGGGATTTTAGAATTCTTCCCATTCATCTCCGCCACCGGCTGCAACTTTACGCGGTTGGGCTGACGCAGTTTCAACATTTACTTCAGTTTTCATCGCAGCTTTTTTGGCCGCAGGGCCGCGATTCAGCAACTTCGCTACTGTAGCAGGACGATTGCTTCTTTTAACCACCATTGTTGATTCCGAGCGGGTTCTCGATAATTTGAAGGCGTTAATTGCTTGCGTTAATGCTTGCGCTTGTTCCTGCATCGATTCCGCTGCTGCTGCCGCTTCTTCCACCAAGGCAGCATTTTGTTGCGTCACTGAATCCATTTGGGTTACCGCTTGATTGACTTGCTCGATACCGGAGCTTTGTTCTTGCGATGCCGCCGAGATCTCGCTCATGATGTCAGTCACGCGTTTCACGGCAGTGACGATTTCATTCATGGTGGCGCCCGCTTCATCAACCAGGCGCGTACCGTCTTCCACTTTCGCTACAGAATCACTGATCAGTTCCTTGATTTCTTTTGCCGCTGCAGCTGAACGTTGCGCCAATGTACGCACTTCGGTCGCTACCACCGCAAATCCACGGCCTTGTTCACCGGCACGTGCTGCTTCAACCGCAGCATTTAAAGCCAGGATATTGGTTTGGAAGGCAATACCATCAATCACGCTGATAATGTCGACAATTTTTTTCGAGCTTTCATTGATCGAGCTCATGGTTTGCACCACTTGTCCAACCACTTCACCGCCTTTCATTGCAATTTGCGAAGCACCCACAGCCAATTGGTTCGCTTGGCGGGCATTATCCGCATTTTGTTTGACTGTCGATGTCAATTCTTCCATCGAAGATGCGGTTTCTTCCAGGCTGGATGCTTGTTCTTCCGTACGTTGGCTCAAGTCTGAGTTGCCGGATGCAATCTCTCCCGATGCTGTTGTGATCTGATCGGTTCCCATGCGTACTTTGTCTACCAGATCGATCAAATACTCATTCATGGTTTTCAGTGCTTGCAATAATCGGCCGGTTTCATTTGTTGAAGTAACTTCAATTTGTTTGGTGAGATCGCCCGCCGCTATGGCATTGGCGATATTGATCGCTTCCCGCATCGGCTGTGTGATACTGCGCACGATAAAGACCGCGAACATAATCGCAAAAGTCAGTAAAGCCGCTATTACGCCAACCATAAAATAAATTGTCTGTTTTAGATTTCCCTCGCGGATATGCAGCACTTGCGTCAAATTGTCGGCAGCACTGGAATTGTATGCATAGATGGCATCAATGGTGCGTGTGTACTCGGAAAAATATTCATTTGAAGGCAGTTTTAATTCCTTTGCTTGTAATAGCTCTTGCGTTGTCATGAGCAAGGTCTTGTTGATCAGCGCCTTTACCTCGTTACCTTTCGCTTCCAGAGCAGCTTTCGTTTTTGGATCGAACTGTACTGCTTTGTCGATATTGCGCATAAAATCCGACAAGAACAGATTGACATTGCTTAACAGGCCCGCCAGCTTAGTGCGTCCTTCGTCATTTATACTTCCCGCGGTTAGGAAAGCTGTACCAGCTGCACGCATTTGTCCGATATTTTCCGCCAATCTAGGCGCGTTTAGCATCACTGCATTCACCATGAAATAAGTGTTTTTGACTGAATCCAGCAACAGATCGGATTCAACGAGTATTTCCTCGCTCAAAAGCATCAGTTCTTGAACTATTTTGGTATGCCGTGCTGTGCTTTCCGGAGCTTTGAGCTGACGCGCAAGAACGGCTTGCTGTATTTCTGTGATGCGCTGTTTTTCAGCTGACCAAAATGACACATTTTGAGAGGATATATTTGCTTCTTTGAGCTTGGTGTCAACTAAATTGATGGCTTTGTTCAGCTCGTTCTGCGTTTCTGATAAGCGACTGGCTGCGGATTCATTGCCGTTAAGTAATGCAGCAGATAGCGCGCGATGTTGTTGAGTGAATTGCACCACTTTCTGTAGCGCAATGACTGGTTGTGTACCCGCAGCTTCCCGTTTTGTGGTATCGAGTTCGGCGATCACTGTGTTAATGTAGAGTGCTGCCGGTACTGCCGCCATGAGCATTAAAAATGCTGTCAGGATCGTGAGTTTCTGTGGCATATTCATGCGATTTAATAGCAACATAGCGTTTGCTCCATTGTCAGTATATTTTTTATCGTGCAGTTTTATAATTTAATAAAATGATTGATAAAATCTTGTTTTTTAACAAGCCTATGGTGGGGGGTGGGGTTGTTTGTACAAAAAAAGAGATTTTTGTAAGCTATTTCTTTCGGAAGATAAAAACTATTCTTTAGAAATTTTTTGATGCTAATCGATCTAACTAATACTCTAAAATTAAAGCTTAATTATTTGCGGGGAAACGATAAAACGGGAGGAAAAATTTTCGCGCAACCCTTGTCACAAAGGTTGCGTGGATTAAACAAAAATTATGATCTTTTTTGGAATTTGTTATTGCTTGTCCGCGCCTGACATCAGGAACTTGACGAGTAAAGCAAAAACGAACGGAACCGTGCTCAGCGCAGTTACCATGTAGTGCTCAGCGGTAAACTGATCGCCTTCATCCATGATGATATAGCCAAAAAATACCGTGACCGGAGTGATGATCGATAGTGCAATGACTAAATTGAATAGTCCTTTCATTTTTTAAATCCTTTCGCTAAATTTTTTCAAAGAATATGTTTGCTGGCGCATTCTGCCCATTCTGCCAAAGTTAAAAATCATAGCTGTCCAACCAGTCCTTAGGCAAGGTAAAATTAACCGTTTCGTATCAACTGATAATCCGGATGGAAGCGGTACTGATCATCTCCAATTTTCCTGACGAAAAGTCGGCGATGCAATTGGCGCAAGCTTTAATTCGTCAGCGGCTGGCTGCGTGTGTCAATGTGTTGAGTCCGTGCACTTCAGTCTATCGCTGGCAAGGCGAAATTGAATCGGCTGAGGAAATTCCGGTTTTGATCAAAACCCAGCGGCAACACTATGACCGGGTTGAACAGTTGATCAAGATCATGCATCCTTATGAACTTCCTGAAGTGATTATGGTTCCTATAACCGGCGGACTGCCTGCTTATTTGCTGTGGCTCGCCGCTGAAACACCGTTATCCGATTAAACAATACCGAATACCGATGCGATCAATCCAATTTTTGTTACTGATTTTATGTTTAGCCAGTTCTCAGGTTTATGCCGAGGAAAACAAGTCTTTCAGCTTGTTCCAGAAACTGCAAGGACTGGGTATCAAACTGGGCCAGGGCAATGCGCAGGAGCTTTTGCCTCCGGACGAAGCATTCAAGCTGTCGGTGGAAGTGCGCGACGGCAATACGCTAATCGCGAACCTGACGCCGGCCAAAGATTATTATTTGTACCGCGACAAAATCGCGTTTGAGCCGAAACAAGATGGCATGACGATTGAAAAAGTCACGTTGCCGCCGGGTAAAATGAAGGAAGACGCGACCTTTGGCCAGACTGAAGTCTATTACAGCCCGGTGCAAGCCATCATTTTGCTGAAACGTGAGGATTCTGCCGGCGAGCAGCCGTTGACGCTGGCGGCATCTTACCAGGGCTGCAATGAGCCGGTCGGCGTATGTTATGCACCGATTCATAAGACCCTCGATCTGACCTTACCGGCAGTGAAAGCTATCGTAGGCGCGGTTGCCGAAGCTGTGAGCAATCCGGCCGTTGCGGCAAAAGCCGGTGATGCCGCGGCGGAATTGTTTCAAATGCCATTCAAAGCGCCAGCGATTGAAACCGAGTCGTACAAAATTGACCAGATGTTTCAAACCGGTGACTTCGGGTTGATCCTGACCGGATTTTTCGGCATTGGCCTGCTGCTGGCGTTTACCCCCTGCGTATTTCCGATGTTTCCGATTTTGTCCGGGATCATTGCCAATCGCGGCAAGCATGTGACCAAACAGCATGGATTTATCCTGGCACTGGCGTATGTCATGGGGATGGCGATTACATACGCCATTGCCGGTGTGGCGGCGGGATTATCCGGCGCGATGTTGTCCGCGGCGCTGCAAAATGCCTGGGTGCTGGGTACGTTTGCGGTGATCTTCGTGTTGCTGTCGTTTTCGATGTTTGGTTTTTATGAACTGCAATTACCCGGTACGTTGCAGACCAAACTGTCCGAGGAAGCCGGGCATCTCAAAGGCGGGCATTTAACCAGTGTGTTCGGCATGGGCGCATTGTCGGCGCTGATCGTCGGGCCTTGCGTTGCGGCACCGCTGGCGGGCGCTTTGTTGTATATCAGCCAGACGCGCGATGTGATCCTGGGCGGCTCGGCATTGTTTGTCATGGCGCTGGGGATGGGGGTACCGTTATTGCTACTGGGCACCTCCGCTGGTGCGTTGTTGCCTAAAGCCGGCGCGTGGATGGAGTCGATCAAGCGATTTTTTGGTGCATTGCTGCTGGGTGTGGCGATTTGGATCATCTCCCCGGTGATCAACGACGTGGTGCATATGCTGTTGTGGGCGGCTTTGCTGATCATTTCCGCCATTTATTTGCATGCGATTGATCCGCTGCCGGAACGCGCTTCGGGTCTGCAAAAATTTCTCAAAGGCATCGGCGTGATCGCATTGCTGGTTGGCATCGCCATGCTGATCGGTGTTTTATCCGGCAGCCGCGATGTGTTGCAGCCGCTTTCGAAGCTCAGCTTGGCCGCAACGAATAGTGCCGATGGTAATGAAGCAACTGTTTCCAGTTACTCCGCATTACCTTTCCAACGGATAAAAACGGTTGCGGAATTGGATGATCAAATTCACCAATCCACAGGCAAGCCTATCATGGTCAAATTTCATGCCGATTGGTGTGTTTCCTGCAAGGAAATGGATCGCTTTACGCTGTCCGATGCCAGAGTGCAAGCGCGGCTGAAGGAGGTTGTGTTGCTGCAAATCGATGTGACCGATGGCACACCGGAAGATGCGGCGTTACTGAAACGGTTCAAATTGTTCGGGCCGCCCGGTATCCTGTTCATCGATCGTCAAGGTAACGATATTCCAGATATTAAAGTGATCGGTTTCCTGAATAAAAATGATTTCTTAACGGTGCTGAACGCTGTTTTGATCTAAGCGTGCATTGAAACCCGGCAGCGAGTTTCTTTGAGCCGGAAAATTATCTATAGAGTTAAGCAGCAATGCCAAAATCCAAACTTTTAGCGCTGTATTTGCGCGCACTAAAACCTAATAGCAAGTATCTTGAAGCTGGAAAATTATCTAAGGATGTTGTGATGTCAAAAGTTAAGCAGATTTTTTTGTATCTTTGTGTAGCGGTATTTGCATTAGTAGCAGGTTCATATCTGCGGTCTGTGCTAACAGAAGCGCAACAAACGCAATTATCCAGCGAAGAAAGCCAGCAAGGCGCAAAGGCGATTCTCGCAGCCAATTTGCCGGATATTCACGGAGAAAATCAGGCGGTTTCGCAATGGCTCGGAAAGGTCATGGTGGTGAATTTCTGGGCTACCTGGTGTACGCCTTGCCAAGAGGAAATACCGGAGTTCGTTGCAGCACAGGAAAAATTCCGCGATCAGGGATTGCTGTTTGTCGGCATTGCACTGGATCAAGCCGGTATGGTCAAAAAGTTCAGTCAGGAATTCGGCATTAATTATCCGGTGCTGGTCGGCGGCTTGAATTCTTGGCCGCTGGCGCAAGCAGCTGGCAATCGCCTATCGGTGCTACCGTATACCGTGGTAATCAATCGTTCCGGTGAAATCGTCGAAACCTATGTCGGCCGCGTTAATCTGAAAAAACTGGAGAAATTGGTGATTCCGCTGCTGAAGGAAAACCCGCAGGCGCAGTCGCCGGAAAAAGCCGGTTGATGGCAATGGCGCTTCAATTCCGGCTTGTTCCAAGAGAAGAAGACAGCGCTAAAAAGGCGATTGCGGCGCACGATAATCATGTAATATTAACCGCAGGAATGGAATGCTTTATTCACCTGATATGCATGCGAGCTACTCTGTCCACATAAATACCTCGCATTCTGATTTTTGCGGATACTTACCGGGAAATTCAATAAAACTGTTCATTCAGGATTGAATACAGTACGGAAGGCAGTAACGCAAGGGTTTTAATCTAAATGTGACGAGGGATATTTTCCAATAATCATTTAGGAGAACCTCATTATGGGACAGCTTGATTGCACTCGCCGTTTCTTCGTTTTCTTCTTAGTGTCGCAAATCGCTTCTTTCCCGGGCTGCGCAACGGGTAAGTATGAGGGAAGCAGGGAGCAGTACGACGACATCGTCATTACGACCAAAGTTCACGAAGCCATTATCGATGAACCTTCTCTGCGACCTTTTGAAATCAATGTCAGAACCGTGAAAGGCGTGGTAGAACTCAGCGGCACTGTCAATTCGCGGGATGATATCGATAAAGCGCTGGCGGTTGCGCGTGGCATCAGTGGCATAAGATTTATCAAGAATGATATGCGAACGCTGGGAACCGGCGATTATTAGGGAAACGCTGATTAATT
>JAFEEI010000022.1 GCA_018241205.1 Pseudomonadota bacterium
AAGATAGGCGCGGGAGCGAGTACCGCGCAACGAAGTGATTCGCTCGTATAGTCAATTAATCAGCGTTTCCCTTAAATTGACCTCGGCTTTTTTTGCTACCACCAGATCGGCTTCGAATGTGACTTTGTCGTCTTTGACGTTCATGTTCAGTACCACGCCTTACCGGCCAGCACCGGGACTGTCCGGCGGTTAACACCGGTTTGTCTTTCAGATTGCAGATGATATCGGTCGAATGGCCGAGCGCGGCTGATTTATTGATTGTCCAGTAATCCCAGGAATCCGCCCGATTGGTGATTCCACAGTTGCGCGTAGAGCTGGTTGTTGGCGATGAGTTTGGCGTGACTGCCCTGCTCGACGATCTTGCCCTTGTCGAAGACGATGAGACGGTCCATCGCTGCGATGGTGGACAAGCGATGCGCGATGGCGATCACCGTTTTACCTTCCATCAATTGATACAGACTTTGCTGGATGCCCGCCTCGACTTCGGAATCCAGCGCCGAAGTGGCTTCATCCAGCACCAGAATGGGTGCATTCTTGAGTAGCACGCGGGCAATGGCGATGCGTTGCCGCTGGCCGCCGGAGAGTGTCACACCGCGCTCGCCGACATGCGCGTCGTAGCCGGTGCGGCCTTTGATGTCGCGCAACGCCAGGATGAATTCATGGGCATGCGCTTGTTTTGCAGCCGCGATCATTTGTGCATCGGTGGCATCCGGCCGGCCGAATAAAATGTTGTCGCGTACCGAGCGGTGCAGCAATGAAGTATCTTGCGTCACCATGGCGATATTGGCGCGCAGGCTGTCTTGCGTGACCCTATGAATATCTTGCCCGTCGATGGTGATGCTGCCGTGTTGAACGTCGTAGAAGCGCAGCAACAGGCTGACGAAAGTCGATTTGCCCGCACCCGAGCGGCCGACGATGCCGACTTTTTCGCCGGCGGCGATATGCAGATTGAGATCGGAAAAAATGCGTAGCAATTCCTGCTGTTCCGGGTGGTAGGAGAAAACGACGTGATCGAAATCAATCGTGCCTCGTTGCACGATCAGTTCTTTGGCATCCGGGACATCCGTGACGAGTTGCGGGCTGGAGATGGTGTTGATACCGTCCTGCACGGTACCCATATTTTCAAATAACATGTTGACTTCCCACATGATCCAATGCGACATGCCGGTCATGCGGATCGCCAGGCTCATGACGATGGCGATCGCACCGGGGCCGATATTGCCTTGCAGCCATAAGACAAGCCCCAATGCGCCGGTTGCGAACACCATCAGCATGTTGATGGTCCAGACGCTGAAATTCAGACCGGTCGCCAGGCGCATTTGCGGATAGACCGTGGCCATGAATTCTTCCATACCGGCTTGAGCGTAGGCCGATTCCCGCTGGCTGCGGGAAAACAATTTCAGCGTCAGGATATTGGTGTAACTGTCGACGATGCGGCCGGTCATCAAGGCGCGCGCATCGGCTTGCAAAGTGGAGATGTGTTTTAAGCGCGGCACAAAATACCACAGGATGCCGATGTATATAATCAGCCATACCAGCAAAGGCAAGCAGAGATACGGATCGGCGTTGAGCACCAGCAACAGGGTGGTGGTCAGATAAATGATGACGAACAACATGACGTCGAGCAGCTTCAATACCGTTTCGCGTACCGCCAGTGCGGTTTGCATGACTTTTGTGGCGATCCGTCCGCTGAATTCATACTGAAAAAACGCATAACTTTGGTTGAGTAGATAACGGTGCGACAACCAGCGCACCCGCATCGGGAAGTTGCCCATCAGCATCTGGTTGATGACCATGGCGTGCGCCAGTACCAGTACGGGAATCCATAGCAGAATGAAAACCGACATGCCCAGCAGCGCCGGCCATTCGTTTTCAAAGAAGCGCTCGGTTTTCTGCTCCGCCAGCCAGTCGACCATTTGTCCGACCAAGCTGTAGAGCATCGCTTCGCTGATGGCCAAAAGCGTGGTCAGCAGCGCCAGTATGGCGAGATAGCGCTCGATGCCGCGAATGTAGTGGCGGCAAAAGGCGTATAACCCTTTCGGCGGCTCCGCAGGATGTTCCGGTGGATATGGGTCGATCAGACGCTCAAAGAAGCCGAACATGTTCAAAATATGTTTGGTTTAGCTGCTGCTGAGTTGCTCGAAGATTCGGAACCCGGCGACATAAGTGCCGATGGCGGCGCCGAGTGATGAAAAAATGAAAATCAGTAAAACGCGCGTGACTTGATTATTCCACCAGCCTTTTAAACTGGTGGTGTCAGTCCTAAGCTGATTAAAATCACTGACCTTGGGCTTACGCAAATAAGCTTCAACCGCGGCCACGACCATTCCGGCGCCGATGGCAGGATGCAGCGTCGTAATGGGAGCCGCCAGAAAAGCGCTCAGAATCGACAGCGGGTGTGCGAAAGCGATGGCTGTCCCCACCGCGGACAGTCCGCCGGTTATCAGCACCCAGTCCATGACCATGCTGACGCCGACATCCGGATTTTGCATGAAACCGATAACGAAACCGGCCAAAATGAACACCACGATCAGCCAAGGAATGAGCTTGAGCCACGGTGACGGTGGCGGAATGGTATCCAATTGCGCAATGCGCTCGTCCGGATTGTTGATGGCGTGTTCTTCAAACTGCCGCGCCATGCCGTTCAAATGACCGGCGCCGACCACCGCCAAAACATGCCGGTAGTTGCTCTCCCGGCATTCTTTGATGAGCCGCGCGGTCATGTATTCATCCCGTTCACTGATGAGCGGACGGAATAAATCTTTTTCATCTTCCGCAAATTGCGAGAAAGAACTTTCCAATACATCGCCTTCCTTCAGTCTTTCGATTTCCGTCGCGCTGAATTTTTCCTGGCTGATGACGCTGGCGATCAGCCCCGCAAAAATGTTGATGCGCTTCCACCAAGGCACGCTGTGATAAATCCGTTTCATGGTCGTGCCGATTTCGCGGTCGATCAACAGCACTGGTAATTGCGCCGCTTGTGCATCCTTGATTGCAACGCGCATTTCCGCACCCGGTTCGATACCGAATTGCTCCGCCATGCGCTGCTGAAAAGCGCCTAGCGCCAGACTGGCGGCAACCATGCTGGCTTGACCGTTTTTGATCACCTGGAATAAATCCATTTTGGCCATGGCATCGGGATTTACGATCGCTCTATGCCGGCTTGGACATAACTCAACCGCCACGGCGTCGTATTGTCCGGTAGCAATGAGCTCTTGCACCTTATCCGCACTGGCTTTCGAGACATGCGCGGTGCCCAGTAAGGTGATGCGGCTGCCATTCAATTCGATAGTTCTAAGCGGCTCAGTTTGTTTGTCATCTTCCTGGGTTAAGGCAGTTGTTTGTTCTTCTGTATTGATCATGTGTGACGGTTAAGAATCATCGGAAATGGATAGTCTGTAAGAGGATTCAATGCTGCTTACAGAGAGGTTGACTGAAATAAGCGAAGAGTATTTCATAATGAGAGGCGTTATTCAAACTCTTATGAGGTTTTGCGGTGCTGTAGGAATTAATGAAGCGGGAAAATTGAGTGTGGCGATCTGCGCTGTCTTTGAAGTGAGTCTGGCAGTGCTGCATATGCCATTAATTGAGTACATATTTGTATGTGTTTATCTATATGGTATTCTCCTGAAATACTTTAAACATATCTATCTGTGAGATTTATACATTACCGTTTTGTTTTTTTGAGGATCTTAATATTAAGGTGGCTTTTATTGTCCCAGGACAAATTTAGTTCATTAGTTCTAGATTAATGGTCGAATTATGCTATACATTAGTGCGGATAATTGAAGTATAATTCTTTCATACAACTTTTAGAGTTGTATGGGTTTTTCGGTGTTAGCGGTAAGTTAAAATATCTCTAAAGGAGACTATGTCATGAAATATAGTTTAAAAAACAGTGTATTGGGTGCGGTATTATTTGCTGGAATTACTTTTGGTGTAAATGCGAGTGCGTCACAGACATGGATTGCTTTTGATCCAAGTGGTGATGGATGGGAAGCTGCTTTTGCGAATAATCAATTAGTACTTACTGCCGGTCATTTCAAAGATGACTATTTGTTTACTTTGCCTGCGGCAATCCACGATGGTGGCGCTTCGGTAATTTCCAATTTTTTAAGGGGTGGCATTTATAATGTAACCTTTACTAATTTTTCGCTATACGACACAACCACTAGTACATTGATAGGTGGTGGTTCTACGAGTGGAAACGTAAGTACCTTTGATTTTGGATCTATAAGTGCAGTGTCAGATGTATTTAAATTGCATGTTGAAGGTAATGTGGGAAATGTGTTAAAACCTGCTGGCTATAGTGGTAATTTATCGATTTCTCCTGTTCCAGAACCGGAAACCTACGCTATGTTACTGGCTGGTTTAGGTTTAATTGGTTTCTCAGCACGCCGCCGTACAGCAGCATAATTAGAAGTTAGAAGCAAATTTTAGTTAAAAGCCACGGGGATGCAGTTTTTCTCTGTGGCTTTTTTGTATTTAAAATCCGGTGATGTTCATTACCGGCAGTGGTAGTGAAAAAACTCCAGTGAACAGTTACGATGAGCTCTCCCGGTAGTCTAGGTTTGTCGAATTGTTACTCTCTCGATATCGCCGGGAATCAATAACTTATTTGAATGGGAAATTTACTTTTCAATTTGATCGGCTGTTGCGTTTTGTATGCGAAACCGATCAAGCGGAGACCGCTTCAATCAATTTCATAATGCAAACTTGGATCAGCGGATAACGGTGTACAATTCACCAAAATGAATCTGCAAGAAGTATCTGCCCGTGAAATAACTAAAGAGGGAAGGGGTTGTTATGAAAAGACTCATTGCTGCTATTTTTTTTGTTGTCGCTATTTCGTTATCCGGTTGCGTAGCATCTTCGGGAAATCATCAAGCGCCTTATATCTCACCAGCGCAATTCCAAACGTATAGTTGCGATGAATTATTGGCGGAGATTGTGCGGATTCAAAACAGAGTCGGTCAATTGACGGGTAAACCGGATGATAAAACACAAACTAAAGATAAATGGGTTCTGGGTACGGATTTGTCGCTTTCGTGGGCGACTTTGTTCGCATTGGGAGGAACCAAAGAGCAAGAAGCCGAGTATGCGCAGCTCAAAAGTGAATATGATGCAATCCAACACTGGGCAGCCATCAAGCAATGTCCTGGCGTGATTCCACCGGCTGAAAAACCGCCGGAATTTGACCCCAATCTGGTGGATACTTACAAGCTGAATAAGCTATCAAGCTAGCGCTGTTGGTTTTTGTTGAGATGGGATTTCACGTTCAAGGGAGTTCTGAGAAAATACTTTGGATTAGTCAGGTATAGTTCTAATTGCTTCTCGCAGGGGGGTATCGTTCATTGTCTTTTCATAATTCACTTAAAGACGGCGGTGCCGTGCCAGATAACGGGGTGTCCAACCGTGCGGTATTTTATGCACGAAATGATAACGTGCCACATGGTAGCTGGGATCGAAGCCGTAGAAATTGAGTTGCATGCGGCGAAGTTCTTCGTCTCGGTAACTTTGTAAAGGTTTTTGTTGCTCATCCCGCAGTCGTTGCTGTTTCTTTTGCTGTAGCAGCAAAAAGAAATCTGGATCCGCAGCAAAGGCTTCCGCGATACGGGCTATTTCCTTCTTGAATTCTTCCGGATTTAATGCAAAACAATCATCGATCAATCCGATCTCCCGGGCTTTCTGCGCGCTGACCGGTAAGCGGTTCTGCATCAATGAGTTTACTTGCGATGCACCAACCCGCCGGGGTAGCAGGTAAGTCCAATATTCCGAGCCGTAGAGATTTCCCATACTTTTATAATGCGGATTCAGAATCACACTGGTGCGGGCAAAAATATAATCGGTTGCTAGCGATAGGAATACGCCGCCAGCACCGGCATTACCTTGTAGCGCGGCGATTGTGAGTTGGCGATCGGTGGTAATGACGGCATGCACCAGATCGTTCATGGCGTTGATGTTGCGCCAGGATTCATCGGCGGGGCTGGCGGCGTGTTCGATGTGATTTAAATGAATGCCGTTGCTCCAAAAATCCGAACCTCCCATGAGTACGATAACGCGAACATCAAGGCTGGTTGCTTGTAGATAAACATCACGCAAACGTTCGCACTGTGCGGTATCCATCGCACCGTTATAGAAATCGAAATGCAGATAGCCGACGTCATTTTTTTGCTCGAACCCAATGTCCCGGTAAGTGCCGGCGCCTGTTTTTGCGAAGGGATCGTCCGGTATTTCTGGCACATCGGTTAAATGGTTTTGTAGAGCGGTTGTGGCTGCCAGCTTGAGGGCAGGCTCGGCATCTTGTTTGCGTTTTAAGTGACTAATCCAAATTGCGCCATCGATTGTGGCGCGGCAAATGGCATTGTTGCGCTTGGCTACAATTGTTCCAGGTTTACCGGTCAAGCTTTCTTCACGGCATGCGTCGAACAAGTAATAGTATTCACCGAACAGTGGATCGAGGACGCCGGGAAATCCATCGGCGGCGTGGATTTTTTTTAGAATCGTACGCGCATTGTCATGTTGCCAATCGATGCTGCGGTTGCTTTGCCGGATGGGGGCGTGCAAGCGTCCTTGAACGTCAGTGCGTGAATAATCCAGTGGCACCGGTTGATAGTTACCGGATTCAAAACGCATAACTGCTGCCAAAACAGCGCGGGTTGCCGCTTCAACGACTTCGTAACGGTACAGGCTGCTTTTTTTGGCGAGCCGCATCGGAAAAACCTCCGTCGCCCAGATGTCGCCGGCGTCCATTTCCGCATTGGCTTGCAGCACCGTTACTCCCCATTCGGGTAGATCTTTCATAATCGCCCAATCCAACGCCGAAGGGCCGCGATCTCCAACAATTCCGGGATGCACGATAAAGCAAGTATGTTGGCGCCAAACCGTTTCCGGGATAGCGCGTTTCAGGAACGGTGCGATAATAAGATCCGGCTGGAACAATCTGGCGGCTTCGCAAGTGACGGCGTCGTTGATATCGAATTCGATGGATAATTCATGTCCGCACTGTGTTAATTCAACAAACAGCCGTTGTGTCAAGCAGTTGAAGCTGTGCGTGAGAAACAGAATTTTCAATTTGCGAAGTTTAACAAATGCGTGGCAGTTGTTCGCCACTGAGCCAGTCGACAACGCGTGCGCCGCCGAAACAGGTTTGCATTTGCACAAAACGATACGAATCCTCGATGATTTCGCCGATAATCGCGGCGTTTTTGCCGAGCGGGTGGGCTCGCATCGCGCGCAGCAAGTTATCGGCATCCGGTGCGGCACAGATTGCGATGAGCTTGCCTTCGTTGGCGATATACAAGGGGTCCAAACCGAGAAACTCACACGCCGCCTGAACTTGTTCCTGAATCGGCAGATTGCTTTCATAAATCATCATACCGACTGACGATTGCTGGGCAATCTCATTCAGGGCGGCGGCAATTCCGCCGCGCGTGGGGTCGCGCAATACGCGGATGTTGGGAGTGGCGGCGATCATGTGCGCTACCAATCCGTGTAAGGCTGCGGTGTCCGATTCGATGCTGGTCTCAAACGACAAGTTCTCGCGCTGCGCCATGACGGCAACACCATGATCTCCCAGTGTGCCGGATACCAGTATCTTGTCGCCTGGGCGCGCATTTTCTGCGGAAATGTGAATGCCTTCCGGCACCATGCCGACACCGGTCGTGGTAATAAACACGCCGTCGCCGCTGCCTCTTTCAACTACTTTAGTGTCGCCGGTGATGATCGGCACCTGCGCCGTGCGTGCTGCTTGCGCCATGGAGTCGACGATGCGTTTGAGGTCCGATAACGGAAAACCTTCTTCCAGAATGAAACCAGCGGCCAGATAGCAGGGTTTTGCGCCGGCCATGGCGATGTCGTTGATGGTACCGTGCACCGCCAAACTGCCGATATCCCCGCCGGGGAAAAATAAGGGGGTGACGACATGGCTGTCGGTGGACATTACCATGCGGCCGCTGAAGCTTGGAAAGCACGCTTGATCATTCATCTGGCGTAAAAATTCATTATCAAACGCGGTTACAAACAATTGCTGTATCAATTGTGCCATTGCGCGTCCGCCGCTGCCGTGCGCCATTTCGATGCAGCCGTTTTTCAGATCGAGCGAGCGTGAGTATCCGGGTTTGACGAAGCCTTTTTGCGACATTAATTTTCCTTGATCGCGACATTATTTCTTTCACGGAACCGGCCGTAGCGGTAATGAGCGGCGCAAGTGCCTTCCGCGGATACCATGCAGGAACCGACCGGATTTTCGGGGGTGCAGACGGTGCCGAATATTTTGCAATCCTGCGGCCGCTTGACACCGCGTAAAATGGCGCCGCATTCGCAAGCTTTGTTGTCGGCAATGGAAAGTGCCGAGATTACGAAGCGTTGTTCGGCATCGAAATCGGCGTAGTGTGATTTGATTTTCAATGCGCTGTAAGGCACCCATCCCAGGCCGCGCCATTCAAATGTGCGGCGCAGCTCAAAGACGTCGGCGACCAAAGCCTGTGCTTTGATATTGCCTGCTGGTAAAACCGTGCGGGTAAATTCGTTTTCGACTTCAGCGCGACCTGTGTTGATTTGGCGTATCAGCATTAAAATCGCTTGCATGACGTCGAGCGGCTCAAATCCCGCGATTACCACCGGTTTCTGGAACTCTTCGGCAAAATATTCATAAGGCTGGCTGCCGATCACGACGGAAACATGTGCGGGGCCGATAAAACCATCCAGCGGAACCAAGCCGAATTCGCGCACTTCGGGCGATTGCAGAATATGCGAGATCGCAGAGGGTGTCAGGACATGGTTGCAGAACACTGAGAAATTTTTCAGATCCAGCGTTTTCGCTTGTTGGATTGCGACAGCAGTGGGCGGTGTCGTGGTTTCAAATCCGATGGCGAAGAAAACTACCTGGCGATGTGGATTTTCTTGCGCGATTTTCAGAGCATCCGTGCTGCTGTATACCATGCGAATGTCCGCGCCGTGCGCTTTTGCTTTCAGCAAACTCATGCCATTACTGGCCGGAATGCGCAGCATATCGCCGTAACTGCACAGTATCACGTCTGGTGTTTGTGCCAATTGAATCGCGTTTTGCACGCGGCCGATAGGCAGAACACATACCGGACAACCAGGGCCATGAATCATGCGCACATTGGCGGGAAGCAGGTCGGCGATGCCGAATCGCGAGATGGCGTGAGTATGTCCGCCGCAAAATTCCATGAAATGGTAATGCCGCCGCGGATTTGTTTCGCATGCGATTTTGGCGGAGATTTGCTGCGCTAGGTCGCCTGCGCGAAATTCATCAATGTATTTCATGACGATGTGCTCATAACACTATCAAAATGGATCTTGATCGCGTGAAGAAATTTCGGCGAAAATCGCCAGTGTGTGTTCCGCTTCTAATGGATCCAGCTTCTGTAGCGCAAATCCAACATGTACGATGACGTAATCTCCCGGAGCAATATCTTCAACCAGAGCCAGTGAAATTTCTTTGCGGATGCCGCTCAGATTGACGATGGCGTGATTTTCGGCGGTCAATTGCTCTACAAAGGCAGGAATAGCAAGGCACATAGCCACTTAATAGGAGTTTTCAGATAAGGAAATTATGACATAATTAATTGTCCTTATTACCAATAGCCTGAAAAGTGATTAAGCAAAGCTCATTTATTCATAACCTAGTAATTTTTTTGATGGGGTTGGTTGGCTTGTTGGTTATGCACCGCTCTGTGCAGGCCTATGAGGACGGTGTGTGGATTGATGTGGATACGTCGGAGCACATGCTATTGGTGATGAGGGGAGATGCTATTCAAGCTGTGTTTAAAAATGTGGCGATTGGACGATACGGCACTACTTGGTCGAAAGTGACGAAAGATGACAAAACTCCACTGGGTAGTTTCAGGATTGGCTGGATCAATGAAAAAAGCCGCTACTATCGTTTTTATGGTCTGAATTATCCAAATTTGGATACGGCAAAACGTGCCCTTGAGGAAAATAGAATTAACGAAGAAACCTGGTTTTCGATACTCCGAGCAAAAAGTATGGGGAAACCTCCTCCACAGAATACTCCGTTGGGCGGCCATATCGGTATACATGGAATCGGCAGTGGCGATCGGGAGATACATCATAAATATAACTGGACAAATGGCTGTATTGCGCTAACAAATGAGCAAATTGACCAGCTTGGTAAATGGATTAAGCCTGGTGTATTGGTAAATATTCGCTAGTGGCAATGAAGTAATACTAGTATGAGGTGTTTGTTGCTTGTTGTTAATTGCTTGAATTGTGATTTTTTAAATGAAAAGGCTTTTTTATTAGGCGTTTAATATAGATATTATGGTTTTTTGTGCTAAGAGTTTTATAAATTTGTCCTAGAAGCCATTTATTTTGCGGGAAAAATCAGATAAGATTCCGTCGTGCTGCTGATATTTAGGTGTCGGGAGCTATTGATAGTGGTGGATTTTTGTGCGTATTGAATAAAATAAACAACTGAGGAGATCGGAATGAAAGAGAAAATCCAGCATCCAGTTCGCATGTTAACGCTGGCAGCAATTGCAGGTGCTTTTATTGGACTGACGGGATGTGCGACCACAGGGCAATTAGAAGAACTGCAAAATAAAGTAAATGCTGATATCGCTGCAGCTAAAGCTGATGCAGCAGCAGCTAAATCAGAGGCAGCAGCTGCTAACGCTAAAGCAGGTGATGCATTGCGCATTGCAGATGAAGCAAACAGACGTTCAATGGATACAGAATCTAAAATTGATCGCATGTTCAAAAAAGCAATGCATAAGTAATTCCAAGAAAAAGAGTTAAAGGATCCATAAAAAAAACCC
>JAFEEI010000023.1 GCA_018241205.1 Pseudomonadota bacterium
GAACGAGATGAAGCACGAGGCGCACGGAACACAGCAACCGAGACATATCAACAAGATAGACGAGGGAGTGAGTACCGCGCAACGAAGTGATTCGCTCGTATAGTCAATTAATCAGCGTTTCCTTAAAATGTTTTTATAACTTGTTGAATTGATATTGGGATGCAAAAAGCATGAGTGCGGAATTAACCGGTGCTGAAATTACCATACGCTGTCTGCAGGAAGAAGGTGTGCAGTGTATTTTCGGCTATCCTGGCGGTGCGGTGTTGTTTATTTATGATGAATTGTTCAAGCAGGATAAAGTCCGGCATATATTGGTGCGCCATGAACAGGCTGCGATACATGCTGCGGATGGTTATGCGCGCTCCAGCAATAAAGTGGGGGTGGCGCTGGTGACTTCGGGACCGGGTGTTACCAATGCGGTGACAGGGATAGCCACGGCTTATATGGATTCCATCCCGATGGTGGTGATCAGCGGGCAGGTGCCGACCAGTGCGATCGGTCTTGATGCATTCCAGGAAGTTGATACGGTCGGTATCACGCGGCCTTGCGTCAAACATAATTTTCTGGTCAAAGATATAGCCGAGCTGGCGGTGACCATCAAAAAAGCTTTTTATATTGCATCGACTGGGCGTCCCGGTCCTGTGCTGGTCGATATTCCGAAAGACGTGACGCAGCAGAAAACCAAGTTCGTGTATCCGGATAAAGTCAGCATGCGTTCCTATAATCCGGTGACCAAAGGGCATGCGCGGCAAATCAAGAAAGCCGCCGAATTGATTCTCAGCGCCAAGCGTCCGATGGTCTATGCCGGTGGTGGTGTGATTTTGAGTGATGCAGCCCCGCAATTGACCGAATTGACGCAAATGCTGAATTTTCCCTGCACCAATACGCTGATGGGGTTGGGCGGATATCCTGCGACGGATAAACAGTCATTGGGCATGCTCGGTATGCACGGCACTTATGAAGCCAACATGGCAATGCAGTATTGTGATGTCTTGATAGCCGTGGGTGCTCGTTTTGACGATCGTGTGATCGGAAATCCGAAGCACTTTTTCAATGAAAACAGAAAGATTATTCATATCGATATCGATCCGTCGTCCATTTCAAAACGTGTCAAGGTCGATGTGCCGATTGTCGGTGATGTTCTGGATGTGTTGAAAGAGCTGATCAAGTTGCTCAAGGCCGAGAAAGAAAAGCCGGATCAAGCCGCGTTGAAAGAGTGGTGGAAACAGATCGAGTTGTGGCGTGAGCGGGATTGTTTGAAATTTGACCGCAGCAGCAAAATCATCAAGCCGCAGATGGTAATTGAGAAGTTGTTCAACGTCACCAAGGGCGATGCATTTATTACTTCGGATGTCGGTCAGCATCAAATGTGGGCGGCGCAGTTTTATAAATTCGATAAACCGCGCCGTTGGATTAATTCCGGCGGATTGGGGACGATGGGATTCGGTATGCCTGCCGCTATGGGGGTGCAACTTGCCAATCCGAAAGGAAAAGTGGCATGTATTACCGGAGAAGCGAGTATTCAAATGTGCATCCAGGAGCTATCAACCTGCAAGCAATATAGATTGCCGTTGAAAATTGTTAACTTGAACAATCGCTATATGGGTATGGTTAGGCAATGGCAAGAGTTTTTTCACGGTAACCGCTATGCAGAATCCTATATGAATGCGCTACCCGATTTTGTCAAACTGGCGGAGAGCTACGGGCATGTCGGAATGAAGATTGAAAAACCGGAAGATGTGGAAGATGCGCTGAAAGAAGCGTTTAAACTGAAAGATCAACTGGTGTTCATGGACTTCATTACCGATCAGACCGAAAACGTTTTTCCCATGGTGCCGGGCGGCAAAGGCCTTTCTGAAATGATTCTGGTGTAGAAAACTAAATGCGACATATTATTTCTTTATTGATGGAAAATGAGGCAGGGGCCTTGTCACGCGTGGCCGGCCTGTTCTCGGCACGCGGTTATAACATTGAGTCGCTTTCAGTCGCACCCACCGAGGATCCTACTTTGTCACGAATGACGCTGGTCACGATTGGCTCGGATGAAGTCGTTGAACAAGTCACCAAGCAATTGAATAAGCTGATCGAAGTGGTAAAAATCATCGATTTGAACGATGGTGATCATATCGAACGCGAATTGATGCTGGTCAAAGTGCGTGCGGTCGGCCCGGATCGCGAAGAAATCAAACGGTTGGCTGAAATTTTCCGTGGCTCTATCATCGACGTGACGAATAAGTCCTATACCATTGAGCTAACGGGCACGAGTTCAAAGTTGGATGCATTTCTTCAAGCAATCGAACGTAGTGCAGTGCTCGAAACAGTGCGCACCGGAGCCTCCGGCATAGGGCGCGGAGAATGGATTTTAAAGGTATAATCCAGGTTGTTGAAAAATCCCGGTTTTGAGGCTGGTAATCAGAGTATCAATTCTAAATAGAATTCTCTCAATTGCTCACCTGTTTCTATCCTATTTTTGTATAAAAGGAAAATAATGAAAGTTTATTACGATAAAGATGCGGATCTATCTCTAATCAAAGGAAAGAAAGTCACGATATTGGGCTATGGTTCGCAAGGGCATGCGCATGCTAACAATTTGAGCGAATCCGGTGTGAAAGTGACCGTCGGTTTGCGCAAAGGCGGATTGTCCTGGGGGAAAGCGGAAAAAGCCGGATTAAAAGTCATGGAAGTTGCCGAAGCCGTTAAGGACGCCGATGTTGTCATGGTTCTGCTACCCGATGAACAAATTGGCGCGGTATATAAAAGGGAAATCGAGCCCGGTTTGAAGAAAAATGCGACTTTGGCTTTTGCGCACGGTTTCAGTGTGCATTATGGGCAAGTGACACCACGTGACGACCTTGATGTGATTATGATTGCACCTAAAGGACCGGGTCATTTGGTACGTTCGACTTACTTGCAAGGCGGTGGTGTACCGTCGCTGATTGCCGTGCATCAGGATAAATCTGGTAAAGCGCGGGATCTGGCACTTTCTTATGCAGCCGCTAACGGCGGTACTCGTGGCGGTGTGATCGAAACCAGTTTCCGCGAGGAAACCGAAACCGATTTATTCGGCGAGCAAGTCGTGCTATGTGGTGGTTTAACTGCATTGATCCAAGCTGGTTTTGAGACGCTGGTGGAAGCCGGTTATGCACCGGAAATGGCGTATTTCGAGTGTTTGCATGAAGTGAAATTGATTGTCGATCTGATTTATGAAGGCGGCATCGCCAATATGCGCTACTCGATTTCCAATAATGCGGAGTATGGTGATGTGTCGCGTGGTCCGCGGATTATTACCGACGAAACGCGTGCAGAAATGCGCAAAATTCTGCGTCAGATTCAAACCGGCGAGTATGCGCGCGAATTTATTTTGGAAAATCAAGCCGGCGCACCGGTACTGAAAGCAAGCCGCCGGATTGCATCCGAACATCAAATCGAGCAAGTGGGGGCCAAGCTGCGCGATATGATGCCGTGGATCAAGAAAAATAAACTGGTTGATCAAGGTAAAAACTAAAGAATTAATATATTTTTTGTGATTTCAGTTTTGTTGTCTTTATCTTTCAAGCTCTTGTTGTAATTTATTTATGGCATATTATCCTCACCCTATCATCGCTCGCGAAGGCTGGTTGCATATCGTGATCGCATTTTCTGCCGCGATTGGCGCGACAGCATTCCTTGACTGGCTTTGGGCACTCCCGTTCTGGGTGATCGCTCTGTTTGTTTTGCAGTTCTTTCGCGACCCGCCGCGTGAAGTGCCAGCAGATCGTAATGCCATATTGGCACCGGCTGATGGCAGGATTGTAGCGGTAGAAAAAACGCAAGATCCCTTTCTGCAAAGGGAAGCTGTCAAGATCAGCGTGTTTATGAATGTGTTTAATGTGCATTCCAATCGTAGCCCGGTTGACGGCGAAGTGCGCGACAAATGGTACTTCCCGGGTAAATTCATCAATGCGGATTTACCCAAGGCCTCGCTGGAAAATGAACGCAATGCGTTATGGATCAAAACGGATCAGGGCGCCGATGTAACCTGTGTGCAAGTGGCCGGATTGATTGCCAAACGGATACTTTGCCACGTGTCACCGGGTGATCATTTATCGCGCGGTCAGCGGTTCGGTTTCATACGGTTCGGTTCGCGAGTGGATGTTTATTTGCCGCTGAATACTAAAGTGAATGTCAATATCGGTGACAAAGTGTCGGCGACATTAACTGTTTTGGCAGAGTTTCGTGAAGAAGCTAGTGCAGCAGCTTGATCAAAGCAATGACGGTTTGATTTTATTTCAGAAACGGTATTTGGCATTGATCAAGCTTTCCTGGGATTTCTCCGTTATCCGTATTCTTTTATGAAACGCTCATGATGCCCGATTCACAACCAGAACGTACCGTACTGAAGGCCCGGTTGCGGCGGCGCGGCATCTATTTGTTACCTAATTTATTTACTACGGCTGCACTTTTCGCCGGGTTTTATGCCATTGTGCAAGCGATGAACGGAAATTTTGAATATTCGGCCATCGCCGTTTTTATTGCCATGGTGCTGGATGGACTCGATGGCAGGGTAGCGCGATTGACCGGCACGCAAAGCGAGTTCGGCGCCGAGTACGACAGTTTGTCGGACATGGTTTCTTTTGGCGTGGCACCGGCATTGATCGTGTATGAGTGGGCATTGAAGGAAATGGATCAATGGGGCTGGATCATTGCATTTATTTATTGCGCCTGTGCGGCCTTGCGGCTGGCGCGCTTCAATACCAATATCGCAGTGGTCGATAAACGTTTCTTTCAAGGTTTGCCTAGTCCAGCAGCTGCTGCATTGATCGCGGGATTGGTTTGGGTAACGATTAATTTTGATATACAGGGAAGCGATGTTAAGTGGCTGGCTTCCATTGTGACTTTATTCGCCGCATTAACGATGGTCAGCAATATTCCTTACTACAGCGGTAAAGAGTTTAATTTGCGCCGCCGCGTGCCGTTTTTCACGGTCTTATTAATCGTACTGTTCTTTTTTGTATTGATTCCAAGTCATCCACCGCTGGTATTGTTTATTTTGTTCGGAGTTTATGCTTTTTCCGGTTATGTCATTAAATTATGGCGTTTGGGTCGAGGTAAGAAAAATAGCGAAACACCTAGTACCTGAAGATTGCCTCTTGCATCGGAAGAAAAAACTATTTATATTCCTGCCCACCATGTTTGATAAAAGTCACATCCATTCACTGCAGTTCATTTCAGTTCCTATGGCTTTAGCGGAACTATTACTGCGCCTTGCGCGCTAAAATTTTCTTTCCCTATTTCCCTTTCTTCTCGATAAAATTCGCATGACGAGTTTTATGATTCATTAAAGTTTTCTTCCTCAAGCGGAGAGCATAATGCAAAAGCATTTGATTATTTTTGATACGACGTTGCGTGACGGTGAACAAAGTCCTGGCGCATCCATGACGAAAGAAGAAAAGGTACGTATCGCTTGGCAATTGGAACGCATGGGTGTCGATGTTATCGAAGCCGGTTTTCCCGCAGCTTCTAATGGTGACTTTGAGGCCGTTAAAGCAGTCGCAGATTCGGTCAAAGACAGCGTCGTATGTGGATTGGCGCGCGCTATTGAAGCGGATATTCAACGTGCCGGCGAGGCATTGAGAGGTGCGCAATCAGCTCGCATTCATACGTTCATTGCAACATCGCCGATTCATATGAAAAAAAAGCTGCGGATGGAGCCTGATCAGGTTATCACGCAAGCGGTGAAAGCGGTGAAATGGGCGCGCCAGTACACCGATAATGTTGAGTTTTCACCGGAAGATGCCGGCCGATCGGAAATCGATTTTCTGTGCCAGATATTGGAAGCCGTCATTGACGCGGGTGCAACGACGTTGAATATTCCGGATACGGTGGGTTACACCATGCCTGATCAATTCGGCAAGCTGATTCGAAATTTGCGCGAACGCATTCCAAATTCTGATAAAGCGATTTTTTCGGTTCATTGCCATAATGACCTAGGGTTGGCGGTAGCGAATTCATTGGCTGCCGTGATGAATGGCGCGCGGCAGGTGGAGTGCACTATCAATGGCTTGGGGGAACGCGCCGGCAATGCTTCGCTGGAAGAAGTCGTGATGGCCGTGCGCACCCGCCAGGACTATTTTCCGTGCGATACAAAAATCGATACCACGCATATCGTCTCAGCCAGTAAGCTGGTGTCCGGCATTACCGGTTTTCCGGTGCAACCCAATAAAGCGATTGTGGGCGCTAATGCCTTTGCGCATGAGTCCGGCATTCACCAGGATGGTGTGCTGAAACATCGCGAAACCTACGAAATTATGCGTGCGGAAGATGTCGGCTGGGGTGCGAATAAGCTCCTGCTGGGAAAACATTCCGGCCGTAACGCGTTTCGGAACCGTCTGATGGAGTTGGGGATTGAGCTGGAATCGGAAGAAATGCTCAACAACACTTTTATGCGCTTCAAAGAATTGGCGGATAAGAAGCATGAAATCTTCGATGAAGACTTGCATGCGCTGGTTTCCGATGAGGTGTTGGTATTGCAGGAGCGTTACCGGCTCATATCGCTCACGGTGCACTGTGAAACAGGCGAAGTGCCGTATGCGCGTATTGTGATTTCCGATGACGGCAAGGAGATGCGCGCGGAATCAGAAGGCAGCGGCCCTGTAGATGCTACTTTCCGCGCGATTGAGAAGTTATTGTCAAGTGGAGCCAAGCTGCAATTGTTTTCAGTGAACAATATTACCAGCGGAACCGATGCGCAAGGCGAAGTGACCGTACGGTTGCAGAAATCCGACCGTATCGTTAACGGTCATGGTTCGGATACCGATATTGTCGTTGCTTCGGCGAAAGCTTATCTGAGCGCATTGAATAAATTGCACAGTAAGCTCGAGCGGGCGCACCCGCAAGTTTAACCGGGAACTGGGATGACTGATCGTTGAATGGAAACGCGGGCGACATAAAGATGAAATATAAATTGATCGTATTATTTTGTGTGATTGCCATGTTACTGAGTTTCCAAGCGCATGCATTCCAGTTCCAAGATGTAACCGGAAAGATTCATAAACTTTCGGATTACAAAGGGCGCTGGGTGCTCGTTAACTTCTGGGCTACCTGGTGTCCGCCTTGCTTGAAAGAAATTCCCGATTTGATCGCGTTATATGAGCAGCGTAAGGATCTGGTAGTGATTGGCGTAGCGATGGATATTGATGATCCCAAAGTGGTGATGGATTTCGTGCGATCAATGTCGATCACCTATCCCATTGTGTTAGGTGACCGGAAGATTGCTTCTCAATTGGACGAGATTTCGCTTTTGCCCAGTACGTATTTCTTCGATCCGAAAGGAAACCCGGCGGCGCGGCAGCAGGGGCTTATTTCGCGCGAGAGTATTGAACGGTTTATTGAATCAAAATCCACTGACAACAAAAATATCAGCCGGAAACACTGATCGAACATCCTTTTCCAGCCGGGACTGATTCAAGCTTGAAAAATCCGATCACGAAGCAGTGTAGCGCCATGTTGTTTTCCATTTATTGAATATCAGTTGCGGATAAGCGGCTTCGCCCAGACTCCCGTTATAGCGCCCCAAAGCGCGAAAGTAATCGCCTTTCTCTTGATCCAAGTAATGACGCAAAATGGTGCAGCCGTAGCGCAGGTTGACGCGTAAGTGAAAAAGATTGTGATCTTGGTGACCGATGACGCCAATCCAGAAAGGCATGACTTGCATATAGCCGCGTGCTCCTGCGTGCGATATGGCATATTTCTTAAAACCACTTTCTACCTGAATAACGCTCAGCACGATTTGCGGATCCAATCCAGCGCGTGTTGCTTCGTAAAAAACGGTTCGTAGAAATTCTTCCCGTTCTAATATATCGGGTATGTATTTTTCCAAGCGCCGGCTCATATTGACGAGCCAAGCAATATTGTCCGCAACGGCGGCATATTCAGTGTACGACACAGCCTGATCGCTGATGCCATGAAATATGACAGTCTGAGTGCTGGCGGTCAGCTGTTCATACTGACTATTATTGGCATTGCTGAAGCCAGATAAGAACCATAAGGCTGATAGAGAGATTAGCTTACGCATAATTTGGTCGTGATAAATGAGAAGATTTCATCTATGGAAACCGTTTGTGAATCTTCATCGTTCCGTCCTTGATATTCTATAACCGATTGTTTCAATCCTCGTTCTCCGATAACGATCCGATGTGGAATGCCAATTAATTCCATGTCGGCAAACATGACGCCGGGGCGTTCGTCGCGATCGTCCAAAAGTACCTCAATGCGCACTTCCGTGAGTTGCCGGTATAGTTTCTCCACAGCCTCTTTGACAAGCGTGCTTTTTTGCAATCCAATCGGTACGATCGCAAGCTGAAAAGGTGCAATGGCATCCGGGAAAATGATGCCGTGCTCATCGTGATTTTGTTCGATGGCTGCCGCAACGATGCGTGAGATGCCGATACCATAGCAACCCATTTCCATATTTCTAGTCTGACCTGTTTCGTCGAGATAGCTAGCTTTCATCATTTCCGAATATTTGGTGCGTAACTGGAAAATATGGCCGACCTCAATTCCACGGCAAATTTCCAGCTTGCCTTTACCATCCGGAGAATCATCTCCAAGAACAACATTACGGATATCAAAAACATGATCTGGCAGTTTAAGATCGCGAACAAAATTTACCTGAGTCAAGTGAAAACCTTCTTCATTTGCGCCGCACACGAAATTACTCATATTCATCACAGCTTGATCGGCAATTACGCAAGTTTGCAAACCAACGGGGCCGATGTACCCGGGTACTGTACCTGTTTCGCGTAGAATATCCTCTTCACTGGCCATCTGAAAGGTTGATAAAAAGGGTATTTTTCTTACTTTTAGCTCGTTGAGCTGATGATCGCCGCGCAGCAGCAATAAGAATAATTGACTGTCGGCTTTGACAGCCAAGGTTTTGACGGTTTTTTGCAAAGGTATTTGCAAAAAGTCGGCAACTTCGGCGCAAGTTTTTTTACCGGGGGTAACGATTTTTTGTATATCACCATCCGGTGCGCTCCGCTCCTGAGGCGTGAATAGTGATTTCGCTAATTCGATATTGGCAGCGTAATCCGAATCAGGACAAAACGCGATGGCGTCTTCACCCGAATCCGCTAACACATGAAATTCATGCGAACCGCTGCCGCCGATGGCGCCGGTATCGGCGGCGACTGCGCGGAATTTCAGCCCAAGACGGGTGAAAATGCGGCTGTAGGTTCCATACATGCACTGATAGGTTTGCATCAAACTATGTTCATCGGTATGGAATGAATAAGCATCCTTCATGACAAATTCACGCGCGCGCATGACACCGAACCGCGGCCGGATTTCGTCGCGGAATTTGGTTTGAATCTGGTAGAAATTAAGTGGCAACTGACGGTAGCTTTTGATTTCCTTGCGTGCGATATCGGTGATGATCTCTTCGTGGGTCGGACCGAAACAAAAGTCGTGTTCATGGCGATCCTTGATTTTTAACATTTGCGGCCCGAAAACCTCCCAGCGGCCGGTTTCTTGCCATAACTCGGCAGGATGGATCGCAGGCATCAGAACTTCGATGGCGCCGCTTTTATTCATTTCTTCACGCACTATGTTCTCAATTTTTCGCAATACCCGCAGACCTAACGGCATCCAGGTATACAATCCGCTGCCTAAACGCTTGATGAGTCCGGCGCGCAGCATAAGTTTGTGGCTGACGAGTTCTGCTTCGGCGGGAGCTTCCTTGAGGGTTGAAATAAAAAATTGCGAGACGCGCATGAAGTGATTCCATTAATGATGAAAAATATGGCAATTTTACCTTGAAATACTTGGTTAAGTGGGAATAAGTCCCTATATAAGTTAAACACGATCTAATTTTTTTAGGCGGCTGAAAATTTTATAAGCGTTGGGTTTTTATTCTATGGGCACTTTCAATCTACAGAAAAGTATGAAAAAATCCACTCATTTGATGGGTCAAGTGAGTATTCCGTATGATTGACCGAAATGGATATCGCCCCAATGTTGGAATTATCCTCTTAAATTCAAAAAATGAGGTTTTCTGGGGCAAGCGTATTAAGCAAAATTCTTGGCAATTTCCGCAGGGCGGCATTAAGTTGGGAGAGAGTCCCGAGCAGGCTATGTATAGGGAATTGAGCGAAGAGATAGGACTGTGCCCTAATCATGTAGAGATTGTTGGACGCACCCGTGACTGGCTGCGTTACGAAGTTCCCGATCGCTGGATCCGGCGGGAGTGGCGCGGAAATTACAAGGGACAGAAACAAATTTGGTATTTGTTGCGTTTGATCGGACGTGATAGTGATGTCTCATTGCGCCGGAGCACGCACCCTGAATTTGATGCTTGGCGCTGGAATCAATACTGGGTTGAATTGGATTCGGTTGTCGAATTCAAGCGCAAAGTATATAAGCAAGCATTGACTGAGTTGTCGCGATTGTTAAAAGCGGATTCTTGTCAAAGTATCGGGGTTGGTTACGATCAGAAAAATCTGATCAACGAGGCCAAGGATATTTTGGTTAATCAGCTGGAAGTAATCAATAATTCAAAGGTTTGAAAGGTTTTTTAAGCTGCTCTGCAAATCGAAGATGCGGAATTGAGCCGCTCTGCCGCGTTCTTACAAATTCCCATTTGTGGGTGTTTCATCAGGCGTAATCGGCTGCGCCATAACAGCCGTTTTTTATTAACTTAGGGAGAATACCGATGAAGATGCGTACACTGGTTGCGTCACTGTTATCGATTGGCACTCTTGTCACTTCGATGGCTGTTTCAGCCAATGAACCTATCCAGCCCATTAAAGCCGCCAAAGTAGCTAATGCTGATATGGTTGAATTGGGTAAGATGTTATTTTTTGATCCCCGGCTGTCAAAATCAGGATTCATTTCTTGTAATTCTTGCCATAACTTAAGCATGGGCGGAACGGATAATATTCCAACTTCAATTGGCCATGCGTGGCAGCAAGGGCCAATCAATGCACCAACCGTATTGAATGCCAGTATGAATCTGGCGCAATTCTGGGATGGCCGCGCTAAGGATTTAAAAGAGCAAGCCGGCGGCCCAATTGCAAATCCGGGTGAAATGGCTTCAACGCATAAAGCTGCCGTTGAGGTATTGCAATCAATGCCGCAATATCGCGCCCATTTCCAAAAAGCATTCGGTACTGATCAGATTGATATTGACCGGGTAACCACGGCGATCGCCGCATTTGAAGAAACCTTAGTTACCCCAGGCTCACGCTTCGATAAGTGGCTGGAAGGCGACAAAAAAGCACTCAGCCCCCAGGAAATTGAAGGTTACGAATTATTCAAAAGCAGCGGTTGTTCAGGATGCCATAACGGTCCTGCTGTCGGGGGGGCGCTTTATCAAAAATTCGGTGTATATCATCCCTACAAAACAACCAGCAAGATAGAAGGCAGAAAAGCAGTTACCGGAAAAGACACTGATTTGAATGTCTTCAAAGTGCCGACCCTGCGTAATATCGAATTGACCTATCCCTACTTTCATGACGGTGCAGTCGCAACATTGGAAGATGCGGTTAAAACGATGGGCAAGCTTCAGTTAGATCGTGATTTTAACAAGAAGGAAATTGACAGCATCGTTGCTTTCTTAAAATCATTAACGGGCGAGCAACCAAACTTTAAGTTGCCGATTCTACCGCCTTCCAATAATAATACGCCAAGGCCAGCGCCATTTTAATGTTTGAGCTATCTGGAAATCAGCGATCTTGCTATTGAAACAAAGCAAGAAATTGAAATGCAGGCATTCGGATATTGTAAAAATAAGCCGGATGCCTGCGCAGCATGAAATCTTGGTCTGTAGTACCAGTGGTGCGATGGCTTAGAGATTTGGGTTAATTTAATATGATGGTTCTATTGCATTAGTGCAATCAAGTATGGATTTGCATTAAAAAATGAAGTAGAGTCACTATTCCAAGAACAAATAATTAGAATAGGGAGTTACCTATGGGTAACAAGGGCCAGTTATTGCAGGATCCATTTTTAAATATATTGCGGAAAGAGCATATTCCGGTATCGATCTATTTGGTGAATGGCATTAAATTGCAAGGACAAATTGATTCCTTTGATCAGTATGTGGTGCTGTTGAAAAATTCGGTTACGCAAATGGTATATAAACATGCAATTTCCACAGTAGTACCTGCAAGAGCCGTTACTATTCCTATCGAAACGACGGATACACGTGATGCCTGATGTTTGAATCAGGTGTGGATAAATCAAGTGCTGCTGATGCAGCCGTACTCGTTAGCGTTGATTTCGGCAACAGCACATATGCGGAAAGCCTGCATGAATTGCAGCAACTGGCAATCAGTGCAAAACTTCAAGTTGTGGCAATTGTAGAAAGTAAACGTTCCCGTCCGGATCCTACCACTTACATTGGCAGCGGGAAGGTCGACGAGATTTCGCAACTGATATCACAGAATAAAGCTTCAATCATCATATTCAATCATGATTTATCCCCGGCGCAGCAGCGTAACTTATCATTGCGTTTGAATTGTAATGTCATAGATCGCACCAGCTTGATTCTGGATATTTTTGCGCAGCGTGCGAAGAGTCATGAAGGAAAATTGCAGGTCGAACTCGCTCAGCTTGAGCATCTGGCCACTCGTCTGGTGCGCGGTTGGACTCATCTTGAGAGGCAAAAGGGCGGTATTGGTTTGCGCGGTCCGGGTGAAACCCAATTGGAAACAGATCGCCGCTTGATCAGGAAGCGAGTTAAATTACTTAAAGAGAGACTCGCAACGCTTCAGCGCCAGAGGGCTATCCAGAGACGTTCAAGACAACGCACAAATGTTTTGTCAGTATCGATTGTCGGTTATACCAATGCCGGGAAATCAACCTTGTTTAATAAATTGACGCGTGCGCAAGCATACGCTGCCGATCAACTGTTTGCCACGCTGGATACTACAACACGTAAATTATTTCTTGCTGAAGGTGTGTCTGTAGTTATTTCAGATACGGTGGGATTTATTCGTGAATTACCCCATACGCTGGTTGCAGCATTTCGCGCGACATTGGAAGAAACTGTTCAAGCCGATGTATTGCTTCATGTCGTAGATGCCAGCAATCCTAATCGTGACGAACAAATCGAGGAAGTAAATAAAATTCTAAAAGAGATTGGTGCTGACGATATCCCGCAAATTTTAATCTTGAATAAGATTGATCTAGTCGAATTAGCGGTAGGCAGTAAAGGTTGCGTACGTGATGGATATGATAGAATATCGCTCATTCGTTTAAGTGCAAAAACAGGGGAAGGGATAGAATTTGTAAGGCAAGCATTGACAGAAGCAATGGTAGAAAAATCGAAAAAACTGAACGAAGAGTCTACAGATATTCCGAAAATAGTTGGTGATTGTGCTCCGGTATAGGAATTTTTTTGAACGAACAAGACAGGAATTATTATGGGATTAAATGATCCACAGTGGGGAAAAAATAAAGGCGAATCGGGTCCACCAGATCTGGATGATGTATTGCGTAATGTCAATAAGAAAATCAATAATATTTTCGGGCAGAAAAAAAGTGGTGGAGGTGATGACGGTTCACAGGAAAAAAGCCCTAGCCCAAAAAGTGGCGGCAGTATTGTAATGATTCTTGGCGTGCTTGCGGTGGTTTGGCTGGCAAGCGGATTTTATATCGTGGATGAAGGACATAGAGGTGTGGTATTGCGGTTTGGTCAATATGTCGACACGGCGCCGGCGGGTTTGCGCTGGCACATGCCTTATCCAATCGAGAAAGTAGAATTAGTGAATGTCAGCCAAGTGCGCACGGTTGAGATCGGTTACCGCAACAATGTAAGAAGCAAAGTTTTGCGGGAATCGTTAATGCTAACTGATGATGAAAATATCATCGATATCCAGTTTGCTGTGCAATACATATTGAATAATCCGGAAAACTTCCTATTTAAAAACAGAAATCCTGACGAAGCTGTTTTACAAGCAGCGGAAACTGCCATCCGGCAGGTGATAGGTAAAAGTAAAATGGATTATGTGCTGTACGAAGGCCGTGAACAGGTTGCAGCTAATGCAACACAACTGATGCAAAAGATTTTAGATCGCTATCAGATTGGTATTTCGATCAGCAGAGTAACGATGCAAAATGCGCAACCGCCCGAGCAGGTTCAGTCGGCGTTTGATGACGCTGTTAAAGCTGGACAAGACAGAGAACGGCAAAAAAATGAAGGTCAGGCATATGCGAACGATGTGATTCCAAGAGCTGTGGGTAATGCGGCACGGCTTACGCAAGAGGCTGAGGGTTATAAACAGCGCGTAATTGCAAGCGCAGAAGGTGATGCTAGCCGTTTTGAGAAAATTTTTGCTGAATACAGCAAGGCGCCTAAAGTTACACGTGAACGCTTATATCTGGATATGATGCAGCAAGTACTCTCTAATACGAGCAAGATCATCGTTGATCAAAAAAGCGGTAACAATTTGCTGTATTTACCACTGGATAAACTGATTAATATGAGCGGATCGCCAGCAGCTTCACCAGTGGCGGTACAACCCATGATGCAGGAAACACTGCCTGAAACCAGTGTAAGGGCGCGGGAATCATTTCGCAGTCGCGATCGGGAGGCAAGATAGATGAAAAGTTTTACATCAGTATTTTCAGGTATTGTTATTGCAATTTTTTTCCTGGGAAGTTCGGCAATTTATATTGTTGACGAGCGGCAGCAAGCTATTCTGTTTCAATTGGGTGAAGTCATTGATGTCAAAACTGAGCCTGGCTTGTATTTCAAGATTCCACTCGCTCAGAACGTACGTTATTTTGAAAAACGTATTTTGACAATGAATACTGAAGAACCTGAACGATTCATTACTTCAGAGAAAAAGAACGTTTTGGTGGATTTGTTTGTGAAGTGGCGTATCGTGGATGTCAAACAATATTACATCAGTGTGCGCGGTGATGAGTCGCTGGCACAGACACGTTTAGCACAAACGATCAATGCGAGTTTGCGCGATGAGTTTGGTAATCGTACTGTTCATGATGTAGTTTCAGGTGAGCGCGATGTCATTATGGAGATTATGCGCCAGAAAGCAGATAGTGATGCTCGTGCCATCGGTGTGGAAGTGGTTGATGTGCGTTTGAAACGTGTAGACTTGCCGCAGGAGGTGAGCGAATCGGTCTACAGACGAATGGAGGCTGAGCGTAAGCGAGTTGCCAATGAGTTGCGTTCCACTGGTGCTGCTGAGTCGGAAAAAATTCGTGCCGATGCAGATAGGCAACGTGAAGTCGTGCTCGCAGAAGCGTATCGAGAAGCTCAAAAGGTAATGGGTGACGGCGATAGCCAGGCTACGGCGATTTATTCGACTGCATTTCAAAAGGATGCAGAATTTTATGCTTTCTGGCGTAGTGTCGACGCTTATAAGCAATCATTCAAGAATAAGGGAGACATGATGGTACTGGAGCCCACCTCCGATTTCTTCAAGTATCTGAAGAATCCCGCAGTCAGCAAATAATTGGAACGAATTAACCGAGAGGTTGTATAAGGTGCAATCTCCAGTATTGCATGATGTAAGTAAGCTTATGTGATCCACTTATATTATTGTGAATGAGAAGAGGTTCTGGGAATCGTTTATTCTTGATATACGATTACATCAGAGCCTCTTAATTTTTCTACTGTTTGTAGAAATATGGTGCTTGCCCGATTTAACTGGAGTTGTTTATATGTGGGAAAATTTTCTTAGTGCTGTTGCATTAATGTTAATTCTAGAGGGAATGTTACCATTTTTATCTCCGCAAACGTGGCGCGATGCATTTAGAAGATTAATGGAGATTAATGATAATCAGGTACGCTTTATCGGCTTGACGTCGATGCTGGCTGGATTACTGGTGCTTTTTATCGTTAGTTGAGGCTTCCTATTATATCTGTTGATGGCTTATCAATCATGACTATGCACAATTGGCTACTTCCGGAGTTTGTTGAAGATGTACTACCTGCGGAAACAATACATATCGAAGATATGCGCCGCAAGATTATGGATCTACTGCGGATGTACGGCTATCAGCAAGTAATGCCGCCTTTGTTGGAATATGTCGAATCGCTGTTGACCGGTAGCGGCAGCGACATGGATTTGCACATGTTCAAGGTTATTGATCAATTGAGCGGCCGCATGATGGGGCTACGTGCCGATATGACGCCGCAAGTGGCAAGAATCGATGCGCATTTATTGAATTTTGACGGCATTACGCGCTTGTGCTATGCCAATAGCGTATTGCATACGGTGCCGTCGGGAATAACTAAAACGCGGGAACCCCTGCAAGTGGGTGCGGAGCTTTACGGTCATTCTGGTTTGGAGAGTGATCTGGAGATTCAAAAGCTTATGCTGCAGTGTTTGTCTATTTCTGGGGTCAGTGAAGTTCATTTAGATCTCGGTCATGTCGCGGTTTTCCGCGGACTGATCAAAGGTGCGGGCATTTCGCACGAACTCGAAACCGAGCTTTATGCGGTATTGCAGGCAAAGGATGTGTCCACCCTGAAAGAGCTATGCATGAAATTGCAGCAGCAAACGCGCGAAGCGTTGCTGCTTTTACCGGAACTTTATGGCGATAAAAAAGTGCTGTCCGATGCCGCTAACCGGTTGCCGGATTATCCTGAGATAAAATCGGCACTCAACGAACTGAGTATCGCAGAAGAGGAACTAAAGCCGGTCATCGATAAAATTGCATTCGATTTGGCTGATCTGCGCGGATATCATTATCATACCGGAATGGTTTTTGCCGCATACGCGGACAGCTGCTCAAACGCTATCGCCTTGGGCGGTCGCTATGATGAAATTGGCAAAGCATTCGGACGGGCACGGCCGGCAACGGGCTTTAGCATGGATCTCAGAGAATTGTCGAGATTGGTAAAACCTCAACCGTATCCGAAAGCAATCAGCGCGCCGTACGAAAAAAGGAATAGAGAACTGGAAAGTAAAATTGAACAGCTGCGCCAATCGGGACAGATCGTTGTGATGGAGTTTCCAGAGCAAAAGGAACGGTCGTTGGATTGCGACAGACAATTGGTGTTTCATGACGGGCAGTGGATTGTCAAAGAAATCTGATTTTTTAGAAACGGAATCTTTTAGAGCTTAAAGATATGACTAAGAATGTTGTCGTCATTGGTACACAATGGGGTGATGAAGGGAAAGGCAAGATCGTCGATTGGTTGACGGATCATGCGCAAGGCGTGGTGCGTTTTCAAGGCGGGCATAATGCAGGCCATACATTGGTCATCGGGAATAAGAAAACGGTATTGCATCTGATTCCTTCCGGTATTCTGCGTAATACGGTGATGTGTTATATCGGCAACGGTGTAGTGATTGCACCGGAGGCGTTGCTCAGTGAAATTGACATGCTGGAACAAAACGGCATAGATGTCAGCAGCCGTCTGCGCATTAGCGAGGCCTGCCCATTGATCTTGCCTTGTCACATTGCGCTGGATAATGCACGTGAAGCTGCAAGAGGCGATGGCAAGATCGGCACTACCGGGCGCGGCATCGGACCGGCTTACGAAGATAAAATCGCGCGGCGTGCCATACGATTGCAGGATTTATTTCATCGCAATCGGCTGGCGGCTAAATTGAGCGAAATACTGGATTATCACAATTTTGTGCTGAAGAATTATTTTCACGCACCGGTCATCGATTTCCAGAAGACACTTGATGATGCATTGACGCAAGCTGAGAGAATTAAACCGATGGTAGCCGATGTTCCGCGACTGTTATTTGAAGCAAACAAAGCAAGCAGTAACTTGTTGTTTGAAGGCGCGCAAGGTACGTTGCTCGATATCGATCACGGCACTTATCCTTACGTCACCTCCAGTAACTGCGTGGCCGGCGCCGCGGGTCCCGGTAGCGGAGTCGGGCCGCAAATGCTGCACTATGTTTTAGGAATTACCAAAGCTTACACCACCCGGGTCGGGTCGGGGCCGTTTCCGACCGAATTGGATGATGAAGTCGGCAAACATTTGGCCACGCGCGGTCACGAATTTGGTTCAACAACCGGCAGACCGCGCCGCTGCGGCTGGTTTGATGCGATTGCTATGAAGCGGTCAATCCAAATCAATGGCGTGACTGGGCTGTGTATTACCAAACTGGACGTGTTGGACGGCGTGGAAAGTCTTAATCTTGGTGTCGGATACAGACTGAGCGATGGCAGCAAAAGCGATATTCTGCCGGTCGGTGCTGATGATCTGGGGAGTTGCGAACCGATTTATGAAGAGATGCCCGGATGGTCGGAGAATACCGCCGGAATTAAGGAATTCAGTCAGCTGCCCAAAGCGGCGCAAAACTATTTGAAGCGACTCGAAGAGGTTTGTGCAACACCGGTTGATATGATCTCGACCGGACCGGACAGAGAAGATACGATTCTGCTGCGCCACCCGTTTAAATAATGCGGCGGATCCGTTGACGGAATCCGGTATCAATGACTTAAGGAAACGCTGATTAATTCGGCGGACGAGATGAAGCACGAGGCACACGGAACGCAGCAACCAAGACCTATCAACAAGATAGGCGAG
>JAFEEI010000024.1:0-8648 GCA_018241205.1 Pseudomonadota bacterium
CCTCGCCTATCTTATTGATAGGTCTCGGTTGCTGTGTTCCGTGCGCCTCGTGATTCATCTCGTTCGCCGAATTAATCAGCGTTTCCTTAGAAAATATAAACTCAACCGACCAGGAGGAAATTGTCATGGAAGTCACACTGCAGATCACCACACGGGATATACCGCACTCCGAAGCACTTGAAAGTCATATTCGCGAGAAAGCGGAAAAACTGGAAAAATTTTATCCGCATATCCTGAGCTGCCGGATCGTCGTCGAACTTCCGCACAAACACCATCATCAGGGCCGGATGTTTGACGTGCACATCGATATGACCGTGCCGGGCGGTGAAATCGTAGTCAATCGCGCCGCCAATGAAGACGTCTATGTCGCCGTGCGCGACGCCTTCGACGCCGTCAAACGCCAGCTGGAGGATCACGCCCGCAAACAACGCGGCGCCACCAAAGCGCACGTCCCGGTATTGCATGGCAAAGTGACACAGCTATTCAAAGCGGAAGGCTATGGATTCATCGAGACCGCGGACGGAGAAGAATTGTATTTTCACCGCGACAATCTGGCCGGTCACGATTTTGATCAGCTAGCGGCTGGCAATGAGGTACAGTTTCTCGAAGATATCGGTAGCGAAGGCTATCAGGCGAAACGGGTCAGCACAGGCAAACACCATGTTCCCGGCAGCGGGAAATGATCGTGTGACGTACGCTATCAGCGCAAATGATGAATTTACAGCATGAAAATTGCACCGGCAGCAGGCGATGCGCTCATCGTGGTCGACATGCAGAATGATTTTCTGCCGGGCGGAAGTCTCGCGGTTGCCGGAGGCAATGACATCATTCCGCAGCTCAACCGCTATCTCGCTTATTTTGCCGCGCATCGTTTGCCGGTTGTGGCAACGCGCGATTGGCATCCGCCGGATCATTACTCTTTTCAGCCGCAAGGCGGTCCCTGGCCGCCGCATTGCATTGCCGGATCGGACGGTGCAGCTTTTCATTCCGGTTTGGAATTACCTATCACCACGCACATCGTCTCCAAGGCAACGGCACGGGAAAACGATGCATATTCCGCCTTTAGCGGCACACAACTCGATGAATTATTGCAAGCGCTGCATATCCGGCGCGTTTTCGTTGGCGATATCGCAACCGAATATTGCGTATTCAATACCGTGAAGGATGCGCTGCGGCTGCGATACGCCGCCTTCGTGCTGGAAGATGCGGTGCGCGCAATCGAGCGGCAGTCCGGCGGCGGGCAGCGTGCATTGCAGGAAATGGTGTATCTGGGTGCACAGTTCATCCATTATGAGGAGCTTGCATGAATCCACTCTCCAGTCCTCTGCTGGCCGATCTGTACCAATTCACCATGCTGCAAAGCTACCTCGAGCAAGGCATGGAAGAAACCGCCGTATTCGAATTGTTTGTACGGAAACTGCCGCCCGGACGGAATTTTCTCGTTGCCGCCGGATTGGAACAAGTCATCGAATTTCTGGAAAACTTGCGATTTTCACCGGAAGAGCTGGATTGGCTCGCTACACGTTTTCCGCCGCACGTCATCCGTTATCTCGCACACTTCCGCTTTGACGGCGATGTTCATGCCATGCCGGAAGGCACGATCTTTTTTCCGAACGAGCCGATTGTGCGCATCACCGCTCCGATGCCGCAAGCGCAATTGGTCGAATCGCGCATCATCAATCTGCTGCATTTTGAAACCCTGATCGCTTCCAAAGCGGCACGCTCGGTGCTAACGGTGCCGGACAAACTGCTGGTCGATTTCGGCATGCGCCGCGCGCACGGCGCGGAAGCCGGATTGCTGGCCGCGCGCGCCAGTTATCTGGCGGGATTTTCCGGCACCGCAACCGTACTGGCCGGTACGCTGTACGGCATCCCGTTGTTCGGCACCATGGCGCACTCCTATATTCAGGCACATCAGGATGAAAGCGCGGCGTTTGAGCATTTTTCCCGCTGCCACCCCGATAATACGGTGCTGCTCATCGACACCTACGATACCGAAGCGGCGGCGCGCAAAGTGGTGAGCTTGGCGCCCAAGCTTGCAGCCAGCAAAATCAGCATCAGAGGCGTCCGCCTGGACAGCGGCGACTTGGCTGAGCACGCGCACAATGTCCGCCGCATACTGGATGCCGGCGGTCTGCGCGACACCACCATTTTCGCCAGCGGCAATCTGGATGAGTACAAGCTGCACGCGCTATTGTCCGCACAAGCGCCGATCGACGGTTTTGGCATCGGCACTGCACTCGACATTTCCATCGACACGTCGGCGCTGGATTGCGCGTATAAACTGCAGGAATACGCCGGCAAACCACGCCGCAAGCACTCCGAAGGCAAAGAAAGGCCACATGGCCGGGAAGAAAGCAGGTTTACCGCTCGTACGACAGTGATGGCTGTATCGCCGCCGATGTCATCGCATTGCAAGACGGCGATCCGCAACCGGACGAAGCGTTGATCCAACCCATGATGCGTTCGGGTAAACGCCTCCATTCCCAAATCCCATTGACGACGCTGCGCGACCAAACGCTGCAAAATTATCGGCGCTTACCCATCGCCATGACCACGCTGAACCCCGCTCCTGCCTATCCGGTAACGATTTCAACTGCCTTGCAAGCACTGGCGATCAAGTGGATCGGGAACGCATGCTGCACGAGCGGGAAACCGCAGGATGACGCATGATGGAAACGCTTGACAAAATTATCAAAGCGCGCAAGATGGAAGCGGCGGTTTGGTCAGGAGCAGGCAAACCGGCCTCATCCGCAGATGCAAAAATATAAATTTAAATAAAAAAGTTGTTTAGAAGGAGATTTACCATGGGCACAAAAAGCACACATCCTGGTTTCCATCCAATCAACCGGCGCGATGGTATTTTTCAGGAGCGAATACATGATGCATATAAAATAACCGGCAAGCTTCCTGAGCCGACGGTGTGTCCGCAATGCAGCGCAGTATTTCATAAAGGACGGTGGCAATGGCTTGGCGCACCGGTCAATGCGCATCAGCATAGCTGTCCGGCTTGCCAGCGCATTCACGATCGTTATCCGGCGGGCTTCCTGACGCTGCAGGGCGATTTTTTACTGGAACACCATGACGAAATTATGCGTTTGGTACAGCACTTCGAGAAAAAAGAAAAAACCGAACATCCGTTAAAGCGGATCATGGCGACCGAGGAAAAAGATGGCGAAGTGCTGATTACCACCACGGACATACACCTCGCGCGCGGCATCGGTGAAGCTATCCACGAAGCATATCAAGGAGACCTGGAGTTTCACTACAACCCGGCGGAAAACCTGCTGCGCGTGCACTGGTCGCGCTGAACCGGGAATTCAACCGCTTTCCACTTATTTGAGAATAAAGGAGAAATCTGATGTCTGTCGGTAAAATTTGCAATCGTGAAGTCATTGTCATCCAGCGCGATGCAACCGTTGTCGAAGCTGCCAAGCTGATGCGCCAGTACCATGTCGGCGCCGTCATCGTGGTCGAAAAGCGTGACGGCCGCCGGGTTCCGGTCGGCGTTGTCACGGATCGTGATCTGGTTATAGAAGTTATGGCAACCGAATTGGACGAAAACGTCATTACGGTTGGCGATATCATGGCGCAGGAAGTATTTACCATCAAAGAAAGTGCAGCGTCGTACGAAGCCATCGAATTCATGCGCCGTAAAACCGCCCGGCGTTTGCCGGTTGTGGATGAAACGGGGGAATTGACCGGCATACTGACGCTCGACGATGCGCTGCAATTATTATCGGAAGAGCTGCTCGATCTCGCCAAACTGGTGCGCTACGAGCAAAAAAAAGAAACGCGGCATCGCCCGTAGCAACATCGTTTTCCTGGGTAGCCGGCAAATTGCCGCGATCGGGCCGGTTACCTTGAACACTAACCAGCGCTGTTCACTTGAATTCCTGGTTAAGCGCGCAAATATTCGAGGGGAGTAATACAACCTGCTTTACATTCCTGGAGGATGAGCCGCTATGGAACAACCTGTCGTAAGCCAATCGCTGCCTGCCGATGTGATCGCCTTGGTGCCGATGCGCAATGTGGTGTTATTTCCGCATGTCCTAATGCCCATCACCGTTGGCCGCGTCCGTTCGATCGCCACCATCGAGCAGGCGCTGCAATCCAAAACGCCCATCGGCATCGTGTTGCAAAAAGATGCCGCAGTGGATGAACCGGGATTGGACGCCTTATGCCGCACCGGCACGATCGCTAACATCGTGCGCCATGTCACCTCGGACGATAAAACGCATCATGTCATTTGCCAAGGCGTAGAGCGTTTCCGGATTGAAGAACTCGTCGAGGGATATCCTTTCATTGCCGCTCGTATCAAACGCCTCAAGGAACCCGCGGAAGTTTCCACACAAACCGAAGCGCTCGCTTTGCAATTGCGCGAACGCGCCATGGAAATTCTTTCGCTATTACCCGGCGTGCCCGCCGAACTTGCACATTCCTTGCAGGCCACGCGCGCACCATCCGATCTGGCCGACATTACCGCCAGCCTGCTCGATACCGAAGTCAGCGAAAAACAAATGCTGCTGGAAACAATCGGCACCGAAGAGCGGCTGCAAAAAGTGCTGCATATCCTGTCGCGCCGCATCGAGGTTTTGCGCTTGTCGCAGGAAATCGGCGAGCGTACCAAAGAACAGATGGAAGATCGCGAGCGTAAGTTTTTATTGCACGAACAGCTGAAAGCCATTCAGAAAGAATTGGGCGAAGACGGCGAAAACGACCAGGAAATCGCGCAACTGAGTGAAGCGATCAGCAAAGCCGGTATGCCCGGCGATATTGAAGCGCAAACGCACAAGGAATTGCAGCGCTTGCAGCGTATGCCGAGCGCGTCGAGCGAGTATTCGATGCTGCATACCTATCTGGAATGGATGACCGAATTGCCGTGGCGCTTGCCTGAAGAAACGCCCATTGATCTGAATAGCGCACGCCGGATTCTGGAGACGGATCACTTTGGATTGGAACGCATCAAACAGCGCATCATCGAGTTTCTCGCCGTGCAGAAATTAAAACCGCAGGGCCGCGCACCGATTTTGTGTTTTGTCGGACCGCCAGGTGTCGGTAAAACATCGCTCGGGCAGAGCATCGCGCGCGCCTTGCAGCGTCCGTTCGTACGTGTTTCCCTCGGCGGCGTGCACGACGAAGCGGAAATGCGCGGTCACCGCCGCACCTACGTCGGCGCAATGCCGGGCAATATCGTGCAGAGCTTACGCAAGGCGGGCGCACGCAACTGTGTCATGATGCTCGATGAAATCGACAAAATGTCCGCCAGCATCCAAGGCGACCCGTCGGCCGCGCTGCTGGAAATTCTCGATCCGGAGCAAAATTCGACGTTTCGCGATAACTACCTCGGCGTGCCGTTTGACTTGAGCCGGGTGATTTTCATCGCCACGGCGAACGTCATCGATAATGTGTCGCCGCCGGTGCGCGATCGCATGGAAATCATCGATCTGCCTGGCTATACGCAAGAGGAAAAATTGCAGATCGCATTGCGCTATCTCGTGCAGCGCCAAAGCGAAGCAAACGGCTTGCGCGAAGAACAGTGCACGCTGACACCCGCTGCGCTGGAAAGCATAGTGGCGAACTATACCCGCGAAGCCGGTGTGCGCCAGTTCGAACGGGAAATCGGCCGGGTCATGCGGCATGCGGCGTTACGCATTGCCGAGGGTCAACAGCAGCAGGTGCGCATTGACGCGAATGACTTGGACGCGATTCTGGGGCCGAAAAAATTCGAGCATGAACTGGCATTGCATACCGATTTACCGGGTGTCGCCACCGGCTTGGCGTGGACACCCGTGGGGGGCGATATCCTGTTCATTGAAGCTACGCGCGTCAACGGCAGCGGGCGGCTGATACTCACCGGGCAGCTCGGCGATGTCATGAAGGAAAGCGCGCAAGCGGCGCTCACGCTGGTGAAAGCACGCGCCAGCGATCTCAATATCCCGCCGGCACTGTTCGAGGGCGTCGATGTGCACCTGCACGTACCGGCGGGCGCGATCCCGAAAGACGGACCGAGCGCCGGTGTGGCAATGTTCATTGCGCTTGCATCCCTATTCACCAACCGCCCGGTGCGTCACGATGTTGCCATGACCGGAGAAATCAGTTTGCGCGGATTGGTATTACCGGTCGGCGGCATCAAGGAAAAAATACTGGCGGCGCAGCGCGCCGGTATCCAAACTGTGCTACTGCCCGCGCGCAACGAAAAGGACTTGCGCGATGTTCCTGAAGCAACGCGCAGAGCGATGCAGTTTATTTTATTGGAAAGCGCCGACGATGCCGTGCAAGCAGCGCTAAGCCGGAACAGCAGCCAAATCCAGACTGCGGGATTCAAGCTCGTTTAAGCATGGATGACAAAAAGATATGCATCAATTGCGAGTTCGAATCGCGCATCAAACCGCACTCTATGAATTTCTAAGCATTTTGCTTAGATAAAGATAAGCAGTACGCCTATTTATTTATCCGGTCAGCCGTTTCACAATACAAAAACGGTGGCCGGATACAATCGCGACAGCAACAATAAAAATAGAGCGGCAATTTGCCGCATTGTAGTTTCCTCCCTTCCAAGTTACAGTGAATCCCCAGAAGCAAGTTTCAACGCGCTTGTTATATTCTTGTCACATAAGCTTGCTATCCTGGAATTATCGCCCTACGTGAGGAGTGAATTCAAATGATACATGCAGAAACCCTCGATAACCTTAACGTCAGTAATTCTCTTTCCAAACAAAAAAGCAGCTATTCCTTTTACGAAGCGGGTCAATTGCGGCGCGCCAAAATGCACGCCGCACGCCTCATTGATACTATCGATACAAAGAAAATGCTCACCCCGGCGCTGTACCAGTTGCTCGAAGCAAGCTTTATCCTGGAAACAACCGATGCCAAGATTTTGGCTGCCCATCTTAAAAAACCGCCTGCTGCCATTCGCGGCGAATTTCAAAAAATATGTGAGATTCTTGGACAATCGCAAGATACGCGAAAAAATTCACTTTTTTATCATCACAAAAATAAAAGCGCTGTCAATATTTAAGTATTTTACTTAGTCAAAAATAAGTTTTTTCTTACTTATTTTTTAAAAAATTTTCTCTAAGATAGTCAATCGATAGCGGTTTTTTAACCAGCTCAGTCTCTTGAGTTTGAAATATTCATATAAAGGAGAACGATCAAATGCCAAGCAAAGTCAGTGAAACTGCAACCAGAAGACCGCGGACGAAATTATCCAAAAGCGAAGAAAATATACTCGCACACCACGTCATCAATTCGGCCAAACGCACCGACCGCCAAGAAATGATTGCTACTGCGGCATATTATCGCGCCGAGAAACGAGGCTTTAACGGCAGTGAAGCAGATGCGGTACAAGATTGGCTCGAGGCGGAAATGGAAGTTGACAATGAGCTGTATGCGTTCGATAGCGACACTATCAATTTTCAGTTTCTCACAAACAAAGCTGAATAATCGAGTTTTAGCGTTACACAATAACAACAATCCAAGAGGCTGATATCATGTCAAAAATTGTTCGACGTTCTCCATTATTGGGCGATTTAGTACGCTTCGATCCTTTCACGAATATGGATGACTGGTTCAAAGGATTTGGGCTGCGTCCATACCTCAATGAATCGGAAATTGCGCCTTTGATCAAAATCGATTTGAAGGAAAACGATAAAACCTATACCGTCCGCGCGGAAATCCCCGGTGTCAATAAAGAGGATATTAAAGTACAAGTCGACGGCAACCGGGTTTCCATCAGCGCCGAAACCAAAAAGGAAAAGGAAGAAAAAGAGGGAGAACGCGTGATTTGCCGCGAATGTTACCAGGGCTCCAGTTATCGCAGTTTCACGCTGAACAGTGCGGTTGATGAAGCGAAAACGGAAGCGAAATATAAAGACGGCATACTCGAACTGACACTTCCGAAAGTTAATGGGTCAGCTGCCAAGAAAATAACCGTCAAGTAACTGACGGCGCACGATCTGATCGATTGCGGAACAGACACTCCCTCAGTTAAAAGAAAATAATTTAACCGGGGAAAAATGAAAACAAGCAGGCAATCCACTGCAGCATTGCAAACTGTGGATGCAATCAAGAAAGGGAAAGAATCGTGCTAATCCTTTTTTACAGAACGCGGCGGTTTACAGTAAAACCGGGCTGGATATTCGGCACTGCGCTGTTTATTCCGGATGACATCTCCCCCTTCGTTGACGCATACCATAACTGACTTATCCAAACTGGGAAAATATTCGTTGGAGCCGGGCTGAGCCGAAGTCGGCGGCACTTTTTCTCTAATTTTGGCGCACAAATCGGGTTCGTTGGGTTTGGGTGGATCACTTTCCATCGCCGGTAACGGACAAAGCTTGCAAGGATCTCCCGGACACAGGCAACCTTCACAGCTTGCCAGAACCGGTGATGCAAAGGCGATCAATCCTACACTGAAAGCGAAGATTACACTCGTTTTTAACAGCGATAGCAGCGACATTCCAATTCCTTTCAAAAACTATTAACTTAAAAACATTTTATTTCACGCTTGTTTTTCGCTTCGCGAGAAATTCGATAACCACGGGTGATCCGCATGAGCACCCGCTTTTTGCTATACTGATTTTACCTTAACTTAAGGAAACGCTGATTAATTCGGCGGACGAGATGAAGCACGAGGCGCACGGAAC
>JAFEEI010000024.1:8687-9596 GCA_018241205.1 Pseudomonadota bacterium
ATTAATCAGCGTTTCCTTAAAATGCAGTTAGGCAGAACGAAGAAAATTTTCAACACAAAGGCCATGATGATGAACCTCAAACCAGCGCAATCAATTCTCAACTTTCTTTTCACTTCGTTTCTATTGATTGTTTTGAGTACGCCATTTGCTCGCGCCGACACCATTGAGCTGCTGCAGAAAAATGCCAGTGTAACCTACGAGAAAATGATGGAAGCTAAGCAAAGCGCCGACACTGCGGCAAAAGATGCCGCTTTTGCCGAGAAAAAGCTGGCTTCAGCCAAGCAAAAGATGACAGAGGCCGAACGCGAAGCCGAAACGGCGCGAAAAAAGTCGGAACAAGCTAAAATTGCCGCGGAACAAGCAACCAACCGATGGAAACAAGCGTCGGATACCTTGGCGAATGAGTGGGGAAAATCGGAAGTCAAGTAACCGGATTCAATGCTACTGCAATGACAAAGTCATCTTGACATGCGGAATGCCGGCTTCCATGAATTCCTCCCCTAATACCCGGAAACCGAATTTCTCATAGAATGGAACCGCACTGGTTTGTGCATTCAGTTGCGCTTTTTGCTGATGCCGCTGCATCAACTCTTGCAATAGTTTGCGCAGCATTGCACTGCCGAAACCTTGGCCACGCCACTCTTTCAACACCGCCATACGTCCGATATGCCCATCCGGCAGCAAGCGTGCAGTCCCTACCGGTTGCCCGGCGGCATCGCGCGCCAGCAGATGTACGCTGATTACATCAAACTCATCCCATTCCATCGCTTCGGGCACATGCTGCTCATGAATAAATACTGCTGTCCTGATCGCCCGCAAAACGGATTCGGCTTCTTCCCAGCGGACAACTTGTATCAAATCGTCATGGCGCATGATGAATTTAAAGAAACGCTGATTAATTGACTATAC
>JAFEEI010000025.1:0-583 GCA_018241205.1 Pseudomonadota bacterium
GCCTTCCGCGCCGTGACCATCTTCGGCTTCACCCATACCGGATTCCAGAGAACCCAAGCAACCCAGTTCGCCTTCGACGGAAACACCGACAGAATGTGCAATATTCACGACATCCGATGTGACTTTGACGTTGTATTCGTAAGTAGACGGTGTTTTGGCGTCTGCTTGCAACGAACCGTCCATCATGACGCTTGAGAAACCGCTACGGATCGCGTTAACGCAAACGGAAGGCGATGCACCATGATCCTGATGCATCACAATCGGTATATGCGGATAGGATTCAACGGCTGCTTCAATCAAATGACGTAAAAATGCTTCACCGGCATACTTTCTCGCACCGGCGGAACCTTGCATGATGACCGGGCTGTTGCATTCGTCCGCCGCTTGCATGATCGCTTGGATTTGTTCCAGATTGTTGACGTTGAAAGCGGGAAAGCCGTAGCCGTTTTCCGCCGCGTGATCGAGTAGTTGTCTTAGTGATACGAGTGCCATTTAGATCTCCTATATTTACTTAATAAAATTTAATAGCCGTTAGTATAGCGATTATGCCGCATGAATACCGCTAGGGAAACGCTGATTAATT
>JAFEEI010000025.1:669-28245 GCA_018241205.1 Pseudomonadota bacterium
CCGAATTAATCAGCGCTTCCCTAGATTGTTTTGCGTGATTGGCCGGTGCGCTTATCTGAGCAGCTATGCAACTGGTAGCTCAAATTGCACAATGCCTTGTCTTGTTTTCCACTCACCGACTCTGATAATTTTCATCGTATTGGTACCACCGGTTTTGCCTACCGGCTCGCCGATCGTCATCACCATAATGTCGCCATTGCGCACTACACCGCGATTGAGTAGCTCCTGTTCCGCCAGATTCAGAATTTCTTCCGGATCGTTCAATCCCGCACCGAATTCCACCGGATAAACGCCGCGGAACAATGTCACCCGCCGGCGTGTTTCTTCATTCGGGCTCAATGCGAAGATAGGCACTTTGGAGCTCCGGCGCGACATCAATAATGCCGTCACACCGCTCTGCGTCAACGCGGCAATGGCGCGAATCTGCAGGCCGCTGGCGGTGTGCATGGTCGCGCGGGCGATCGCTTCTTCGATCGTTGCCGGGTTAATGTTCTGCATCCGCCGGTCGATGTTGACCAGATATTCTTTTTCCGCTTCCAGGCAAACTCTGGCCATGGCTTCAACCGCCTCCACCGGATATTCACCGGCAGCGGATTCCGCCGACAGCATCACCGCATCGGTGCCGTCCAATACCGCGTTGGCCACATCGGAAACTTCAGCGCGTGTCGGAATCGGATTGGTAATCATCGATTCCATCATTTGCGTAGCAGTAATGACAGTTTTATTGTTGGCCCGCGCCGAACGGATCATCCGTTTTTGCAGTGCCGGAACGGCGGCATCGCCGACTTCGACTGCCAAGTCACCGCGCGCCACCATGATCGCATCCGATGCTTCGAGAATATCGTCCAATGCCAGAATGGCCTCGGAGCGTTCGATCTTGGCCATGACCATGCCTCTGCCGCCCGCTTCCTGCAACAATGCGCGCGCCTGACGGATATCGTCGCCGGAGCGGACAAACGATACGGCCAGATAATCCGCACCCAATTCCGCAGCGGTTTTGATATCTTCCAAATCCTTGCTGGTCAGCGCCGGTGCGCCGAGTCCACCGCCTTTGCGGTTAATGCCTTTATTGTTCGACAGTATGCCGCCCTGCTCGACCACGCAAAATACTTGATGGCCCTTCACATGCGAGACACCGAGCACAATGCGGCCATCATCGAGCATCAGCGTGGCACCGGTCTCCAGATCGTTCGGCAGTTCCTTGTAATCCAGCCCGACCCGTTCCTGATTACCCAGTTCACAATTGGCATCCAGAATGAACTGATCGCCGACCTCAAGCCGGATTTTGCCGTGCTCAAACTTACCGACACGGATTTTCGGCCCTTGCAAATCGGCCAGCACACCGACCGTAAGACCGGCAGCACGCGCCAGAGAACGCGTCATTTCGGCAAATTCGATATGCTGTTCGCGCGTGCCATGAGAAAAATTGATCCGAACAACATCGACACCGGCCCGGATGAGGCGATCCAATATTTTAGGATTTTTACAAGCGGGTCCCAGTGTCGCTACGATTTTCGTTCTTCGAATCATAATTTCTCGTGCTGATTATTTGGCGCGCATTTCCAGTATTTCCACTGCTGGCAGTTTCTTACCTTCCAAAAACTCCAGGAATGCGCCGCCCGCCGTTGAAATATAGGAAACTTTGTCGTAGATGTCATATTTCTGAATAGCTGCAATGGTATCACCGCCGCCCGCTAACGTGAAAGCCTTCGTTTCCGCGATCGCGCGGGCAATTTTCTCGGTTCCGGCACCGAATTGATCGAACTCGAATACGCCCACTGGACCGTTCCATACCACCGTGCCGGCTTTCATGATGATATCCACCAATTCTTGCGCGCTTTTCGGGCCGATATCAAAAATCATGTCATCGTCCGCCACATTACCGGCATCTTTTAATACCGCCGGTTCGTTGGCATCAAACTTTTTACCGACGACCACATCGACCGCAACCGGAATCGATGCATTGCGTTTTGCCATTTTATCCATCAATACTTTGGCAGTCGGCACCAGATCATCTTCACACAACGATTTACCGACATTCTTACCGGTCGCTTTCAGGAAAGTATTGGCAATACCGCCCCCCACTACCAATTGATCGACTTTTTCCGACAACGACTCAAGCACGGTCAGCTTGGTCGAAACTTTCGAACCACCGACAATCGCCACCATCGGACGCGCCGGATTCAACAGTGCTTTGGTCAGCGCATCCAATTCTTCTGTCAGCAAAATACCGGCACAAGCCACCGGAGCGTATTTGGCGATGCCGTGGGTTGAGGCTTCCGCGCGATGCGCGGTGCCGAAGGCATCCATGACAAAAACATCGCACAATTTCGCGTACTTCTGCGCGGTTTCTTCGACATTTTTCTTTTCACCCTTATTGATGCGGCAATTTTCCAGCATCACCAGTTCTCCGGCAGCCACATCAAATCCACCATCAACCCAATCCTTGATCAGACGCACCGGCTTTCCTAAACGGCTAGCAATATTATCCGCCACAGGTTTCAGCGAGTTTTCTTCCGTCCACACACCTTCCTCAGGACGGCCTAGATGAGAAGTCACCATCACTTTGGCGCCTTGCTTAATACAATGATTGATGGTCGCCATGGAAGCGGTAATACGCGCATCCGAGGTCACCTTTCCATCCTTTACAGGTACGTTGAGATCAGCGCGTATAAATACGCGTTTACCTTTCAGGTCCAGATCGACAAGTTTAATAACAGACACGGTAAGCTCCAGAATTGTCTTTGACAAAATATAAAGGATAGCAAACGCTACCCTTTATGTCGTAATAAATTAACTATTCAAATCAGATAGCAATCTGGATTCTAACTGTAGACTGCCAATCTGAAAATAAAAACTACTTGGCGACAGTACGCACCATCTCCAGTACTTTGGTGGAATAGCCCCATTCATTGTCGTACCATGCGACTACTTTGACAAAGCTCTTATCTAACGCCATGCCTGCTTCGGCATCGAAAATAGAAGTGCAACTCTCGCCGCGGAAGTCGGTGGATACCACTTTTTGATCGGTATAACCCAGAACGCCTTTCATGGAACCTTCGGAAGCTTCTTTCATCGCTTTGCAAATTTCATCGTAGCTTGCTTCTTTTTCCAGCTCACAGGTCAAATCCACGACTGACACGTCCGATGTCGGAACACGGAAAGCCATACCGGTCAGTTTTTTGTTCAATTGCGGAATAACTACGCCCACCGCTTTGGCAGCACCGGTTGAAGAAGGAATGATGTTTTCCAGAATACCGCGGCCACCGCGCCAATCTTTATTGGATGGGCCGTCCACGGTTTTTTGCGTTGCGGTTGCTGCATGCACGGTGGTCATTAGCCCGCGTTTGATACCCCATTTATCGTTCAACACTTTGGCAATCGGTGCCAAGCAATTGGTGGTGCAAGAAGCATTGGAAATAATGGCTTCGCCTTTGTAAGATTTGTCATTCACGCCATATACGAACATTGGCGTATCGTCTTTGGAAGGCGCTGACATGATGACTTTCTTGGCACCGGCTGTCAGGTGTTTTTCACAAGTTTCCTTAGTCAGGAATAAACCGGTTGACTCGATAACAACTTCCGCGCCGACTTCGTTCCATTTCAGCTCGGCCGGATCTTTAACCGCGGTCAAACGGATTTTTTTACCATTCACTACCAGGGTATTGCCCTCGATGGAAACGTCACCGTGGAAGCGGCCATGCACTGAGTCATGCTTTAACATATAAGCCAAATAATCCGGTTCCAGCAAATCGTTAATGGCAACGATTTCGATATCCGAAAAATTCTGTACTGCTGAGCGGAAAACCATGCGCCCGATACGACCAAACCCATTAATACCAACCTTAATTGTCATACTAAAACTCCTTAAATAAAAAACTTGTTGCTCACCGGCGGATAAGCATCACGCCCAGTTTGCTTTAATCATAAATTATGATCAGAGAATGCTTTTGACTGTTTTGACGACATTCTCGACGGTAAAGCCAAAATGCTTAAATAACACATCCGCAGGCGCTGATTCACCAAAAGTATCCATACCGACGACCGCGCCGTCCAGCCCGACGTACTTACGCCAGAAATCGGTCACACCCGCTTCCACCGCAACGCGTTTGACACCCTTCGGCAAGACACTGTCTTTGTAGGATGGTTCCTGACGATCAAATACATTGGTACAAGGCATGGATACCACACGCACGTGTATGCCTTCCTCGGCCAACACTTTCTGCGCATTCATCGCCAGACCCACTTCGGAGCCTGTCGCTATCAGAATGGCTTGCGGCTTGCCATTACCCGCTTCAGACAGCACGTAACCGCCGTTATCGATCAGTTTAATGGTCGCGGCATCGCGTTTCTGGAACGGCAGATTCTGACGGCTGAATATCAATGTCGACGGACCGTTTTTGCGTTCGATGGCATGCGCCCATGACACAGTCGATTCAACCGTGTCGCAAGGACGCCACACGTCCATATTAGGAATCAAGCGCAGTGTCGCGGTCTGTTCTACCGGTTGATGCGTTGGTCCGTCCTCACCCAGGCCGATTGAATCGTGTGTGAAGACAAAAATATTGCGGATTTTCATCAATGCGGCCATGCGCAGCGCATTACGCGCATACTCGGAGAACATCAGGAAGGTTGCACCGTAGGGAATTAAACCGCCGTGCAGCGACAATCCGTTCATCATGGCGCTCATACCGAATTCGCGCACGCCGTAGTACACGTAATTACCGCCGTTCTGTTTACTGATCCCTTTGGAACCCGACCACAAGGTCAGATTGGAGCCCGCCAGATCGGCGGAACCGCCGATCAATTCAGGCAAAACGGACGCCAAGCCTTCAATTGCATTTTGTGATGCTTTGCGGCTGGCGATGGTTTCCGCTTTCGCGTTAACTTGATTGATAACGCCATCGGCGTGACTACGCCAGCTAGCAGGCAATTCGCCCGCCATGCGGCGATTGAATTCGGCTGCCTCGGCAGGGTACTTTTCCGCATACTCAGCAAATTTTTCATTCCACTCGGTCTCCAGTCTCTGCCCCTTTGCTCGCGCATCCCAGGCGCTATAGACATGCTGCGGAATTTCAAATGGCGGATAATGCCAGCCGATATGCGGACGCGCTGCAGCAATTTCCGCATCACCCAACGCTGCACCATGCACCGAGTGGGTATTGGCCATATTTGGCGATCCCATGCCGATAACCGTTTTACAGCAAATCATGGAGGGTTTGTCATTAACCTTCTTGGCAGCTTCAATTGCCGCCTCGATGGCCACCGGATCGTGACCGTTCACGTTAGGCACGACGTGCCAGCCATAAGACTCAAAACGTTTCGGCGTATCGTCGGTAAACCAACCTTCCACATGACCGTCGATGGAAATGCCGTTATCGTCGTAAAAACAAATCAGCTTCCCTAGACCCAAGGTACCCGCCAGAGAACAAGCCTCATGTGAGATACCTTCCATCAAGCAACCATCGCCCAGAAAAACATAGGTATAGTGATCGACAATGTTATAACCGGGACGGTTAAATTCAGCGGCAAGCACTTTCTCCGCCAACGCCATACCTACTGCGTTGGTGATGCCTTGCCCCAATGGTCCAGTCGTGGTTTCCACTCCCGGCGTATAGCCGTATTCAGGGTGGCCCGGTGTTTTGGAATGAAACTGCCTGAATTTTTTGATTTCTTCCATCGGCAGATCGTAACCGGTCAGATGTAATAATGCATAGATCAGCATCGATCCATGTCCGTTGGAAAGAATAAACCGGTCACGATCCACCCACCCCGGATTACCAGGATTATGACGCAGATGATGAATCCACAGCACTTCAGCAATTTCCGCCATACCCATCGGCATACCGGGATGACCGGAATTGGCTTTTTGCACGGCGTCCATCGCCAATGCGCGAATCGCACTGGTTAACTCCTTAAACACCGGCGCGTCAAAATCCTTGAATGTCCCCATCGATTACTAACTCCCTAATATTTTCAACAAACAGAAAAAGTCCGAACTGTGCGCCTTCTTGTTAGGAACACATCGTATCGGCAAATAAACAAAATGCGACATTATCCTCTAAGATAAAGGTTACTACAACTAGAGAACTTCACTTTTTTGTGCCTAAAACCAATCCGCTAGCAGCGAAATATCCTGACAAAATCAGTTCCCGCGCAATTTAATTCCCAGTAATTTTATTTTGCGGTACAAGTGAGTTCGTTCCAGCCCAGCCCGATCGGCAACTCGTGTCATATTGCCGCTTTCTTGATCGATCAAACGCTCGAAATAAGTTTTCTCGAACAAATCGCGTGCTTCACGCAACGAAAGATCGAGTGGAATTTCCGGTGCGACCGATGTTGAAGCCGATTCGGGAAAAACCATCGCTTGCTGCACCGCTTCGGCGGAAATCTCATCACCGGTGCAGGTTAATGCTAAAGAGTGCACCACGCCGGTTAATTGAGTCAGGTTGCCAGGCCAATCATAATTGCGCAAACAATTGAGTGCCGCGGTGCTGAACTGTAACGTGGATGAAGCTTCTCCCGATTCCACGAAACGCGACAAAATTTGATTGGCAAGCTCGGGAATATCCTCCCGGTGCGCCCGCAATGCCGGAATACCGATACTGAGACTGCTCAATATCTCGTACAACCTGGGATGATAAGCGCCTTGCGCCGTCAACTCGGCCAATGGGTGCGAGGTTGCACAAATCAGCCGGACGTTGTATTTCTGCAGTTTGCTCAACAATAACAACAATCCTTTTTGCGCCAGCTTGTTGATTTCACCGACATCCTTGAGGAACAACAGACCGTCGCGCGCAAGTTCCAGCAATTGCAACGGCGACTCGGCCAATACCGTCAACGTTTCAGGCTCCACCCACGGCGTATTGGGGCGATGCATGAAACGCGCACAGATTTCTGCGCCAGCACCTGGCTCACCCATCAACAACAGCGGAGCTTTAAGATTCACAACTTGTTCCAATTTCTTTCTGAGATCGCTGATCAATGCTCCCTTACCCAGCGAAACGAGCGAAAGCGCCGATTGTTGCTTGTTTTGCCCGCCGCGCAAAGCCTTGCTCACGGTGCCGAGCAATTTTTGCAACGGTATCGGCTTTTCCAGATAACCGAAGGCGCCAATACGCGTAGCTTCCACGGCCGTATCAATCGTACCGTGCCCGGACATCATGACCACTGGCATCGTCAGCAGACCGTTACTAGCCCATTCTTTCAGCAAGGTAATGCCATCCGTATCAGGCATCCAAATATCCAGCAGCACCAGATCGGGGCGCGTTTGCGCGCGCCAGTTTCTCGCCTGCTCGGCATTCTCCGCCAGCGCCACCCGATAGCCTTCGTCACGCAAAATTTCGGACAGCAATTCGCGTATGCCAATTTCGTCATCCACAATCAGTATTGTATTGTTCGTTATCATTTAGCGTTTTCTCCACCACCGAAATCTAATCAGCTTGGCTACAACTGTCAAATTTCACGATCAGTATGCAGTATGAATTCCAAGTTCCTTGATTGACGAATGACCTGGTATCGAAGTTTTATTTATCAATTCCGTCATCACCGATTTATTATCCGATTACTTTACTATCAGCCGGGTTGTCCGCTGCAGACACGCTCCTCTCCACCGCCGGCAGGATAATTGAAATTTGCGCACCCTGCGGTTTGATATTTTCGACATGAATGATACCTTCATGCTCTTCCACAATCTTTTTCACAATGGGCAAACCCAGCCCGGTCCCTTTCGGCTTAGTCGTGACATACGGTTCGAAAACCCGCGCCCTGATCTCATCCGAGAAACCGCAACCGTTATCACGCACACTGAATTGCACACCGCCGTGCACCTTGTCGGTTTTCACTTCGATCACAGGCTCCAGGGTGTCAATCAACGCATCCTGCGCATTCTGCAACAGATTATGCAGCACTTGACGCAATTGCGCCGAATCGCCTCTGATCAGCGGCAAATCATCCGTCAATATCTGCTTAATGTGCACATGCGCATGCTTGTTATTTTCAGTCGCCATATTCGCTGTTTCATAAAGTGACAATACTTCGTGTACCAGCCGGTTCAGGTCCAGCTGACGCAACTCCAATTCAGGAACACGCGCATACTGATTAAATTCATTCACCATTTTTTTCAGCGCTTCCACCTGATTGACAATGGTTTCGGTTGAGCGCCGCAAAAACTTGGCGTCTTCCTCGCTCAACTTATTGATCAATTTGTGCTGCACGCGCTCGGCCGAGAGCTGAATTGGTGTCAGCGGATTTTTAATTTCGTGCGCCAGCCGACGCGCAACCTCGCCCCAAGCGACCGCGCGCTGCACTTGCAATAGATTGGTAATGTCGTCAAAAACCACCACGCCGCCACCGCCCGACAGCTTGGGCAGGCGCGTTCCCCGGAGCAACAAGACCTGATTGCGGCCGTCTTCCGAACGCGTCAATTGACGCTGCCAAACACCGGTTTCCCTGGAATTAAAACCCGCTTTGATCTCGGTAATCAACGCACTCAGTTGCGGCTCATTGTTCACACACCCCTCGATAATCGAACCGTCCAGACTGATCAGCGGTATTTGCAGTATCTGCTCCGCGCTGCGGTTTGCCTTGGACAACACCAACTGATCGTCGAACACCAGCACACCCGACGACAAATTCGCCAGAATGCTTTCCAGGTGCGCGCGCGCGCTCTCGACAGCCCGCTGATTATGCTGCGCAGCCGCTTGCGCTTCTTCCAATTGTTGCGTCATCAGATTAAAAGATTCCGTCAGAACGCCCAACTCATCGCGGCTTTGAACCAGATGGCGGCGACTGTAGTCGCCTTGCGCAATCGCGCGCGTGCCCTCGGCCAGCATACCTAAGGGAGCACTCAACTTTTCACTGAGCAATGAAGCCGTCGCCAATGCCGAAAACAGAGACAGAAACAACGCCAGTGTCAAGGTAACGCTATACAGCCGGGTTAAGCCCTGGCGCGACAATGAAAGCTCCTGGTAATCCTGATAACCCGCTTGCACCCGCTCTGCATCTTTTGCCAATTGCAACGGAACCGGCTGCAGCAGCTGCAGTATCCGGATATCCTCTTTCAGACTCAATACATTGACAGGCGCAACCACGCGTAAATACAGGCCCTTTCCGGCAATCGACTCGATTGCGCCGTATGCTTTCTGCATGCGGATATACCGCATGATGACGGCATTGGGTATTCCAGGAAATAACGCCAGGTTACTCTCGCTGGAAAAGGCGATCACCTTACCATCCTGATTAAACAAAGTCGCCTCTTCCACTTGCGATTGCAGCAATAATTCGTTGAGCACCCACAAAGGCGGATTGGCGGGGTCGGATAGAATCAGCGCGGTCGCTTGCGCTTTCCGCTGCAATTCCTCCAGCAGATTGTCCAGCATGGTATGCCCCAGATTCAATCCGCCCTCCAGCGCACGATCCACTTTCACATCGAACCAGGATTCGATGCTCTTCTCGAGAAACTGAACCGATACGGCGTACACTAGAACGCCGGGGAGTATCGCCATCAGGGAAAAAACCAGCATTAAACGCAGCGCCAGCCTGGATCCGAAAACCCCCGACTTGAGACGGCGCCTGAAGCGCCACAACAAAAACCCCAGAATCGCCATGAGAAACACCACGAAGGCGATATTGATGCCCAGCAATAAGCGGTATTTCCGTTCAAAAAACTCGGTATTGGCGCCTGCGGTAGCCAGCAGAAAAAGCATCACCGCTCCCACACCGGCGCCAACGATGAGCACGTATTTCATCAATGACCTTTAATCTGCACCGGTTCCCCCGGCGTGGGCAGCTTCATGTGCCATTCCAGCTTGTCTGAACTCAAATCCCACTGACTGGAACCGATTGTCTCAACTTGGAATGGTTTGGGCATGCGCGTCAGATCCAGCCACACTCGAACGGATGCCACATAATCAGCATCCGGTTTCATCTCGGATCTAACCGTCAAAGGCAGATCGCGTATCCGTCCCAGCGCCTGCAATGCTTCGTTTAATGAAGAGTAGCTTTGGGAAAACACGGGATGATTCAGATGATACTGCCGTGTCAGCGCATAATAGCGCAAGCCGACCACAAACTTACTGCGTGCCACTTCCTCATTCAGCTTATACCAGCGCGCGTCAAACAGACTGAATTTGGCGACAAAATACAGCACGATGCCTTTCTCTAGCGCCTGCTCCAGCGTTTCGTTGAGCATGATCTCCGAGTCCATGCTGATTTCATACCCTTTTTCCGCCGCTGCCAGACTGACAGACTTTATCTGTATGCCTTCCGCACGAACCATGGATATCGGCAACAACAAAATCAACAATAAAGCGATAAGATTGAGATATGCCGGTTTTACTCGACGCGCATGGCGATCAGGCTTTTTGCAATAAAGCATAGAAGAAGCCATCGTGTTGAATAGCGGGTAACAGTTGTCCCTCATATATTGAAATTGCCGTAGCCGGAAGCGGCGATAGTTGCGCCTCCGGATGGTGTTTAAGAAATCTCTCTATCTGCATGGTATTTTCTTCAGCAAAAACTGAGCAAGTCACATAGAGCAACTTACCACCCCTGCCCAAAATTTTCCACAGCGCCTGCAAAATTGCCTGTTGATTTTGCGCAAATTTAACCAAATCGCTTTCACGCCGCAACCATTTGATATCCGGGTGACGGCGAACCACACCGGATGCCGAGCACGGCACATCCGCCAGAATGCGATCATAAGGGCGGCCATCCCACCAGGCATCGGGATTCGCCGCATCACCGCATATCACCCTTTCCGCCGTCATATGCAAACGCTGCAGATTCTGTTGCACCCGTGCAAGCCTTGCCGTCTCATTATCCAGTATCGTCAACGCCACATCGGCCAATTCCAGCACATGCGTGCTTTTCCCTCCCGGCGCCGCGCATGCATCCAATACCCGCATGCCGTCATGCACATCCAGGAACGGTGCGGCAAGCTGCGCACCGGCGTCTTGTACGGTCACCAAGCCTTCGGCAAAACCGGGTAAATTTTCCACCGCAACCGGCTGGTTCAATTGCAGCGCGCCGGATTGCAGAAATTCCACTGCCACTCCATTGTTCGCCAATAAGCTACAGTAAGCTTCCACGCTCATCTTGCGCCGGTTCACCCGCAACGTCATCGGCGGGCGTTTGTTGCCGGCTTCCAGTACCGCGCGAAACTTCTCCGGATAGTATTGACGCAATTTATCGACCCACCATTGCGGATACGAATAGAATCCTTCCTCTTTCTCCATCGCCTGCTGCAACAAACTTTCGCGCCGCCGGATAAAATTGCGCAGCACGGCATTTACCAACCCTTGCATCCCTTGACCCTGTGCCAAGGCGCGTGAAGCGGAAACGGCTTGATCCACCACCGTATGCGGAGATGCTTTACTGTACTGCAATTGATACACGCTGACGAGCAACAGATAGTGCAGGCTTTTATCGCGTAACGCTTTTTTCAGCAGCAACCCGAGAATCGCCTGTAATTGACCATAAAAACGCAGCACACCGTAACTTAAATCCTGAATAGCACCCCTTTGCTGTTTCGACAACGCCGGATCGGCACGCCATGTCTCCTGCAGCACCTCGGTCAAACTCGACCCGGCCAATACTTTACCGACCGCAGAAGCCGCCGCCAGTTGCGTTTTAATCATGTGGCGCAGCGGAATGAAGCACGGTCATAAAGCATTCACCCGGCTGCATCGGATTACCGGCCAGAAAATCCGCCGCGTTCATTTTCTTGCCGCCGGGTTTCTGTACTATTTCTAGCCGCAACAAGCCCGAACCACAAGCTACCGTAATCCCTGCCTGATCAACCGCAACCACTTCCCCCGGCTTTCCTGCTCTTCCATCAATCGCTTTGGCTTGCCAGATCTTCAGCACCGTATCCCGGAAATGCGCATAGGCACCCGGATTCGGATTGAACGCCCGCACCAGCCGGTCTATCTGTTGCGCGCTTTGGCGCCAATCGATTTCCGCTTCGGCTTTGGTGATTTTCGCCGCATAACAGGCTTGTGTTCCGTCTTGCGCCGCAGCAAGCAATTTTCTCCGCTGCAATAATGCCAATGCTTCCGCGATACTCTGCGCACCCAACAGACTCAGCCGGTCGTGTAGCGATTGCGTGGTATCCTCCGGCGCGATTTCGATGCTGTGCATGAGTAAAATGCCGCCGGTATCCAATCCGGCATCCATTTGCATGATGGTGATACCAGTTTCGCGGTCGCCCGCCAGAATTGCGCGCTGAATCGGCGCGGCGCCACGCCAGCGTGGCAATAACGACGCGTGGATATTCAAGCAACCCAGGCGCGGAATATCGAGCACAGCTTGCGGCAAAATCAATCCATACGCCGCCACCACCATAACATCCGCATGCAACGCTTGCAGTTGCTGTTGTATTTCAGTAGTTTTCAGGGTCAACGGCTGCAATAATGCCAGATAATGCTGTTCGGCCAGCAGTTTAACGGCGCTGGCAGCAGCCTTCATGCCTCTGCCCGCAGGCCGGTCCGGTTGGGTCAAAACCATGACAATCTCATGATCCGCCCGAATCAGCGCATCCAGTGCCGCAGCAGCAAATACGGGAGTTCCAGCAAATATGATTTTCATGCTAGCGCATTGATCGCTTATTAATTAGAAAGAGGGGATTTGATTGCGTCGATGAAATCCGCGTATCAATCCGCAAGCACTGTACGGAGCGCAGCTTGATTCATGTCCGCATTAACGCTGCTACATGGTGCTGCGCTGTTTCTTTTTTAGCCTTGCCAATGTGCGTACTTGTTTTAGCCGCGACCAGTATTCCACAAACACTTTACCCGCCAAGTGATCCATTTCGTGCTGAATACATACCGCCAATAAGCCATCGGCATCCAGCACAAACGGCTCACCATGTTCATTCAAAGCCTTCACGGTAACCGATTCGGCACGCTGCACTTTTCCGTATATGCCGGGCACTGACAAGCAACCTTCTTCATAATCCGATAAGCCATGACTGGCAATAATTTCCGGATTGATAAAAACAAGCAACTGATCGCGCGCCTCGGAAACATCGATCACGATAATACGCTCGTGCACATCCACTTGCGTGGCTGCCAGCCCTATACCGGGCGCAGCGTACATCGTTTCAGTCATATCTTTTATTAATGCACGGATTTCATTCGTGACTTGTGCGACGGGAACGGCTACAGTATGGAGCCTTTCATCCGGATATTGTAGTATTTTTAGAATAGTCATGAAAAAAATGTGTAGTTTAGTAAACCGAACAGCGCATTTAGACCGTATCATTCGGCAATCATTCTGTGTGTATCACCGTTGCCTTAGGGATCATCCATGCGAAAGCTTATTATAACTTTGATTTTATTTCCGGGCCTGCTTTCCATCACGCCAATCAAAGCTGAAGAGATAGTACTGCGAAATGATTCGCCTGACCGGCATGTGGTCGTGCCAGGCGATACGCTGTGGGGAATCGCTTCCCGTTTTCTGAAAGATCCTTGGCGCTGGCCGGAAATCTGGGGACTCAATCGCGCGCAGGTAAAAAATCCGCACAAAATTTACCCCGGCGACGTTGTCATACTGGAAAAAACACGGCATGGAACTCGCCTCCGCCTTGCGGAAGACGATGAATACGGCGTCAAAACCGTTAAATTATCACCGAAAATCCGTGCAGAACAGTCGGGTACCGCTGCAATTCCCAGCATCCCGGCAGCCGCAATCGAGCCATTTCTGAGCCAGCCGCTGGTCATCGAAAAAAATGGTCTCGACAATGCACCTTATATCCTGGGTTCCAGTGACGCGCGAGTCACCTTAAGCACGGGCAATATCGCGTATGTCAGTGAGCTGCCCAAAGACAAAGGCGCGGCATGGCAAATTTTCCGCCCCGGCACAGCATTGAAGGATCCTGATCAAAACGGTTCGGTCCTCGGCTATGAAGCCACCTACCTGGGAAACGCGAAAGTGACCGCATTTGCGGATGTCAGCACAATACTTATCACGCACGCTCCGGAAGAAATATTAACAGGCGATCGCTTGGTTCCCGCGCCCGGTACTATTTTCAATAACTACGCGCCGCACGCACCGGATTTTCCGGTTAAGGGGCGGATTATTTCGGTCTATGGCGGCGTCATGGAGATTGGCAAGGGTAGTATTGTCACACTGAATAAAGGGGAAGCGAATGGTTTGGAGATGGGGCATGTGCTGGCTGTTTACCGCAGAAGCCAAGCAAAATCCCTGAAAGGGGAAGTGACGCAATTACCCGATGAAAGAACCGGACTGATATTCGTATTCCGTGTCTTTGATAAAATAGCCTATGCTCTGGTTGTGCAAAGCACACAATCCATCAAAATATCGGATGCTGTCAAAACCCCTTGAAATCAGCTGGTATCACCATGAAACATGCACCGGATCTTGAGGCATGGTTGAGTCTTAATCTGATTGACGGCGTGGGCGGCGAATCCATTCGCAGGCTTTTGGTCGCCTTTGGCAATCCTGCAGCTATTCTGTCGGCATCCCCGGGCGCAATGGAACGCATTGTAAAAAAACCGGTCGCTCAGCGCATTGCGCAAGGCCCCGACCGCAACAAAATCACTGCCGCGCTGCGATGGCTGGAGGATCCGTTCAACGCCGTGATCACTTTGGCGGATCCGGATTATCCTGCTCAATTACTGAATATTGACGCTCCGCCGCCGCTGCTGTATCTCAAAGGCCGGCGGGAGCTCTTACGGCAACCTGCCCTGGCGGTTGTCGGCAGCCGCAATGCCACACCGCAAGGTTTATCGAATGCGGAAGCTTTTTCCGAAGCCGCCAGCAATGCCGGACTCTGCATCATCAGCGGCATGGCGCTGGGTATTGACACGGCCGCGCATCATGGCGGCTTACGCGGCTCCGCTGCCAGCATCGCCGTAGTCGGCACCGGATTGGACATTGTTTATCCGGCCAAGAATCACCCGCTTGCCCACAAACTGGCCAAGGAAGGCGCATTAATATCCGAATTTCCACTGGGCACCCCTGCCATCGGCAGGAATTTTCCGCGCAGAAATCGTATCATCAGTGGCATGAGTCACGGTTGTCTGGTGGTGGAAGCGGCATTACAAAGCGGATCGCTCATTACCGCGCGCCAGGCGTTGGAACAAGGGCGCGAAGTCATGGCGATTCCGGGTTCCATTCACTCACCATTATCCAAAGGTTGCCATGCCTTGATTAAGCAAGGCGCCAAGCTGGTTGAAAATACGCAGGATATTTTGGATGAATTAAATTATTTAACTTTAACCAAAAATGAGAAAATTGCTGAAAAAAAAGAATTGGCTGTTGAATTACCTGTTGAAAAAAGAACTGAAAACGCAATACTACTCACACACCTGGGACATGATGCCGTTGATATTGATACGCTTTGCTCTCGCAGTGGCTTGACGGCAGAAGTTGTATCAGCCATGCTATTAACGCTTGAGCTTGACGGTCAGATCAGCAGTTTGCCGGGAGGGTGTTATCAGCGCATTCAGTGATACGTGATGGCATTAACCAAAGGTACTAATCTGTAAACATACTCGCTTTCTTAAATACCACTATGTTCGATATACTCGTTTATTTATTTGAAAATTTTTTTGATTCTGGCAGTTATCCGGATTCTGCGACATTGACGCGCAAACTGACGATGGCCGGATTCGCCGATGAGGATATCAGCGAGACTTTAAACTGGCTCTCGGAACTCGAACGCCATGACATCGGCAGTTACCCGGCCAGTTTTGCCGAAAACGATTCTTTCCGCTGTTATACCGAATATGAAATGGAAAAAATCGATACGGAAGGAAGAGGGTTCATTTTCTTCTTGGAACAAGCCGGCATTATTAACCCGCTACAGCGTGAACTGTTGATTGATCGCGTGCTCGCGATGGATGAAAATTCATCGAGTCTGGAAAAAATCAAACTGATTGTTTTGACCGAATTATGGATTCAAAACCAGCTTACGGACGACTCCGTTCTTGAGAAATTATTGATTGTCAGCGATTCTCATTACCGGCATTAAGTTCACTGTATTTTTATTGAATTAAACTGAGTTAAAACGGCCGCCGGAGTTAATTTTCTTTTACACGCATCCAATTCTGATTATGTTCGCACCTCTTACTCATTCCTCCAGTTTAGTAATGACACGCCTATCCGGCAGTTTATTACCAGGTAACGATTTTTGTTTAGGAATTAATGAGTAAATCACTGATTATCGCCGAAAAACCTTCTGTCGCAGCCGATATTGCCCGGGCATTGGGGGGCTTTACCAAGCACACGGATTATTTCGAGAACGACCAATACGTTGTATCTTCAGCGGTAGGTCATTTGCTTGAGCTCGCCATTCCGGAAGAATTCGAAGTAAAGCGCGGCAAATGGAGCTTTACCAATCTGCCGGTGATCCCGCCGCATTTCGATTTGAATCCGATCGAAAAAACTTCCGCGCGTTTGAAGCTTCTCAGCAAGCTCATCAAGCGTAAAGATATCGAAACGCTGATCAACGCGTGTGACGCGGGGCGCGAAGGGGAGTTGATTTTTTACTATATCCTGCGCCATGTCGGCAGCAGCAAGCCGGTTAAACGCCTCTGGCTGCAGTCGATGACACCTGATGCCATTCGCGGAGGATTCACCCAGTTATTGGACAACTCGGCAGTACAATCGCTGGCCGAGGCGGCTGTCAGCCGCTCGGAGTCGGATTGGCTAGTCGGTATTAACGGTACGCGCGCCATGACTGCGTTCAACTCTCAGGAGGGAGGATTCCACAAAACCACTGTGGGACGGGTACAGACACCGACATTGGCAATCCTGGTCGAACGTGAAGAAAAAATTAAAAAATTCCGTCCGCAGAATTACTGGGAAATCCATGCCACGTTTGCAACCACAAACGGCGACTATACCGGCAAGTGGTTTGATGAAAAATTCAACAAGGATAAAGCCGCCCAGGAAGCAAAACCTGAACGCTTGTGGGAACAAAAACAAGCCGAAGCCATCCGTGACAAATGCCAGGGAAAACCCGGTCACGTCAGCGAAGAAAGCAAACCCAGTAAAGAAATCTGTCCGTTACTTTATGACTTGACCAGCCTGCAACGAGATGCCAACAGCCGCTTCGGCTTTTCCGCCAAGACCACGCTCGGTCTGGCGCAGGCGTTGTATGAAAAACATAAGGTACTAACGTATCCCCGCACGGATTCGCGCGCCCTGCCGGAAGACTATATCGCGACCGTAAAAGATACCCTGCTCAGCCTGGAAAACACCGGTTACGGACAATTTGCCCGGAAAGTTCTGGCATCCAACTGGGTTGTTCCGAACAAACGCATCTTCAACAACGCCAAGATTTCGGATCACTTCGCTATTATTCCGACGTCGTTAAATCCGTCCAAATTAAACGAAGCCGAGGCGAAGCTGTATGATTTGGTCACCAAGCGCTTTCTGGCTATTTTCTTTCCCGCTGCTGAATTCCTGGTAACCACCCGCATAACCCGGATTGAGAGCGAGCCATTCAAAACCGAAGGCAAAGTCATGGTCAATCCGGGCTGGCAAGCGGTTTACGGCAAATCCGTCAAGCCGGACGACCAAGAAGAAGATACGACGCTCGTAGCCATTACACCCGGCAAACCCGTCACCACCGAAGCAATCGAAATCGTCGCCAATCAGACCCGCCCCCCTGCACGGTTTAATGAAGCCACACTCCTTTCCGCGATGGAAGGCGCGGGTAAGCTGGTGGAAGACGAAGAATTGCGCGCCGCGATGAACGCCAAAGGATTGGGAACTCCGGCAACGCGCGCAGCGATTATCGAAGGATTGGTGCTGGAAAATTATATCCAGCGTATTGGCCGCGAACTTCATCCGACAGCCAAAGCCTTTTCCTTGATCACACTTTTACGCGGCCTGAAGATCCCGGAATTGATCTCACCGGAATTAACGGGCAATTGGGAATTTCAGTTACGCCAGATTGAGCAAGGCAATCTCAAACGCGCTGCATTCATGGAAAAAATTGCCGAGATGACACGGCATATCGTGGAACAAGCCAAAACGCATCGCGGCGAAACCATCGCGGGAGATTTCTCGATACTCAAATCCCCATGCCCGAAATGCGGCGGTACCGTGCATGAAACCTATAAAAAATTTCAATGCCAGAAATGCGATTTTGCATTGTGGAAAATTCTTGCCGGCCGCCAGTTTGAAGTAGAGGAAATGGAAACCCTCATCACACAACATGAAGTCGGGCCGCTGCAGGGTTTTCGCAGCAAAATGGGACAACCGTTCAGCGCCATTATCAAATTGACCGATACTTTTGAAATGAAATTTGATTTTGGCAATAGCGACGAAAACCATGAAGCTGTCGATTTCAGTACCCAAACGGCCTTGGGCAAATGCCCGAAATGCGGCCATGCGGTGTATGAGCACGGCATGCAGTATGTTTGCGAGAAATCTGTCGGCGCCGACCGCACCTGCGATTTTAAAACGGGCAAAATCATCCTGACACGCCCGATAGAACGAGAACAAATTACTAAATTACTGGAAACCGGTAAAACAGATTTGCTGACAAAATTTATTTCTAAAAAGGGCAAGCCTTTTTCAGCTTATCTGGTCAGAAATGCGGATGGCAAAATCGGTTTTGAGTTTGAGCAGAAAGCACCGAAAAAAGCAACCGGAACAAAATCCAAAACAAAACAGGTAAAAACTGAAACTGTCGGTGATACGGCTTTATGATCCGCACAAGCTGCTGTTAATAGCCGGATAGCAATTTTCTTTCACGTAATTGAGCATCAGAGCCCCCTTCAAACCACAAGATTCCGGGTCTTAGCGAACGCTTATAACCCGGAATTCGTAATTCCTATAGATTTCGTCGTTGTTATGAGTTATAGAAATTAAGGACGTACTTGAGTACACCGCTGGACCCCATGATAATCATGATAAGTCCGCCGACAATAGCCGCACCCTCCAAAATAATCGATGCGAATGCCCGCGCTGTATTCTCGAACTCCTCCTCACCCAAATCGTTCCTGCGCTTTTCTCTCCGATTCTTAACCCACAATTGCAACCAAACAGCAACCGGGATCATCAGTAAGGAAAACATTAAAACAATTTCTGCATCTTGCATTCATCAACCTCTTTTATATTAAGTATTAAGTGTCTTTTTTAGAAAAAAGGGTAGATTACATCAAACCAGGCAGTTTGATAAAGATTTTTCCAAATGCCATTGCTCTACCTCGATCTATCTCGACAATTTCGCTGTAACGTGATTGATATTTCTTGAGAATTAATAAGGATCAATAAAATTTACGCCCTAAATATCTTTATGGGATATCATCGAGCTTTTTTACTGCCGCAACCCACTGTATATATCATGAAATGGCTTGATCTTCCTTTTTCCGGGAAGGCTCAGGGTACTGTGCTACTGCCTGGATCCAAGAGTATCTCGAATCGAATTCTTTTGCTTGCCGCATTAGCGGAAGGTGTGACGGAAATTCATGATTTATTGGCTTCCGACGACACCGCTCACATGCTCGATGCCCTAACTCAGTTGGGTATTGCCATCACACAAACGGACAAAAATAATTACACAGTCACGGGCGGAAACGGCATCTTCCCGGTTAAGGAAGCAGATTTATTTCTCGGTAATGCCGGTACCGCTTTCCGGCCTTTGGTAGCGGTATTGTCCTTAATGAAGGGACATTACCGTTTATCTGGTGTGCCACGAATGCACGAACGGCCCATTGCGGATTTGGTGGATGCACTGCGGCAATTGGGTGCAAACATCAGCTATCTGGGAAACTCAGGTTTCCCGCCCTTGGAAATCAAACCAGCGGCATTGCGCGAGCAAGATGGCACGCACACAGTCACCGTTAAAGGCGATGTCTCCAGTCAGTTTCTCACCGGATTACTGATGGCGCTGCCGTTGAGCGGGAAGAGATCGGTCATCACGGTATCGGGTACACTGATTTCGCAGCCTTATATCGAACTCACACTCGCACAAATGCGTCGTTTTGGCGTGCAAGTCGAACACAGCGGTTGGCAGCAATTTGTGATACCGGCACAACAACAATATCACAACCCCGGCCGCATCTTTGTCGAGGGCGATGCATCTTCCGCCTCGTATTTTCTGGCTGCTGGCGCGATCGGACAGGGTCCGGTGCGCGTTCAAGGGGTGGGGCGCGACAGCGTGCAAGGAGATATTCGCTTTGCAGCCGCGCTGGAATTGATGGGCGCAAAAATATCCATGGGCGACAATTGGATTGAAGCAAGCAGCGCCGCAAGTCATGACAAAATAAAATCGCTGCGCGCCATCGATCTGGATTGCAATCATATTCCCGATGCCGCCATGACTTTAGCCGTTGCAGCTTTATTCGCCGATGGCACCACGACACTGCGCAACATCGCCAGCTGGCGCTTGAAAGAAACCGATCGTCTCGCGGCCATGTCAGCCGAATTGCGCAAACTTGGCGCAGTCGTGGAGGAAGGCGCGGACTATTTACGCATTACACCGCCCGCGCACGGCTTAATTCCCAATGCCGCGATCGATACTTATGACGATCATCGCATAGCCATGTGTTTCGCCTTAGCTTCCTTGGGAGCACCGGTGCGCATCAACGATCCCGATTGCGTCGCCAAAACATTTCCTGATTTTTTTGAAAAATTTTCACAAATAATTCACCCGGAAATGAAATAATCCCCGCCTTGGTCATTTAAATAACAAGCTTGCTTGATGAATACGAACAACATTCCCGTCATCACTATCGACGGTCCATCCGCATCCGGTAAAGGCACTATCGCCCAATTAGTCGCTCATCAACTCGGATTTCATTACTTGGACAGTGGCGCGTTATACCGTCTGGTGGCATTGAAAACGATGCAACTAAAAGCCGATATGCAAAACTCCGGTCAGCTTGCGGAAATTGCTAGGAACTTGAATGTCATTTTCAAGGATGAGCAAATTTATCTGGACGACAAAATCGTCACGGATGATATCCGTACCGAACAATGCGGTATCGCAGCTTCCCAGTTGGCGGCTTATCCGCAAGTTCGCGCAGCACTTACCGAGCGCCAGCGTGCATTCCGTCAATTGCCCGGACTGGTTACGGATGGACGTGACATGGGATCCGTAATCTTTCCTGATGCCGATCTGAAAATTTATTTAACCGCCAGTGCCGAGGTGCGTGCGCAGAGGCGGCATAAACAGTTGATAGAGAAAGGAATGAGTGCTAATATCACCGACTTATTGCAGGATATCCAGAAACGGGATGAACGCGACAGCAATCGCAGCATTGCGCCACTGCAACAAGAGGCTGATGCCAAATTACTGGAGACGACTTCATTGACCATAACCCAGGCGCAAGATGCCGTTCTCTCCTGGTATAATGACATCTTTGCAAAAACCCGCGTTTGAACACGAAATCAAGCCGCTTTTCTTAACATTCCCATGCAGAAAGAAAAATGGAGTAATCGTTTCAAACATTTTTATTAATCAACTCAGTCCGCAGGATATCGATCCTGCCGGAATGACAAATCAGGTATTTTTATAATGACTACAGCTTCCACTGCAACTCCCAAATCCCCCGAAAGTTTTGCCGCACTCTTTGAAGAAAGCCTCTCGCGCCAGGAAATGCGCGTGGGTGAAGTAATTACCGCTGAAGTGGTTCGTGTCGACTATAACATCGTTGTCGTTAACGCCGGCCTCAAATCCGAAAGTTTTATTCCTGTCGAAGAATTTAAAAACGATCGCGGCGAAATCGAAGCTAAACCGGGAGATTTTATCAGTGTCGCTATTGAGTCCCTGGAAGACGGTTATGGAGAAACCCGGCTGTCCCGCGACAAAGCCAAACGGCTGACCGCCTGGCATGATCTGGAAGAAGCCATGGAAAGCGGCAAGATCGTTACCGGCATGGTCAACGGCAAAGTAAAAGGCGGTTTGACAGCCATGATCAATGGTATTCGCGCATTTCTTCCCGGCTCGCTGGTCGACATTCGTCCTGTCAAAGACACCACCCCCTATGAAAACAGGGAAATGGAATTCAAAGTTATCAAGCTTGACCGTAAGCGCAATAACGTCGTCGTGTCGCGCCGCGCAGTACTGGAAGCGACCCAAGGCGCGGACCGCGAAACCTTGCTGTCCAATTTGCAGGAAGGCTCGGTTGTTCATGGCATCGTTAAAAATATTACCGACTACGGCGCGTTTGTCGATCTGGGTGGCATAGATGGCCTGTTGCATATTACCGATCTAGCGTGGCGCCGCGTTAAGCATCCATCGGAAGTCGTCAATATCGGCGATGAAGTTACCGCCAAGGTTCTCAAGTTCGATCAGGAAAAAAATCGCGTCTCGCTCGGCATGAAACAATTGAGCGAAGATCCATGGGTTGGTTTGTCGCGTCGTTATCCGGCACGCACCCGTTTGTTCGGTAAAGTTACCAATTTGACCGATTACGGTGCATTCATTGAAATCGAGCAAGGTATTGAAGGCTTGGTGCACGTATCCGAAATGGATTGGACCAACAAGAATGTTTATCCATCCAAAATTGTGCAATTAGGCGACGAAGTTGAAGTCATGATTCTTGAAATCGATGAAGAACGCCGCCGCATATCGCTGGGTATGAAACAATGCCAAACTAATCCATGGGAAGAATTTGCCGCCAATCATGAAAAAGGCGACAAAGTTCGCGGACAAATCAAATCGATCACCGACTTTGGTGTATTTATAGGTTTGCCTGGCAATATCGACGGTCTGGTGCATTTGTCCGATCTATCCTGGAATCAACCTGGCGAAGAAACCGTGCTGAATTACAAGAAAGGTGATGAAGTAGAAGCCATCATCCTTTCTATTGATGTTGAACGCGAACGTATTTCGCTCGGCATCAAACAAATGGAAGGCGATCCATTCACCAGTTTTGCCGCAGAACACGACAAAAACAGCATTATCGAAGGCACGGTAAAATCTATTGATGCCAAGGGCGCCGTCATTGCCTTGACCAACGACGTGGAAGGTTATTTGCGTGCTTCCGAAGTTTCACGCGATCGTGTCGAAGACATTCGCACGCACCTGAAAGAAGGCGACAAGGTCGAAACCATGATTATCAACATCGACCGCAAAAATCGCACCATCAATCTTTCCATTAAAGCTAAGGACAAATCTGACGAATCCACCGCCATGCAAAAAATCAAAGCACCTGCCAACGCTGGCACAACCAGCTTGGGTGCATTGCTGAAAGCGAAAATGGATAGCAAGAACACCGAGCAATAAGGAAAATTCATGACTAAATCTGAATTAATTACCCGGCTTGCGGCACGATTTCCGCAACTGGTAACCAAAGATGCCGAACTCTCAGTCAAAATGATTATCGACGCCATGGCAAAAAGCCTGGCAAAAGGTCAACGCATTGAAATACGCGGGTTTGGCAGCTTTGACTTAAATTATAGACCGCCGCGAGTCGGACGTAACCCCAAATCAGGAGAAAAAGTCAAAGTGCCCGAGAAATACGTTCCGCATTTCAAAGCAGGCAAGGAAATGCGCGAGCGCGTTGATTACAAGGAAAAGAAATAAAACGCAAATGAGTGCTTCTGAATATTGGAAGCACTCCTCCCTTATTCTCACAGCACAACCGGTCACCCGTGAATTGGCAATTGTGGGTTAATTTGCTTTATTGGTTTAAATAATTAAAATCTATCAACTCATTGGCGAACTCATCATGATAAATCTAATAACCTGGCTTTTGCGTATTGCAATCTTTGTTGTTCTCGCCGTATTCGCTTCAAAAAACTCCCAACCTGTTACACTCCAATACTATCTGGATCAATCCATTGAGCTTCCCTTTAGCGTGGTGCTCTTGATCTTTTTTGCGCTAGGTGCTCTCATCACCGCGATATTTGTTCGCTGCCGCTGTCATTCCAACTAATAACTCAGAGCACCATTAACCAACATGCACGACCCTCGCATTATTGTGGCGCTGGATTTCTCTGGCGCCCAAGAAGCGTTGCAGCTAGCCAGGAAACTAAAGCCTCATTTATGCCGCCTGAAAGTTGGCAAAGAGCTTTTCACGGCAGCAGGCCCACAGCTTATCGAGAAGCTGAGGACTATGGATTATGAAATATTTCTTGATCTAAAATTCCACGACATTCCCAATACCGCCGCCAGTGCTTGCAGGGCAGCCGCTAATCTCGGTGTATGGATGGTCAATGTGCATGCGCTGGGCGGACGGAGAATGCTGACTGCGGTACGGGATGCCATTCCGCACGGTTCAACCAAACTTATCGCCGTTACTTTGCTGACCAGTATGGATCAAAATGACATTGCGGACATCGGTTTGCAAGGAGAGCCGGAACAAGTCGTTACGCGCCTGGCAAAACTGACCAAGGACTGCGGATTAGACGGCGTGGTCTGTTCAGCGCTGGAAGCGGTCAGTTTACGGCAACAATTCGACGCTGATTTCTGCCTAGTCACACCCGGCATTCGCCCGACAGTTGATCAACAAGCAAACGACCAGAAAAGAATTGCCACACCGCAGCAAGCTATGCGCAATGGTGCCAGTTATTTGGTCATCGGGCGGCCTATTACACAAGCTGACGACCCAATATCGGTATTACAAAAAATTCAGCAAGAAATTGATGGCATTTAATAAGATATAAAAAGATCTTTTTTGAATCAAAATGACTGGCCTTGATTATTGCCGGATCATCATTCAATCGCACCATTCCGGCTTCCAGTTCAAGAAGAGAATCGCCATCGTGCTTGAACCTGAACGAAAAATTCACCAAATAAAAATCCCCGATTAGTTACCTAACCGGGGATTGCAAAAAATTACTTATCATTTAAATCCACGATGCTCCGTGGATTCTTTTTGTTAATAATTAAGCGAAAGTAACGGTGTGAGCACCGGCATCAAAAGTGCTTGTGCTGAGATCCAGTGTACCCGTCAACTTAACAATCGTATCGGCCGCATCTACCGTAGCACCCGCGCCAGCATCGTCTACCACATAAGTGTTACCGCCATAAACACCCCAATGAACATCTGAGTTACTACCAGCCGCCAATAAATCGAGAGCCGCACTTAATGAAGCCGCACCGCTCAGATCGACTTTAGTCGTTGCAAAAGCACCTGCAGTACCACCGAATTTAATCGTATCACCCTCTGTAAAATCGGTAATAGTGGTCGTTGCGTAATTCGATGTAGCACCCGCAACAGCTGAGGAAACATTGAATGTATCATTGCCGCCGTTACCAGTCACTGTACTGCTGTTTGCACCAACATTGATTGTATCGTCACCCGAGCCGCCGATAATGATATCGCCAAGCGAGGAGCCTGCAGTAAATACAGCTGAGTTTCCGGTAATGTTCAACTTACCTGTAAATCCCGATGCGTCGTATTTAGAACCCGAACTCGTTGCATCTGCAATGCTACTGATAGTTAAATCGTTAGAACCGGTTATGGTGTAAACACTATTGTTTTTAACCGCCAATTGGTTAATGGTATTAGCAGCAGTGCCATCACCCAATGAACTCAGGGCAACACTATCCTGCCCGATGTTGACCGTACCACCAACCGTTAGGCCCGAAGTAGTCGAAGTCCCTATGGCCAATGCCAGATCATGAACACCCACGCTAGAAGTTGTCGTTATGTCCGATGCATGCGCGGCGGTGACACTCAACGAGCTACCTGTCGACATGTTGCTGACAACTTGAGCCGCATCGCTATCCAGCGAGAACGACTTGATCGAAGTCAATTGACTGGCGTCAACCGTAACCGCTGCGTTCAAACCAATTGTGCCGAAATTTTTAGCGGCATTCAACGCACTGTATTCTGCAGTAGTCAATGCAGCATCGTTAAGGCCGATCTTATTATTTCCACCACCGCCATCGAGCTGCGCACCCGAAGTCAAATTTCCAAGAGCATCGTTTGCCAAAACGATAGTGTCGTCACCGGAACCGCCAGTAAATGCGAATGCGGCGTTCACAGCAGCACCCGAGACATCAACTTTAACGCCGCCAGTAGAAGACGAGGCATCAATGGTTTTAACACCATTCAAGCTTTCTGCCAGAGTTAATTTCTGATCGCCGCCAATAACCAGTTTATTCAATGCAACACCGGCTGAATTGGTTAAAGTAGCATAGTTTTTTCCACCGATTGAAGTAAGGTTCAAAGTGGCTAACGCAGCTCCTTGAACATCCACAGTAGCACTACCGGCCGATGTACCGACATTGCTCAGTGAGATGCTTGCCGAAGTATCGGTCGCACCATATTTTGCTGTTACATTATTAATGACAGCCCCATCGTCGTTAAGCACCGTCAGAGCTTGCGCACCCGTCAAAGTATAAGTTGCATTGCCGCCAAGATTGTCGATTTGCACAGAAGTAACACCCGTCAATTTTGACAGATCGGCTGATACAGCAGCGCCGCCATTGATATAAAGATTGGCTATACCATTGAGCTTGGGATTAGTCACAGTGGTTGCAGCACTCGCCAAATAATGCTGAAACGTATCATTACCGCCATTGCCGGTTAATTCATCGACTGCGGAAACAGTTGGATTGGTACCAGTATCGTCACCGATAAAATTATCGCTACCGGCAGTTCCGATTAGTTTGTCTACACCAGTAGTAAGTACTATAGAGTTTCCAGCGCCGCTCAGAATGTTAGCTACATCGGCATCGGTATAAGCCGTGGTACCGGTCACTTTGCTCAAAACGTTTTGCAACGTGCTCAAATCAGTGGAAGACGAAGTCTTGGAATAGGCCGCAGCAACCAATGCTTTGTTATTATACAAAGTTTGAGCTGTTGAAAATGTCGTATCTGTTGTCGTTGACAAAAACGTTCCCGCATCGAAAACAATTTTACCGAACCCCACACCATTGGTAAGCTGCGTAGTAAAATAAGTTTTTGCTTGAGAGCCCGCACTGGTAGGATCGCTATCAGCAGTCACACCGAAGTTTTTCATCAAGACGTTGACTTGATCGTCAATCGTAACATTACCGGCCAAAATTCCAGTCTTGAATACTGGACTATCAGCCAAAATATCGGCCAATTGGCTCGTGGTCACCCCCCCTTCAACCAGATTTGCCAATTCAGACAAATAGACACCGCCCGGTGCCGCGTTAAACAAACCTATAACAACCTTCATAATTCCAGTTTGCTGTATACTCGATATAGCCATGGGAGCTCCCTTGATAAAAAATTAAAAATGATTACGAAAGTAAATACTTGCAAGTTTTTTCACTTTTCACTTTGTCTCTATGTAACCTCTGCGTAATAAACAAAACAATTTATCTACCAGAAGATACCACAAAAGCCAAGTTAAAGCGCATTCTGCCCAAAACAAACCCGCTTTGCAAGTATGCAACCGAAGTTTCCATTTAGAATGTTGCTTATTTGCAACAATATAAAGTATTTAATACCTTAACAGAACCATTGTTTATTTTAAATCTAAAATAGGCGATAAAAATGTGCCTCTTCTCATATTAAATTAATATTTCACTTACAAAAATATCTTATAAGTAGCTATTTCTTATAGTAATAAAACTTGAATAAAGAATGAAAAGATATCTGATATCTCGAAAGAAAGCTAGGGAAACGCTGATTAATTCGGCGGACGAGATGAAGCACGAGGCGCACG
>JAFEEI010000026.1 GCA_018241205.1 Pseudomonadota bacterium
AATTGACTATACGAGCGAATCACTTCGTTGCGCGGTACTCGCTCCCTCGTCTATCTTGTTGCAGGATGCAAGATCGGCTTGAAGTCATCGCTCATGACACAAGCTGTTCCCTGCGGCATGAGCGATACATCATCCACAATCTCACATCTGCGATTGCAAATAATTCTGTAGCCCTACTCTGTTGATCAGTCCCAATTGCTGCTCCAGCCAATGCGCATGATCTTCTTCAGTTTCGGCCAGCATACCTTCGAGAATTTCCCGCGTTTGATAATCCCGTTCCTGTTCGCATAGAGCGACAGCATCGCGTAACGCGGTGATCACCGAGCGTTCCAGCGTCAGGTCGTTTTGCAGCATCTCCGGCACGTCCCGGCCAATCCGCAATGGGCTGCGGTTGCCGATCACCGGCACGCCCTCGAGCAACAGAATCCGTTTGATCAAATAATCCGCATGCTGTTTCTCATCATTCATTTCGTGATCGATTCGTTCATACAGCTTGTTGAATCCCCAATCTTCATACATGCGCGAGTGGGCGAAATATTGATCCATGGCCGTCAGCTCTTCCGCCAGCAGCTTGTTCAGTAAATCGATAATTTTGGGATTGCCTTTCATGATCGTGCTCCTCTAATCTATTGGGTGACAGGCAGCTCTTGATAGATTTTTAAGCGACAAGAGCCGTGAAGCATTTTGCAAACACCCGGCATTATACGAGTCACAGCATACAAAAACAACAACAAATTATTGATTAAAAACGATAATAGTTCTTGATACTGTTATCATTATGTTTAGGGAAACGCTGATTAATTCGGCGGACGAGATGAAGCACGAGGCGCACGGAACGCAGCAACCAATTCTTCATCACGACGATGATAGCCGCAGGTATCGATCAGTTTCTCCGCTGCTGCCAAATCTACTTCTGTTATCGATTGGCGTTTCTGCATGCGGCTGTGACTATCGACGATATGAATATCCCCGGTTACCGGCTTCATCAACTGAAAGGCGAACTGGAAGGCCATTGGGCCATTGATGTGAATAAAAACTGGCGCATCGTTTTCCGCTTCGAGGATGGCGATGCTTATGTGGTGAATTACGAGGATTATCACTAATGACAATTCAGCAATTTAACCCGCCGCACCCCGGCGAATTGATTAAAAGAACGTATATCGATCCGTTCGGCGATATTTCCGCTAATCAAATAGCCAAGCGTTTGGGTGTGGCTGTAAGCACTTTTAACCGGTTAATCAATGGCGTTTCCGATATTTCACCGGAAATGGCGATCCGGCTTTCCAAGGTGTTGGGCAGATCACCTGAAAGCTGGTTGTTGCTGCAAAATCATTATGATTTGTGGAAAGCGCGCCAGACAATCAATACCGATGACTTACAGCCAATAAAATTTGAAATCACTTAAATCGATGTTTTCTGTTCCATCAATAACTTACCCTAACTGCTGCACTGCCTGTAACGCTTAAATTCAACACAATCCTGATATAAAAACGGCTGTTACGAGGAATGAAATCCTGTAAGGTTTTACTGTACGAGTGAAGCCCTGTCCCGCCATAACAGCCATTGACTCCGCTCGATTCAAAAACGAAAACCTATCCGCGGGTTCTGGCCACACGGAATCCCAGCAAGGTCAAACCGGCGAGCAACATGGCCCCATGCGCCGGGTTCCGGTACTGGGTTGATGTAGAAATCGCCGATGAAATAGCGGTCACGGCCGCCTGTGGCTGGGAATATATAATTGAGTCCGACAAAGCCGTCATAAACATTGTGTTGCGGAGACTAAATGTAGCGAAAGCGCGATGCGGGGTCAAACTTGGTGCCGGAGAACCAAGTTAATAATTCACCCCATACTGTTCCCGATAGCGCTGCACCGCCTGCAAATGTTGCGCCAGTCCGGAATGATGCTGTAAATACGCCACCAGATCGTTGAGATTGATGATCGATGTCACGCTCAAACCGTGCATTTGCTGTACTTCCTGCACTGCCGATAATTCCCCGCTGCCGCATTCCATGCGGTCGAGGGCGATCACGACGCCGCCCGGTGTTGCGCCAGCGGTTTTGATCAGTTCGACCGATTCGCGCACCGATGTGCCTGCCGAAATCACGTCGTCGACGATCAGCACGCGGCCTTGCATCGGTGCGCCGACCAGCACGCCGCCTTCGCCGTGGTCTTTGGCTTCTTTGCGGTTGAAACAGAACGGATAATTGCGCCCCATTTCCGCCAACGCAATCGCGATGGCACTGACCAGCGGGATGCCTTTATACGCCGGGCCGAACAAGAGATCGAACGGAAGCTCGGCAGCCACAATCGCTTTGGCGTAAAATTGCCCGAGTTTGCGCAAGGCGTCGCCGTCGTTGAACAAACCGGCATTGAAAAAATACGGCGACAGGCGTCCTGCTTTGGTTTTGAATTCACCGAAGCACAGCACATTGCGCTCGATGGCGAATTGAATGAAGGCTTGCCGGAAATCGGACATAAATTAACCCACCTGAAATAGAAAGATGCAAATTATAACGCTGAACTTAAACGGCATCCGCGCAGCGGCGAAAAAAGGCTTTTTCCCTTGGCTGGCGAAACAAACCGCGGATGTCGTGTGCGTGCAGGAATTGAAAGCGCAATTGCCCGATCTGTCCGCCGAGATGCAGTCGCCGGACGATTATCACGGTTATTTTCATTGCGCCGGACAAAAAGGTTACAGCGGCGTCGGCCTATATACGCGCAAGAAACCGGATCGCGTCGTCGAAGGCGTCGGCATTGCCGATATCGATGCCGAAGGGCGTTTTCTGCAAGCGGATTTCGGTGATTTGAGCATCGTGTCGATCTATCTGCCGTCCGGTTCCAGCGGCGAACACCGCCAGGCGGCGAAATTTTATTTTATGGAGCATTTTTTCCCAATCTTGCAAAACCTGATGGCCAGCGGGCGAGAGTTGATTTTATGCGGTGACTGGAATATCGCGCACAAGGAAATCGATTTGAAAAACTGGCGCTCGAACCAGAAAAATTCCGGCTTTCTGCCGGAAGAACGCGCGTGGCTGACGAATGTTTTCGATGAGATCGGTTTTGTCGATGTGTTCCGCCGTTTGAATACCGAACCCGATCAATACACCTGGTGGTCGAACCGCGGCCAGGCTTGGGCGAAAAATGTTGGGTGGCGCATCGATTACCAGATCGCCACGCCCGCCATCGCGCAAACAGCCCGTGGCACTTCAATATTCAAAGACGAACGCTTCTCCGATCATGCACCGCTGATCGTCGATTACGACTACCTGTTATGACCGCTCAAGCACCGTCTAGCTGGTCGCAAGCGCTGCGGGTTTACACGCACCCGCGCGTGCTCGGTATGCTGTCGCTGGGATTTTCCGCCGGGTTACCGCTGCTGCTGATCATGGGCACGTTGTCGTTCTGGCTGCGCGAAGCGGGCATTGACCGTGCGACCATCGGTTACTTGAGCTGGATCGGTCTGGCGTACAGTTTCAAATGGCTGTGGTCGCCGCTGGTCGACCGCTTATCGCTGCCATTGCTGACATCGTTACTAGGGCGGCGGCGCGCGTGGCTGTTGCTGTCGCAAATCGTCATTGCGAGCGCTTTGGTAGGCATGGCCGTGACCGATCCCGTGATCAACTTGCCGCACCTGGTATTTTTCGCACTGGCCGTGGCATTTGCCTCGGCGACACAGGACATCGCACTGGATGCTTACCGCATCGAAGCGGTCGCGGTAGAACTGCAAGGTGCGATGGCGGCAACGTATCAGGCCGGTTACCGCGTCGCGATGATACTCGCATCCGCCGGTGTGTTGTGGATTGCGGCAGCGGTTGATGCCAGCGCCGATGCGTACGATCACGCGCCGTGGCGCTTCGCGTATCTGGTAATGGCAGTCAGTATGGCGATCGGCATTGTTACCACATTGATCATTCGTGAACCCGGCACACCCTACAACCGCACCGTTTCGGAAAACGAGCAAATCGCCCAGCGCGCGCTGGCGCACTGGACACTGCCCGAACGCGGCAAAGCCCTGCTAGTTTGGTTGTACGGTGCGTTGATCGCACCGTTTCGCGACTTTATCGTGCATCACGGCCGCAAAGCGCTGCTGATTCTCGGCTTGATCGCGATTTACCGCATTTCCGATGTCGTCATGGGCGTCATGAGCAACCCGTTTTATGTCGACATGGGTTACAGCAAGGACGAAGTCGCCACGATTTCCAAAGTGTATGGCGTTATCATGACCATTGCCGGAGCTGCCATCGGCGGCGTGCTGACGGCAAAAATCGGTATCATGCGCACGCTGTTTCTCGGCGCCGTGCTGTCCGCCGCAACCAATTTGCTGTTCGTCTGGCTGGCGGGGCGTGGGCATGACGTCAGCGGCTTGATTTTCACCATTTCCGCCGACAATCTCTCCGCCGGGATTGCGTCTTGCGCATTTATCGCCTATCTGTCCGGCCTGACCAACGCTGCGTATTCGGCCACGCAGTACGCGCTG
>JAFEEI010000027.1 GCA_018241205.1 Pseudomonadota bacterium
GGCGGCATGAAACGCCGCGTGCTGGTTGCGCAGGCGCTGGTGCACAAACCGCCGGTGATCATTCTGGACGAACCGACCGCCGGTGTCGATGTGGAATTGCGCCAAACATTATGGGATTTCATTCAACGGCTGAACCGCAACGGCCACACCATCGTGCTGACTACGCATTATCTGGAAGAAGCGGAAACCCTGTGCAACCGCGTGGCGATGTTGAAGGAAGGGAAGATCGTCGCGCTGGATAGCACGCAGAACCTGATCGGCGCCATGAGCACAGGTAAATCGTTACAGTTGCGCTTGCAGCCGGATGTCTTGCCGGCTGAGTTGCAACCATTGCAGATCCGTCATGACAGCGGCATGGTCGAATTGAAAATCGACAGTTATGCGCAAGTCGAATCCATTCTGTCGGCTTTGCGATCGGCGCAAATCCAAATCCTGGAAATGCATTTGCAGCAACCTGACCTGGAAGATGTTTTTGTCAGTACGATGAGAAATAGCGGTAATCGAACAAAATGACCGGATTTTTTACGCTGTTGCATAAGGAGTTGCTGCGCTTCTGGAAAGTCGGTTTCCAGACGATCATCGCACCGATGGTTTCCACACTGCTTTACTTGCTGATTTTTTATCATGTGCTGGAAGCGCATGTGCAAGTGTATCCGGGCGTGGCGTACACTTCATTCCTGATTCCCGGATTGGTGATGATGGCGATCATTCAAAACGCCTTTGCCAATGCTTCATCCAGCATGATTCAGTCGAAGATCAGCGGCAACATCGTGTTTATCCTGCTGTCTCCCTTGTCGTATCACACCATATTCTTCGCCTACATTATCGCGTCCATCGTGCGTGGATTGCTGGTTGGTCTGGGTGTTTATCTGGTGACACTGGTATTTTTTGATATCCCGCTGATGCTGCCGGTCTGGTCACTGCTTTTTGTCGTGCTGGGCAGCGCGATACTGGGCGCATTGGGGTTGATTGCCGGCATCTGGGCGGATAAATTCGATCAACTGGCGGCTTTCCAGAACTTTATCATTTTGCCGCTGACTTTCTTATCCGGCGTGTTTTATACCATTCACTCGCTGCCCGCAGGTTGGCAGTTTTTTTCTCACCTCAATCCGTTTTTTTATATGATCGACGGATTCCGTTACGGCTTCTTCGGCGTATCGGATATTTCGCCTTATCTTAGCCTGTTGATTGTGGCAATATGCCTGGTGGCCATTTCCATGTTGACCATCCGGATGCTTAAAACCGGGTACAAATTGCGCCATTAACATTACATTTGTTTTGCATGACCATCATGCGTGAAGGAGAATCGAAATGCTTACAGCAGAAAACGTTAAAACCTATATTGAATCGGTATTGCCGTGTGAGCACGTGCAAGTCGAGGGCGACGACGGGCGCCATTTTCAGGCACTGATCGTCAGTGCGCAATTTCAAGGCAAAAATACCGTGCAGCAGCATCAGATGGTGTACAAATCGCTTGGCGACAAGATGAAACAGGAAATTCACGCGCTGTCGATGAAAACGCTGACACCGGAACAATGGGCGCAGCAAGCGTGATGACTGGTTACACGATCATCAACCGTTCCGGCACGAGCACCGGCTCAACCGCCGGTTTGTTATTTTCGCCGTATCGCTGACCGGGAATTGCCGTGTTCAAAATACTGGGTGCGCTTTCCGGTTTTCTGATACTAGGTTTTATCGGCCTGATTCTCGGCCTGATTGCTGGCAGTTTTGTTGACCGGCTAGTGGCGTATGGTCCGGGCGGGGTCAATCCGTTCAATACCGCGCGCCGTCAGGCGGTTTTCCTGGAAACCGTTTTTATCTTGATGGGAAAACTGGCCAAGGCGGACGGTCGGGTATCCGAGAGCGAAGTGTCGCACGTCGAACAGTTCATGCAAAAATTGCGCATGACGCGCGAACACCGGCTGAAAGCCATCGCGCTGTTCAAACAAGGCGCTTCTGCGGATTACGATATTCATCCGCAGTTGAACGAATTCCTCGCCGTCTGCGGCCATTCCCGCAATCTGCGGCAGGTGTTGCTGGTATATCTCATTATCATGGGATTATCCGACGGTGATTTGAATTCCGCCGAAGAAAAATTGCTGCGCGACATCGCCGAACGTCTGGGTTATCCCCCGGGGGCATTCGAGCAATTGCTCGACATGGTGATGAACCAAATGCATTTCGCCGCCGGCGGCACGAGTTCCGCGAACGCGCTGGATGATGCCTACAAAGCGCTGGGCGTCAGTAAAGACAGCACGAGTGAAGAAATCAAACGCGCCTACCGCAAACTGATGAGCCAATACCACCCGGACAAACTGATGGGGCAAGGCGTGCCGGAAGACATGATCGCGGTCGCGACCGAACAAGCCAAGGAAGTGCAAACCGCTTACGATTTGATCAAGAAGAGCCGGGAGCAGAAGCGTACTACCGCTTAGCTGCGCGTGCTACTGAGCTAAGGAAACGCTGATTAATTGACTATACGAGCGAATCGCTTCGTTGCGCGGTACTC
>JAFEEI010000028.1 GCA_018241205.1 Pseudomonadota bacterium
ATAACCGTATTCAAAACCCAGCACCGCTTCTTCCGATAGCATCGAATCGATGACGACGAAATCCGGCTGTTCGGGATACAGATGGCGCAACGGCACATAAATGCGCTCGTTCTGATCCGCCGCGACTTGATCGTGCAGCACGGCGTGGCGGTGAAAAAAAGTACCGCGCCCTGAATCCTGCCCCGACAATCTGACCGGATAACCTTCTTTCAATAAGGCAGCGTACGCCAGATTCTCCGCCATGCCCCAATCCAGCGGCAATTCGCCGTTACCCATCAGGCGCCGGTCGGCGATGATTTTCGCCACACGCGCATGCAGCTTGAAACCTTCGGGAATATCCGTCAGCCGCAAGGCAAGCTGTTTCAATGTTTGCAGCGCCACACCAGTTTTAACTTTCTTGTTCCATTTGACTGGCCGGATAAAAGGTTCCCAATTGATGGTATACGGTGACTTGTAGTCATAGCACACCGTCTTGTTGGGATTGACGCCTTCGTCCATCGCTTCGCGGTATGCCTGCGCCAGATTATCCGCATCCTCCGGCTTGATAACCTTTTCTGCAATCAGTTTATCCGCATACATCTTGCGCGTACCGGGATGTTGGTTGATGATTTGATACATGCGCGGTTGCGTCACCATCGGTTCATCCTGTTCGTTGTGACCCAGGCGGCGGAAGCACACCATATCGATCACTACATCCTTGTGAAAACGCATGCGAAAATCGAACGCCAGCTCGGTGATCATCAACACCGCTTCCGGATCGTCGCCGTTGACATGCAAAATCGGCGCTTCGATCATTTTGGCGACATCGGTGCAATACAACGTCGAACGGCTATCGCGCGGATCCGACGTAGTAAACCCGATCTGGTTGTTGACGATGATATGCACCGTACCGCCGGTGCCGTAACCGCGGGTTTGCGACAAGTTCAACGTTTCCATCACCACACCTTGCCCGGCAAAGGCGGCGTCACCGTGAATCAGCACCGGCAACACCCGGTCGCCCAGTTTGTCGTTCAGCAAATGCTGGCGCGCGCGCACCGACCCTTCCACCACCGGATTGACGATTTCCAGATGCGAAGGATTGAACGCCAAGGCCAAGCGCACGATGCCATCCGCGGTTTTGATCGCGGAAGAAAATCCCTGATGGTATTTCACATCGCCGGACGGCAAAGCTTCCGGTTGTGTGCCTTCGAATTCGCGGAACAGATCGGCAGGCATTTTGCCCAACGTATTCACCAGCACATTGAGCCGGGCGCGGTGCGCCATGCCCATGATGATTTGCAGCACACCGGCCTTACCGGCATGGTGAATCAGACAATCCAGCAATGGAATCAAGCTTTCGTTACCTTCGCCGGAAAAGCGCTTCTGCCCGACATAACGGGTATGTAAATATCGCTCCAGCCCTTCCGCGGCCGTTAGCCGTTCGAGAATGTGGCGTTTATAGTCGGCGGAATAATTCGGGTTCGAACGTTGACCTTCCAATCGCGCCTGGATCCAGCGTTTCTGCTCCACCGAGGAAATATACATGTACTCGGCGCCGACCGAACCGCAGTAGGTTTCGCGCAGAATCTGCAATATTTCCCGCAGCGTCGCACGCTCCGGACCAACCAATGAACCGGTATTGAACATCTTGTCCATGTCCGCTTCGGTAAAGCCGAAATGCGCCGGATTCAATTCCGCCACATCCGCATGCTGTTTCAATCCGAGCGGATCGAGCTTGGCTTGATTCAAACCGAGATAGCGGTGCATATTGATGAGCTGCAAAACGGCCACTTGCTTGCGTTCGTCGGTATCCGCGCCGACCACGTCGGACAATGCGGTTTGTGTTTCTATTGCGGCAGGTTTTGCGCCCGCAACTGCAGGCGTCTCACCGGCTGGAATTTGAGCTTGCTTGACCGGGGTAATTTCCGGTTGCTTTGCCAGCCGGTCAAAGTACTCGCGCCAGGCCAGCGCGACCGAATGGGGATTATGCAGATACTCGTCATAAACCGCTTCGATAAACGCGGCATTCGCGCCGGACAACAGCGTATCATCCAACAACGGCTTATTCATAGGATAGGCGCCCCGGAATCAATAAACGGCTATTTCTTGCGATACGAATCAGGTACGTCGCGCATCGTCGTACCGGTATACAACTGGCGCGGACGGCCGATTTTATGATCCGGATCGGACACCATCTCACTCCACTGCGCCACCCAGCCGACCGTGCGCGCCATGGCGAAAATCGCGGTAAACATGCTGGTCGGTATGCCCAGGGCGCGTTGCACGATGCCGGAATAAAAATCGACATTGGGATAAAGTTTGCGCGAAATGAAGTAATCGTCTTCCAACGCAATTTTTTCCAGTTGCAGCGCCAGCTTGAACAAGCGGTCGTTGTGCAATCCCAGTTCGTTCAGCACTTCATGGCAGGTTTCGCGCATCAGCTTCGCGCGTGGATCCATATTTTTATACACCCGATGGCCGAAGCCCATGAGCCGGTAATTACTCTCTTTATCCTTGGCGCGCTGGATGAATTCATCGATGCGCGACACATCGCCGATTTCTTCCAGCATATGCAGGCAAGCTTCGTTTGCGCCACCATGCGCAGGTCCCCACAAGCAGGAAATACCGGCGGAGATGCAGGCGAATGGATTGGCACCGCTGGAACCCGCCAGCCGCACCGTCGAGGTGGAGGCGTTTTGCTCGTGATCGGCATGCAGAATCAGGATTCGATCCAAGGCGCGCACGATCACCGGATTGGCTTCGTATTTCTCCGTCGGCACAGAGAACATCATATGCAGAAAATTTTCCGCGTAACCCAGTCTGTTTTGCGGATAAACATAGGGTTGACCGATGTTGTATTTATACGCCATCGCGGTAATCGTCGGCAGTTTCGCGATCAAACGGAACGCCGATTGCTCGCGGTGCGCCGGATCGGAAATATTCAATGAATCATGATAAAACGCCGACAACGCACCGACCACGCCGACCATCACCGCCATCGGATGCGCATCGCGGCGGAAACCGCTGTAAAAACGCACCAGCTGCTCGTGCAGCATCGAATGGTTTTTAATCGCGGCGTCGAAGGTTTTTTTCTGCTCGAGTGCAGGCAACTCGCCGTGCAGCAATAAGTAACAAACATCGATAAAATCACAATGCAGCGCCAGTTGCTCGATCGGATAGCCGCGATACAGCAGAATCCCTTTGTCACCGTCGATGAAGGTGATCGTGGAACTATTGCTGGCCGTCGACACAAACCCGGGGTCGTAAGTAAACATACCGCTCTGCGCATGCAGCTTACGAATATCGATGACATCCGGACCCATGGTTCCCGCTAAAACCGGTAGCTCGATAGGCGCGCTGCCATTATTCAGATTCAGCGTCGCTGTGCCTTTTTGTGCCATATGACTTCTCCACTTAATGCGAATGATTGATTAGTATGCACTGTTATCAGGCTCCGGAACCGCCGGAATATACCGCCGGAAACCTAACTCTTTTGCAGCAATTCCAGTACCGTTTGCAAGCTATGATCGGCAGGAGTTTTTCTTTCCGAGATCAAATCCCACAAATCATTATCCGGTAACGACAGCAATCGTTCAAACTGTTCCAGTCCTTGCTGATCCAATTGCGCGTAATAGCAATCCATGAAACGCTGCAACACGATATCCAATTCGAGCAAACCGCGCCGGCAGCGCCAGCGCGCACGTTCGAATTCCTTCATACCATTCTTTTGGCCATCATGTCCTTGATTTTGCCGATTGCTTTGGTCGGATTCAAGCCTTTCGGGCACGCATCGACGCAATTCATGATGGAATGACAACGAAACAGCCGGTAAGGATCTTCCAGATTATCCAACCGTTCCGCAGTCGCCTGATCACGGCTATCCGCCAGAAACCGGTAGGCCTGCAGCAACCCCGCCGGACCAACGAATTTATCCGGATTCCACCAGAATGACGGGCACGCTGTCGTACAGCATGCGCATAAAATGCATTCGTACACACCGTCCAGCGCCGCGCGCTCTTCCGGCGATTGCAATCGCTCGGTTTCCGGTGGCGGATCGTTATTGATCAAATAAGGTTTGATCGAATGGTACTGTTGAAAAAACTGCGTCATGTCGACGATCAGGTCACGAATCACCGGCAGCCCCGGCAACGGACGGATCTCCACCGGCTCTTTCAGATCGCGCAACGGCGTAATGCACGACAATCCATTGCGCCCGTTGATATTCATCGCATCCGACCCGCACACCCCCTCACGGCAAGATCGGCGCAAACTCAAACTGTCATCGATCGATTTGATACGCAGCAACGCATCCAGCAGCATCTTGTCAGTCGGCGCCAGCTGGATGTCGTAATCCTGCATATAAGGCTTGTCATCTTTATCGGGATCGTAGCGGTAAATCGAAAACTTCATAGACTGGCTCCGGCTGGTTGGATGATGAACTCAAGTCAAAAATAATTTCGAATGGCATGAAGTATACAGATTTGAAACCGGATTGACATCGTTTGGTTGTAATTACAAATCGCAAAGCAGATCAACGAAACACTGTCCACCCCTATTACTTCTGTAAACAGCACCTCGTTACAGACACAAAGATTCGAGTGGATTCACATAATTACTTGTAGAAAAATCAGAAATCTCCATTCATACAACGTTGCCCAGAATGAATACCTTCAACGAGAGACTGAATGCGCTCTTTTATTTGTATTGAACTGTAGCAAACATCACTTAACTGAATTTTCTCAAAAAGTTGCCTGTTTTGGTGCTTACGGCTCTCAAATTCCACTTGACATTGCTTTACTAGCTCATCCGGCCTTACACCCTCCAGATAAGTAAGCACCTCTTTACCTTTATCTAAAACATAGCACGTGTAGTCTTCGGACAATCCTGCATCCATTCTGTATCGCATAAGCTTAACTAAGCGCTTCAACGCATCCGCAGAATTTTTTACGCCAATTACGATTAAACCTAATTCTGCTTGGATATCATCAGCAGCATCTTTACTCACAAGCGTCCAAAATATTGCACTCTCGGCCATTTCATTCTCTCGCTGATCGCGAGTTTTTTCCTCTGCATGAGTAAAATATGGAACAAAACTGAGCAAGCATACCAAAAAAATAGTTTTTTTCTTCATTTCTACTCCATCACATTCAAGGTACTTGTAGGCTCAGCATCAAGTAACTGATTAAGTTGCTGCATGCTATCAGCAGAACCCGTAACACAACCTTCAGAACAAAATGCAGGACCTAAGGAAGGACCAAAAGCATTCATGCAACTATGAGTTAGAAATCCACTTCTGCCATAAGTATTCGTGCCTTTAGCAGGAATCAGACGTCGTCCATTTGGCTTGGTATTAGTGGCTCCAGGTCCATTGATATTCCAAGTCCATAACCCTATAGGAATAGGACCACGATTTGGAATGTTAATACATGCAGGGTTATTCTTACATTGCATACCCCGCCCATTATTTCCAGACGCAACAGGTATGTCTATAGCAGAATTAACCGGATTATCCGGTATACAAATCAAACGTCCAGTTGAGATACTATATGTACAACTTGCTAGCCCGTATGGATCCATAAATATCATGGAGTTTCCATTCGCATACTCATAAGTATTCATCCCACTCTCAAGCCCAATCGGATCGGGTGAGATATACCGCCCCGTCTCCGGTTCATAATAGCGGAAATAGTTATAGTGAAGATTGGTTTCCTTATCGAAATACTGCCCCGGGAATCGCAGGTTGTATTCAAAAATCTGCGTTGCATCAACGAGATTTTCGATGGGCAAGTTCGCGCCGAAGGCGTGCGTATTGTCCCAGCGCCAAACAATGGTGTTGCTTTGATCCACGATCACTCTCGGGGTGTCGAGGTGGTCGGTGTGGATGTAGTAAATCTGAATCGGGCTGGTGGCGGCGGGTTTCTTGATCACGGCCAGCGGAATATCGCCCAGCCACACGGTTTCCTCCCGTATCAGCCAATCATCGGTTGGTGTGGTTGTAGCAGCGTTGTCTTTATATTCCCCAATCAATTGCCCGGCGGAATCGTAGAAGAAGAAAAAGTTCGGGCTTAGCGGACCATTCTTGCTGATACGCTGATCCAGCGCGTTGTATCTGTACACGTGCGTTTTGCCATTCTTGACCGTCGATAATAGTTTGCCCGCAGCATTCCAGGTGAACGTGGCTGCGCCATCGCTCAGCGGATAGCCGGCGGCATCGTAGTTGTATGTTTTTATTACCGGCCCGGCAACGTTTATCAGACGGTTGCTGGTAGCAGCGATGGTATAAGGGTAGCCGGTGGAGCCAAACTGCGCAGTCGTGCGGTTACTGTTGGCGTCATACCCCCACAGTTTGAATCCGCTGTTGTCCGACTGACTGGTTAAGCGATCCAACGCGTCATAGTCATAGGTGCGGTTGTACGCCGGATTATTGGTATCCGCCGTGTTGATGATGCGGCTAGCGGCATCGTAGGTCAGCGTGCGGGTATCGCCGCCGATGGGGTGGGTTTTGAGCTGACCGTCCTGGTCAAAGCTGCGGATATGTGTCTGACCGTTACCCCAGGTCCAGCTTTTCGGTGCGCCAAACGGCTGGTAAACAATGTTACCCAGCAGCAGGTTACCATTGACGCGGATTTCTACCGGGCGGCCGTCGGCGCCATAGCTGGTGGTGATTTGCGTGCCGGAAGGATAGGTCATTTGGCTTAAGCGACCAACGTTGTCGTACTGGTAATTCAACGTTTGGTTGTAATTGACGGTACCGATTGTGGCGATCTGGGTCTTTGTGAGCAGGCGGCCGTGCGCATCGTAACTGAAGCTGGTCGAGCCCGATTCATCCGTCATGCTGGAGAGCCGCCCGATGCCATTGGTGCCGGTATCGTAACTCCAGATGAGTTGGGTAGCTCCCGGCACACCGGCAACCGTGGTATGGGTGCGTTGAGTGGGGCGGTTCAGCGCATCCCAGCTATAGGTGTGTTTGACACCCCGTGCATCGGTGACGGTTTTGAGGTTGCCGGCGCTGTCATAGGTGTAGGTCGTGGTGCCGCGATCGGCGGAGACTTCCTGGGTCACATCGCCAAAGCCGTTGACTGTGTAGGTGGTGGCAATATTTCGCGGATCGGTTACCTGTGTGAGCCGATCGAGCGCGTCCAGCGTTTGCTGAGTATGGCCGTTGGCCGGATCGACGGTTTCTTTGAGACGATTGCGCGTATCGAACTGAAAATTCGTTGCATGCAATAGCGGATCGGTGATCTGTTTCAGGTTGCCTTGCGCATCGTATTGATACTGCATGGTCTGACTTTGTGCGCCGGTGTCTTTCCATAACCGGCTCAAGGCATCGAATTCGCGTTGTTGGGTTCGTGCGAGATTATTGCTGGGATCGAACAATTCTTCCTTGGTGCGGTTACCCATAGCGTCCAGCGTATAGTGCACGCGATTACCCAAGTTATCGGCCATATCGGTCAAACGATGCGCGGCATCGTAGGTGTAGCTTAAGAAACTGTTATCGGGGAAGGTGATTTTCTTGAGCTGGCCGATGTTGTCGTATTGATAGCCGGTGATTTCCGTGCCAACCGTGCGGCTCAGCAAGCGTTGACGCACATCGTAAACCAGCGTTGTGGTCAGCCCGTTCGGATCGATGATTTGTTCCGGCTGACCATGCGCATTGTAGCGTGTGATTTGCGTGACATGTCCCAAGGCATTGGTGATGTTTGAAACTTGTGTGCGGCAACCGGAATGGCCACCGGTGCAAGCGGCATCCGGCGCGTAATACTGGGTGGTGGTTACATCGCTGACATCGGTACGCGGTCCGTCTTCGGTTTTTTGCAGGATGACGCCGGGAATACTAACGTGATAACTATAGTTGGTACTCCAGGTGCGCGTGGTATTGGTCGCGGTGTCTTTGATTTGGTGTTGCGTGATATTGCCGTACGTGTCATAAACATAACCGGTTTCCCGTCCGGCTTCGGTGATGAGCGTGGGTAACCGGAAGTTCGCGTGCCAGGTCGTGAGGATTTTACGCTCGCTGCTGTTGGCGGCTGGTGTGTAGTTGATCAAATCACCTGGACAAGTGGCACCGGCAGCCAAACCTTCAACGCGGGCGATTTCGAGATTCCGGGTCAGGTCATAGGCGTAACAGGTCTTATTGCCATTGAAATCGGCCCGGCTGGCGGCATTGCCGTTGGCGTCATAAGTAATCGCAGAAGACGCGGCACTACAACCCGAACCCGCCGGTTGCGATTGACCGGTACTTTTAGCGACGCCCAGGATGGTTTGGAAATGGTGCGTGTATTGACTATTCAGCGGATCGGTGACCATCGTGTTACTGCCATCGCTGCTATACCCCAGCACATACCGCTCCACCCCGTCCGCATGCTCGGTCACAACCGCGCGGCCTTGCTTATCGTAAGTATAAGTGGCAAACCGCACACCATTTTCATCCGTGATGCCGGTCAGCGCATTCGGCAGATTGGCTCCGCTGGTATACGCCGGTTCGTTGTAATGGTAGGTGCGGATTTTACCGTCGGGGTAGGTCACTGACGTCAGGTTGCCGTTGCTTTGGTAAGTAAATCGATAAAGATCTCCAGCTAAGTCGGTCAGTGTGGCAAAGTTACCATAATCATCATGCGTGAACTGCAACTGATTTCCGAACGAGTCGGTTACTTTGGATAAATTACCTTGTGCGCTGTAAGTCAGTGTATGAGTGATTCCATTTTTATCTTTTATTGAAACCAGCTTCCCAAGGGTATCGTAATTTTCTATCCTGTCATTCAAGCTATCTCGATATACCCAACCCAAGCGACTCTGAACATCATCGAACAGTTCGATCAATGAATCGTTGATATCATTGTCACTATGCCATTCCCCAGTCGTCTGATTCTTATTAAATATTACAGCACCCCTACCGCGATAAATACGCGCACTCACTGGACTGGGCAATCCATCCAAAACTATGAATTTGTAGTAAGTATGACGCCAGGTTGTACCCGATCTTTTTGTATCGTTATGCTGATAAAACAGTTGGAAGTCTATCGAAAAACTACTGCTGCCAATGCGATAAACCGGTATTGTCAGTTCTTTGCGCCCTAATCCCAGATAAACCGGATTCGGTGTTCTATCGCCGCATTCTTCAGGTTTGGCTAGATCTTTCTCACCATCCGGATAAGAAAGAACAGGGCAAGCGATATAGCCATAACGATCGACGTTATAAATATCCTTGATGTTGTATCCAGCTAAATTCCCAGGACAGATACCTTCCATCGCTGATGTATGCCAACCACAGTAGCCAGGCTCGTATGATCTGCAAAATTTATAACCTTTGATCCAGCCGTTATAGCCTGGATAATAAGGATATTCTGTAATCGGATGACATAGCCACGCACCGCCATACTCTAAACATGTTGCCCGTCTGAGTGGTTCAAGCGCTTGTTGATAAGACTGAGAGTAAGGATACGCAGCGCTACTCAATTCAAATTGATATTCTGTCATGCCGCGTGTATCGATAGTATTTCTTGTCCATACAAATTTTATTGGCGGCTGTATTTGCACACCATCAGGAATATTTATTTCTCCGGCGGCTTCAGAACTCGTTGCGAATACGGACAAAAGAAACAGGCTTAGAAACTTTTTACAGAAATCACACATAGCTTCTCTATTCATTACTTTTCCCTCATTCAAACAACAACCTGGTCATATTTTGTTGCCATACTACCGGCGATTGAGATGGGAAAAGCTTAGAACAGAGGGAGCTTTGTCCTTTATTTGCGATTTAATAGTATGAAGGCAATTACTTGGATATGAAGAATAAGATGCTGATTATTTATGTTTATCGCAGTGCGGCTTTGTGTATCTCATTTGGTAGTCCTCGCTGATTGCGCCGCCTGCGTGCCGCTGGGCGACTATGTCAATCCCAGTCTGATCAAACCCTAAAGCAACAAGCGGAAAACGATCGTACGCCGTTCACCGGATAGGCTTCACCGGCAATGATTTGAGATGATGATGAATCCAACCGGGCATCCTGAACCGGCAGCGTATCGACCGCCAGCAATTCGCTCGCGATATCCGCGGGTTTCAAATCGCAGCGGGAACCTCGAATCAAGCCGATTAACTTCAACGCATCTACACCAAAGGATTCCAGGCTCAACGATTCAAAATAGACTTTTTTGCCTTTGGAGTCGATTTGGCAAAAGTGATCATGCAGGTGGCACATCATCCGAATCTCTTTTTCGTACCCCCAGCTTGAAAATTTGATCGAGATTAATCGGCTTAAATCGGCTTCATCAAAACCGCCGTGCTGAATGACCGTATCGACATTCAGTTTAAAGCGCTCCGGCTGATAACCGACACGAATCGCTTGATCATCCGGAATCTCGAATACCAACACCACGCCCCGATGACCATCGGCGTAATGACTCCACAGCACCGGATCGTGATAATTTTCGCAAAAACAGACAACGCCAAAGCGTTCATTCGCTTGATTCATGAACGCTTCTAGCTTGATCTGGGTATCCACATTGGAAAAATCCGCAGCACACAATTCAAACGGATCGTTCAACTCATTGATGCGGGCAATTTTCAGGCGGCGGTCGCGTAAGGCTTTTTGAGCAAATTCAGAAGAGGTGAAGTGATAGACAATCATTGATTAATCGTTTGGAGAGTGACTTTATACTCCCTGGATTTGAGCGGGAAGTGAGAAATTGGGAGACAGTGCTAAATGAAAATTCAGCTTCATCGCCTATTGCTTCAAACCAATTCCAGAATGGTGCTGGCATTCCGGAATACAGATTTTTACGATAATCCATGAATCAAGGCTGCTTTACCTTGCGCAGGTACGGTTTCACTGTTTCCCAGCCTTGCGGATAAATTTTCTGCGCTTCTTCGTTGCTGACTGAAGGAACGATGATGACATCGTCGCCTTGCTGCCAGTTCACCGGTGTTGCCACTTTGTGTTTCGCGGTTAATTGCATCGAATCGATGACGCGTAAAATCTCGTTGAAATTGCGGCCTGTCGTCATGGGGTAAGTCATCATGAGCTTGATGTTTTTATCGGGACCAATGATAAACACTGAACGAACGGTTGCATTCGTCAGTGCTGTCCGCCCCTCTGCAGAGCCGGTTTCATCCGCGGGAAACATATTATAGAGTTTGGCTACATGCAGATCGGTATCGGCGATCACAGGGTAGCGGACGGCTGAACCGCCGACATCCTCCACGTCTTTCAGCCATTTCTCATGGTCATTCAGCGGATCAATACTCAATCCAATAATTTTAGTATTGCGCTTATCAAACTCCGCCTGAATGCTCGCCATATAGCCTAGTTCCGTCGTGCAAACGGGCGTGAAATCCTTAGGATGAGAAAATAATACCGCCCATTTATCTCCAATCCACTCGTGAAAATCGATCTTTCCGTGCGTAGTTTCTACTTGAAAATTAGGGGCTTGATCATTAATGCGTAGTGACATAGATATCTCCTTGGCTTGAATTTACCGCTATATTCTTGCATGGAATTACCCTGATGGGTATATCAATGGAAATGCAATGCTGTTTTAGCGCACTTGTAAGAGAATTGCCGCTAAGAAGCTGGTGACCTCCTTCCAGTAGACGGTGTCACTCATTAGCCGTCATCCGATTCCGATCCCGCACACGCCGGTCAAATTCCTCGCGATCGATCAGCATCATATCGATACAGATGCCTGTAAAGTGCTAGGGAAACGCTGATTAATTGACTATACGAGCGAATCACTTCGTTGCGCGGTACTCGCTCCCTCGCCTATCTTATTGATATGTCCCGGTTGCTGTGTTCCGTACGCCTCGTGCTTCATCTCGTTCGCCGAATTAATCAGCGCTTCCCTAATTAGTAAAAAAGTAAAACGCACCACACCTTACAAACCCACTTTGCACTGCTCATCAATATAATCCTTCACCGCCGCCACATCCGCATCCTTAACCACAAACCGCTGCGGCAAGTCTTCCAGGTTCTCGAAACCTGCCGGGCGTTCCGGTTCTCGTCCGATCGCTTCCTGGATACTTTCGGCGAATTTGGCAGGTAATGCGGTTTCCAGGCAAATCAGCGGCACGCCGGTTTCGCGGTGTGCTTGGCCGACTTTCAGGCCATCGGCGGTGTGGGTGTCGACCAGCACGTGGTAACGCTGAAAAATATCGCGAATGGTGGCGATGCGGGCGGCGTGGCTGCTGCTGCCGGAAGCGAAGCCGTAGTCTTTGATTTTGGCGAACAACGGCGTTTGCGATAAATCGAAGGCATTGCCTTTGTCCACCGCCGACCATAATTCCTTGACCTGTTGCGCATTGCGGTCGGTCAAGTCGAAGATGAAGCGCTCGAAGTTGGATGCTTTGGAAATATCCATCGACGGGCTGCTGGTGTGCTGAGTTTCCGTCGTGGTACGGGGGCGGTACACGCCGGTGCGGAAAAATTCGTCGAGCACGTCGTTTTCGTTCGTCGCCAGAATCAGGCGTTTGATCGGCAGCCCCATCATGCGGGCGACATGTCCGGCACAGATGTTGCCGAAATTGCCGGACGGTACGGCGAACGACACCTGCTCGTCGTTGCTTTTAGTCGCGGCGAAATAGCCTTTAAAGTAATACACCACTTGCGCGACGATGCGCGCCCAGTTGATCGAATTGACCGTGCCGATGCGGTGCGCTTCTTTGTAAGCATGGTCGTTGCTGACCGCTTTGACGATATCCTGGCAATCGTCAAACACACCGCGGATGGCGATGTTAAAAATATTTTTGTCTTGCAGCGAGAACATTTGCGCAGTCTGGAAGCGGCTCATTTTGCCGAGCGGCGACAGCATGAACACGCGGATACCGCGCTTGCCGCGCATCGCATATTCCGCGCTGGAACCGGTGTCACCCGAAGTCGCACCGAGGATATTCAATTCGTCGCCGGTTTTGGCGAGCTGGTATTGGAACAGATTGCCGAGCAGCTGCATCGCGATGTCTTTGAACGCCAGCGTCGGCCCGTTGGACAATCCCAAAATATGCAGACCCGGTTCCAGCGTCTTCAGCGGCGTGATGTCTGGCGTGCCGAATACTTCGGCGGTGTAGGTTTGATGGATGATGCTGCGCAAATCATCCGGCGGAATATCGTCGACGAAGCGCGATAGGATTTCGAACGCCAACGCCGGGTAGCTCAAACTCCGCCAAGCAGCGAGTTCTGCCACCGTGATTTTGGGGTAATTTTCAGGGATTGCCAGGCCGCCGTCCGGCGACAAACCGCTCAACAGAATTTCGGAAAAGGTTTTGGGCGGCATGCCGCCGCGGGTAGAAATATAACGCATGGTTGGTTTCTTCAGGTTATGCAACAGCGAGAGACCGGGAATGCGGCAAACGCCGTCAAAGCAGTCTGCTGCATCATCGCCGGTTCCCACGTTAGTTGTTCAATTCTTCAATGCGCAACCGGAATACCTTGCCGGTAACGACCGGTAACGCTTCGATACGGCTGATGGCGGCATTGATGTTTTTCTCAACCGTCAAATGCGTCAGCATGATGACACTGACTTGATCCGATTCGTCGCTCGCTTCTTTTTGCAGCAACGCACTGATGGAAATATTTTGTTCCGCCACAATCCGGGTAATTTCCGCCATCACGCCGGGTTTGTCGATCACTTGAATGCGCAAATAATAAGAACTTTCTACATCTTCCATCGGAATCACCAACGTATCGGACAGCAAATCCGGCTGGAACGACAGCGGCGGTACGCGATGCATCGGATCGGCGGTGTGCAGACGCGTGATATCAACCAGATCGGCAATTACAGAACTCGCGGTCGGTTCCGAGCCGGCGCCGGCGCCGTAATACAGCGTGGCGCCAACGGCATCGCCCTTGACTACGATGGCGTTCATCACGCCTTCGACATTGGCGATCAAACGCTTCATCGGGATCAGCGTCGGATGGACACGTAATTCGATGCCTTTCTCGACGCGTTTGGTGATACCAAGCAATTTGATGCGATAACCCAATTCTTCGGCGTAGCGGATGTCTTCACCGGTCAATTTGGTAATGCCTTCGACATATACTTTGCTGAATTGCACCGGAATGCCAAACGCAATCGCCGACATCAATGTGATTTTGTGCGCCGCATCGATACCTTCGATGTCATACGTCGGATCGGCCTCGGCATAACCGAGCTTTTGCGCTTGCGCCAATACCGTTTCAAACGGCAAGCCTTTGTCACGCATTTCCGACAGGATAAAATTTGACGTACCGTTGATGATACCGGCAATCCAGGTGATACGATTGGCCGTCAGCCCTTCTCGCAGCGCTTTGATGATCGGAATACCGCCGGCAACGGCCGCTTCAAACGCAATGATCACGCCCTTGGCGCGCGCGGCAGCGAAAATTTCGGTACCATGATTGGCCAGCAATGCCTTATTTGCGGTGACGATGTGCTTGCCGTTGGCAATCGCTTCCAGGATCAATTCTTTGGCGATAGTTTGCCCGCCGATCAATTCGACGACGATGTCGATTTCCGGATTCCGGGTCACTTCGTGACCATCGGCTGTGACGATGACACCGGCATCGGCAAGGCTACGCGCTCTTTCCAGATTGGTATCGGCGATCATTTTGATGATGATTCCCCGGCCTGCGCGACGCGCGATCTCTTCTTGATTACGTTTCAAAACGGTATAAGTGCCGCCGCCGACGGTACCAACGCCCAATAAACCTATTTGTATCGGATTCATAATAGTGTGCTGTAAAAAACTAAAAATTTTGCGGTATGAGATTATAAGCGAGAAATGAAATTAGTGCCCGGCTTGGGAAACGCGGGAAAACATTGCCAGGAAAACGATGGTAATGCAGAAAATTGCGAGCAGCCTGCTAATTGGTACCGTGACGTTTGCGATAGCGTTGCAAATAATGTGCGATGCGTCCGACCGCTTCGGTCAGGTCATCGACATTGGGCAGGAACACGACGCGGAAATGATCCGGATGCATCCAGTTGAAACCGGATCCTTGTACGAGCAGCACTTTCTCTTCCAGCAGAAGATCGAGCACGAATTGCTGGTCGTCTTCAATCGGATAAACTTCCGGATCAAGCCGCGGAAACAAATACAGCGCCGATCTCGGCTTGACGCAGGAGACACCGGGAATATCGGTCAACAGCTTCCATGCTACATCGCGTTGCTTCATCAACCGCCCGGTTGGCATAGTCAGATCGTAAATGCTTTGATACCCGCCCAGTGCAGTTTGAATGCCGAATTGCGACGGTACATTGGCGCACAACCGCATGGAAGCCAGCATATTGAGTCCCGCGATATAATCGCGCGCATGGTTTTTCTCCCCCGAGACCACCGCCCAACCGGAGCGAAAACCGGCCGCGCGATAATTCTTCGATAGTCCATTGAATGTAACGAACAGCACATCATCGGCCAGTGAAGCGATCGATATGTGCGTCGCATCGTCATACAGAATTTTGTCGTAAATTTCGTCGGCGTAAATGATCAGCTGATGCTGACGAGCAATTTCAATGATTTCCAGTAGCAATTCCTTCGGGTAAAGTGCGCCGGTCGGATTGTTGGGATTGATGATGACGATGGCACGGGTTCTAGGATTAATCTTGGCGCGTATATCATCGAGATCGGGCAACCAATCCGATGCTTCGTCGCACACATAATGCCGCGCCGTGCCGCCGGACAAAACAACTGCGGCCGTCCACAACGGATAATCCGGCATCGGTATCAAGACCTCATCCCCATTATCCAGCAGCGCTTGCATCGTCAACACGACCAGCTCGGACACACCATTGCCGATAAAAATATCGTCCAACTGAACATTCTTGATCTGCTTTTCCTGGGTGTAATGCATGATCGCCTTGCGTGCCGCGAACAACCCTTTGGAATCGCAATACCCGGAAGCATCCGACAAATTGCGAATCACATCTTGCAAAATTTCTTCCGGGACATCAAAGCCAAACGTTGCCGGATTGCCGATATTCAGTTTGATGATGTGATGACCTTCCTCTTCCATTTGCTTGGCGCGCTCCATCACCGGACCGCGAATGTCATAACACACATTGGTTAATTTGCTGGATTTCAGAATTGGACGCATGATGAGCAAAAGGATCTGTCAGAACTAAATTGGACTAAATACGAACCGGGGTACTATAAGAAAATTAATTCTCTGGTTAATCGATGAAAAACTATATAGGTTATCGCCGCAATTCCTCGCATGAAATACACGGCTTTTTACATTCGAGTTTGGTTTTATGCCATCTGTTTCTCACAAAAACCAGTCGATCGGTTAATTAAGAAGCTTCACTTTTTTTCTGTTTATTGGCAACCGGAGAGATAAACAAAGCCGGTACCGGTCTTTTGGAAAGCTGGCGATGATTGTTTTTTTTATTTATTTCACTCGATTCTTCGAGTAAGGAATTGATGTCAGCATATTTGGATACATAAGGTTGAGTGAATAGCGGGTCGTCAACTTTATTATCCGCGCGCATGGCATTTCGCGTTGTCCTTTCTTTATTAAAGTGAATAACTTTTTCACCATGTTTTACAAACGAACTCGCTCTCTTGCTATGCTTGGAAAACCCGTCACGTTTGCTTCTTGGTTCTGCGCCCGTTGTATTTTTTCTAATCTCTTGAACAAACGTTTCTTTTAATTCGAATCCACTGATTTGCTCAGTTTTTATTTTAATCCCCAACAATTTTTCAATATCAATCAGTAAATTATTTTCTTCCTTGCTGATCAGTGAAATCGCAAATCCTTTCGCTCCTGCACGTCCGGTTCTACCGATGCGATGCACATAATCTTCCGGGTTATTGGGCAATTCAAAATTAATGACGTGGGACAATTCTTCTATATCGAGTCCGCGCGCAGCGACATCCGTTGCAACAAGCACCCGGATTTGACCTTGCTTAAAATTATCTAACGCTTGCGTGCGCTGAAGCTGATTCCTATCACCATGAATCGCCTCGCTGGTAATTTCATGACGCATTAAACGTTGCGCCAATCGATCCGCCCCATGCTTGGTTCGTGTAAAAACCAATACTTGTTGCAAATCTTCATGTTGAATCAATCGAATTAATAATTCTTGCTTTTTGATGGATTCAACGGGATAAACAACATGCGTTATCAATTCACTGATCGAGTTCTGTTTTGCAACCTCGATTAATATAGGATTGTGCAGCAATTTGTTCGCCAGTTTTTTAATTTCCGGTGAGAAAGTTGCCGAAAACATGAGATTCTGACGATGTTCCGGGAGTAACTGAATAATTTGTTTTATATCAGGCAAAAATCCCATGTCCAGCATACGATCAGCTTCATCTAGAATTAATACCTCAACCTTTGCCAGTGTCAAAGTTTTCTGTTGAAGATGATCCAGCAACCTTCCTGGTGTTGCGACCAAAATTTCCACACCGGAGCGAACGATATCGATTTGCGTATCGATGCTGACTCCTCCATAAACAACGGCCGATCGAAGCGTGGAGTACTTGTTGTAGGTTTTAACGCTATCGTGCACTTGCATCGCAAGCTCTCGCGTTGGAACTAAAATTAATGCGCGGACTGGATGTTTAGCTGGCGACATGCTGGTATTTGCATGAATCTGCAGCCTTTGCAACATGGGTAGGGTAAAACTAGCTGTTTTTCCTGTGCCCGTTTGAGCACCGCCCATCACATCTTTTCCTTCTAAAATGACGGGTATTGCCTGTTCTTGAATTGGAGTGGGATTTACATATCCCTGATCAGAGATCGCGCGCAATAAATCGGTTGATAAACCGAGTTGCTCGAATGACATATTTTTACTGCTCCTAAAAATTACCTGATTTGTTTACTATAGACATAACTCATGATTGAAGTTTTTGATAAGAATGATCATCATATTGATGCTATTTCAATAAACAAAAGAACCCGCACAAAGATTTCTGTGCGGGTTCTTTTTAAATTACGCCATTAACCTTATTAAGAATTTTTTAACTCTCAAAAAAGGAATATAGAGACTTACGGCCAAGGGTTAGTTACTCCTCATCCTCATCTTCATCTTCAGAG
>JAFEEI010000029.1 GCA_018241205.1 Pseudomonadota bacterium
TAACTACCCATGGCAGAGCTTAATCCTACCCTCAGGCTGTACAGTTGATGGGGACCGCTTCATCTGTCAAATCCACCGCGTAAGGAAGTTTGAGGAAAACAATATTCTGCAGGGGCAGAGAATTTCGTGATTACGGTGCTATCTGCTTGAGATAACGAGATATTGAATAAAAGGATACTGATTAAAAATAACTTACAGGAAAAGTTTTTCATGAAATATTTCCTTGTTAAGGATTAGGTATACGAATTCTACGATAGGTTTGGGTGTTAACCGGTGAAGGTGAAGTGTAGGTGACGGGAATACTGCCTGTGGTAACAATCCAAGCCGTCGCATCCGCTACGCTAAGGCCAGTAGAGTTAGCGGCTTTCAAAGCGGCATAATATATTCCACTAGCATGAGGTGTAGCTTGGGAAGTGCCTCTAAATGCGTTTGTAGCGGTTGTCGAAGTGCGATCTGCTGAAAGTACCGTAGTTGTATTACTGCCTCCGGGAGCAAGTAAAATTGGACCTACGAAGCTGGCAGGATTTCCAATATTTGCAAAACCTGCCAGAGCTGTTCCTGATGCATCATTAGCAACAGAACTAACCTTCACAGCTTGAGAAATACACGCAGGCCAGCTAATTTTCTCTTTATCGGAATTATTCCCAGTTGCTCCTACAACGGGAATCCCTCTCGAAGTAAGACTTGCAACGGTAGTAGCAACAGATGGATTAGCATTATTACAACAAGCTAATGAGCTTGAGTAATCCGTAAATCCTATACGCATATTTATAACATATGGATTGGTTGTACCAGGCAAAGTTGCAGCCGCTAAAACAGTTTCTAGTGCTTTCTGAACATCATTAGAAAAAACTGCAGCTTTGGGAGATGTATTGTTATAAGAAAAAACTTGAACCGAAACAATATTTGCATCTGGACCCACGCCTTGCAAATTTGTTGGAGTGATATTTGTGCTCTTGCGACCTGCAGCAATTCCGGCAACATGCGTTCCATGTCCACAATTATGGCTTAAAGATGCTAATGTATTGCAAACTGTCAAATTGGAATAAGGTTCTCCGGAATTAAGCAAATTCAATGGACTATCACCAGAAGCGTTCGGGTTGGGGCAAATTGAGGAATAGGCGATTCCTCCAGTGAAACATTGGAGCCAAAGCACGCTTCATGTGTAACTCTAGTATTCCACCAGTGGTAAAGAAAGCGTGGTTTTTACGAACTCCTGTATCAATAATAACGATATATTGCTCTGCTACGCGATAACCTGCGTTCCAGGCAGGTGCCAAATTAAGCAATGCTGTGCTGTTAGTCAATGTTGTCCAGGCAACAGGTTTGTTTAACTCGACACTTAGAATTCTCGCATCGGCATTGTCGTATAATTTTGCTAGTGCCTCAAAAGAGAGCTTTATGTGCAATATCCCAATTTCCGTACTGGTCGATGTATCCTTAGAAGAATCGGAAACCCCAATCTTAGAGAGAATTGCATCAAAAGCCCGTTGATTGGCATTGGCTTGGGCTTTGATTGCGGCCGATGACATATAGCCTGTTTTTGCTGAAGAGAAACCACCTCCAAAACTTGAGGAATTAACCACCAGCGCCAACGCATCCTGTAAAGAATTCACCAATCTATTAATAGCTTTGGGATTCTAAATCGAAAACTGCGGCAGTGCCGGCCATAAAATCGCACGGCACTCAGCCGTATCATTAATTGAGTATCCTAACTATAATTGTGGTCATAATAAGGGTGAAGCCGTTAAACGCCCGTATATCAAAAAGCTGTATAAATTTGTCAAACAACACGAAAACGCAATCAAGGAGCACATGAAATGAAATTTGATCCTGAAGCCTATTCGATTACGATTCGTAAGGAAGAAATCGATGATGGAATTCTATACGTGGGTAGGGTAGCTGAATTCCCTAATATCAGCGTATATGAAGAAGACTTTGCAACTGCTCGAAACCTGATTATCGATGCAATACAAACGCTGAAAAAAATTGCTGACGAAACACACAAAGACTTTCCGTTGCCATATCTCGCAACATCAAACGAATTTCTGGAACGGGCATCCTCATTTCGATAAAACTACGATAATGAAAAAATTGTTCAGTCTCACCATTATCGGCGCAACTCTGATAATCCAATTAACCGGATGCATAGCGCCACCAGTGGTTGGGGTTCCTGTTGCACCAGGGATACCGCCCGGCGTTGTGTATGTAGCACCTACCTATGTAAGCCCAGGTCCTGGGTATTTATGGAACTACAATATTAATTATGGTTGGGGATGGCACCACCCGCGAAACGGATGGCATCGAGGTTGGCGATAATTACTAAATTACCAAAAAGTTCCGTTCTTTTTGATTTTCTGAATTTTTCTCACAACATTCTAATTTTCTATATATTTTTCTTTGTATCGTTCTTGTAGGTAGGGAGCGTTTTGTTCTAGCCATCTCTCTATCGTCGGAATTTCACCAAATAAATCTTTGATCATTTACATTTCTCCCGAAAAAAACGCTTAAAGCGGCAAATTTTTCATACTATGCGAAGTTTTCTGGTGAAAAGTACGCGAGACCAGAATACATTAGCAACCTGGGCGAAGGTTAGTGGGGGATCATTGTAAGGCATTGCGTACCAGCTGCGTCGTTATGATTGAAGCCATTGCTCCTGGTAATCTTGCGTGAATGTAGGTCAGATCACACACATACGCCGTACCACCTCGGCCGGTGAGAACTGTCGATCTAGTAGTTTGCTGCTACGGCAGGCTGTTTGGCTTCTTGCTATCGATCATATAGTGAATTTACATTACCTCCTGACTTGTAACCTGTTGGCTTTCATCAGCATTCTGTAACGATACTGTGAAAAAGGATTGCAGTTTATCGCGATTTAATTTTCCTCCAAGATTCGATACAGGCGAGTATGGTCAGTCTTGTTTCTGTTTTATTTTTTCACGAACGCTTGTTGATCAACTCACATTCCAAGTTGACAAAGAAACTTTAAGCTATTGTCATGAGCATTACCCATAATGTCTATAGAAGGGTGGATCCCTTTATCCGGTTTGCGGGTGATAAACCCCAAATTCAAAGCGTTGATCACCAGATCCAAATTAGATGCAGAGTTGGCGTTTATTCCGATGAGTTAGCGATCACTTACTCCTTTGAGTTTTAACGAGCGGTAGGGCAAATAAACTGACTGTAAGCATATCGGTTGAACGAACTACAATGTTTGCCGCTGTGTAAAGTCTTTCAGACGGAATCCCAGCAGCCAGAGTGCGGCGAAATAGCTGGCGGCACCGGCGGCGACTACGCCGCTTAACCGCAGGGCGCGGGTCAATGTCGAATCGGTCAGCCACGAGGCATCGCTTCCCGCCGCAAACCATAGAACAACGCCCATTGCCGCCAGCGCCAGCAGTATTTTGGCAAAGAAAACCAGCCAGCCGGGTTGTGGCTGGTAAATTGCTTGCTTGCGTAATTGGTAAAACAGCAGTCCGGCGTTCAGGCATGCGCCCAAACCGATTGCTAGCGCCAATCCGGCGTGCTGCAGCGGTGTGATAAAGGCGAGGTTCATCAGTTGTGTGGCAACCAAGGTGATGATCGCGATTTTGACCGGCGTTTTGATGTTCTGGCGGGCATAGAAACCGGGTGCGAGTACTTTTACCAGGATGATGCCGAGCAAGCCGACGCTGTAGGCGACCAGGGCTTCGCGGGTCATCCACACGTCGTGTTCGGTGAACGCGCCGTGATGAAATAGTGTGGTGATCAGCGGTACCGACAATAATGCCAATGCCAGCGCGGCCGGGAGCGTCAACAGCATGGTCATGCGCAAGCCCCAGTCGAGCAGGCGGGAATACTCGTCGTTGCTGTTGTTGCTGTAATGCTTTGCCAATGATGGTAACAGGATGGTGCCGAGCGCGACGCCGAGCAGACCGGCGGGGAATTCCATCAGCCGGTCGGCGTAATACAACCAAGAGACGCTGCCGGTAACCAGCAGCGAGGCAAAAATTGTGTTGATCAACAGACTGAGCTGGCTGACCGAGACGCCGAAAATCGCCGGACCCATCAGTTTGATCACACGCCACGCGCCGGTATCGGGGTTTCTGAAACGGATGCGCGGCATCAATCTGAGTTTCAATAGAAACGGTATTTGAAAAGCCAGTTGCAAAATGCCGCCGATAAAAACCGCCCAAGCCAGCGTCAGAACCGGCGGATCGATTAACGGGGTTAGCCATAACGCGCAGCCGATGAACGCGATATTCAAAAGCGCCGGGGTGACGGCAGGCACATTGAATTTTCCGTAGGTGTTGAGAATCCCTCCGGCCAATGCCACCAGCGAGATAAATAAAATATACGGAAAGGTGATTTGCAACAGTTGAACGGTGAGCTCGAATTTATCCGGATCGGCGGAGAAACCCGGAGCACTGACATAAATGATCAGCGGTGCGGCGAGAATGCCGGCAAGCGATATGAAAAACAGCGTGACACCCAGCAGCAGCGTAATGTGATCGATCAGACTACGGGTTTCTTCCGGAGTACGGGTATTTTTATATTCCGCGAGAATCGGCACGAATGCTTGTGAGAAAGCACCTTCGGCAAACATCCGCCGCAACAAGTTCGGGATGCGGAAGGCGACAAAGAACGCATCTGTTTCCATGCCCGCGCCAAACATCCGCGCGATGATGATATCGCGCAAGAAACCGAGAATACGGGACACAAAGGTCATGCTGCTGACCGCAGCGAGCGCTTTAAGTAGATTCAATGGTGTGAGAGATTCGTGCTATCAATGACGGTGGTGAGAAATTGGGCAGACTGGATTTTTCAATCCAGTCTGTTGGGTTATGAAATTCAAAAAACTGTTTTTCTTGTTTAATTCTTCTCCCAATAAACGGGCAGGAATGTCGCCTTGACGGCAGCTTAGAACATGCAAGTGACTTTCTTCAGCAAGCCTTCTTCTTCCCAATTCCATTGCAAACAGTACTCCGCGCCACGTTTCGGGTTTTTCACTTCCGCATCGATTTTCGTTTGCCCGGTGATCACAGGCGGCAATAGCGCTTCTTCTTTGCCGTCCTGTATGCGGAAGAAACGGGCGGTTGCAACGGCGCGTCCTGAAGGCAGCTCGACGGTCATATGCAAGCGTTGCGTATCGTCGTCGACGACATGAGACAGTATGCCTTCGTTCTGCGTGAAAGCGCCTTCGCATTGATACGTGAGAGTTAAGTCGGAACCGTTGATGGCTTTCAATTCCGGCGGGAGCTTCATGCAGATTTGGTAGCTGTCGTTGTCTTTTCTTTGTTCCGCCGGATCACCGTTATTGACGCGGAAATTGCTGATGCTGCCGATGGCGCGGATATTTCTGAACCAGTATTCCGAATTATCGACATGACAGGCGGTAGTCATTTGGGTCTGTGTCAGCGTTGCTTTTTTTCCGCAGGTATCGTGCACCGTCAGTATTTTTCTTAAATCCGAAATGGAAAATGCGGATTTGTTTTGCCGGATTTGATCGAAAATCAGCAATGCGGCGCAGATGGTGAATATCAGCCCATGCACAACGAAATTCGTCAGCAGGGCAACCAAAACACCAAAGACAAGGATCGCGGCATTGATGTAAAAAATAAGCTGGTTGGATTTGTCAAACATTCGGAGCTCCTTAATTAGCAGGCATATTTTTATAATATTTTTGAAGCGCTGAGTTTATCAGAGAGGCGCATGCAACAAAAGCAACCTGGGGCAGATTGATGCTGACCGGTGAAAATGATACATGCAGGCACTATCGGCTATTTTGCTGAGGCACAGTGAGCGCCGATCAAGCTGAGCGTAAAGAAACAAACGACTTCGTTCCGATTTGGCGTTATCATTTGCGCTCGCAGTCATGATCAATTTTTTATGGAGAAAATAGATGTCGAAAAAATCAATGAAACCGGTTTCACTGGCAGTTGGGACTGCATTAGTAACCAGCCTGGCTGCCGCTAATCTTGCGGCTGATACTGTTGCCAATCCATTTGCCATGACTGAATTATCCGGTGGCTACATGCAACTGGCCGATGCCAGCGATGCCAATAAGCCGGCGCAAGAGGGTGGCAAGGATTCCAAGTCGAATATGGAAGGCAAATGCGGCGAGGGCAAGTGCGGCAACAAAAAAGATATGAAACAAAACATGGAAGGTAAGTGCGGCGGCAAGAAAGCCGAGCAAGAAGGTAAATGCGGTGAAGGTAAGTGCGGTTCCAATAAGAAGTAATCCGTGCAACCCATGAGCAGACAACACTATCCTGTTCATGGCGCTGGTTTGGGTCTGCGGCGTTCACATATCGGCTCGCTGGCGGATCAAACCACGCATCCGGTGAATTTCTGGGAAGTAGCTCCGGAAAACTGGATCGGGGTCGGCGGGCGCTACGGAAAACAGTTGCGCGAGCTGACCGAAAAATTTCCTTTTATTTGTCATGGATTATCGCTTTCAATCGGCGGGCCGTCGCCGTTGGATGAAGCCTTTCTGCAGCGGCTGAAGCGTTTTTTGCGCGAACATCAAATCCGTTATTACAGCGAGCATCTGAGTTATTGCAGCGACGACGGGCATTTGTACGATCTGCTGCCGATTCCGTTTACCACAGAGGCGGTGCATTATGTCGCGGGCCGTATCCGCCGGGTGCAGGATATTCTGGAACGGCGCATCGCACTGGAAAATGTTTCTTACTATGCGGCACCCGGTCAAGAGATGGCGGAAATCGATTTTCTCAATGCCGTGCTGCACGAAGCGGACTGCGACTTGCTGTTGGACGTCAATAATATTTATGTCAACAGCGTCAACCATCGCTACGATGCTGAGGTATTTCTGAAACAACTGCCCGCGGCGCGCGTTCGTTATCTCCATATTGCCGGACATTACCGGGAAGCGGATGATTTGATCGTCGACACGCACGGCGCGGACGTCATCGATCCGGTCTGGCAATTACTGGAAAAAACATATCAGCATTTTGGCGTTATTCCGACGCTGCTGGAACGCGATTTCAATCTCCCGCCACTGACGGAGCTGCTGCAAGAAGTGGAGATTATTCACACCCTGCAATCCAAATGGCGGAATCAAACCGGTGAGCACGCACAACACGGCTGATCGTCCCGCTTTCGTGCGCCAGCAATATGCTTTTGCAGCACATATCCGTAATCCGGAAAGAAACTCCTGTCCGGAAGGTATCGAAGAACGGCGCATGAAAATCTACCGTGAATTGTTGTATAACAACGTCGAGAGTTTTATCGCCAACACTTATCCGGTGTTACGGAAAATCATGCCGGATGATCGCTGGCATGCCATGATCCGGGATTATTTCGCCCATCACGTATCGCACACACCGTTATTTCCGGAAATGCCGCGCGAGTTTTTGCAATACCTGGAACATGAACGCGAGCCGCAGCCGGATGATCTGCCTTTTATGCTGGAGCTAGCGCATTATGAGTGGGTTGAGCTGGCGCTTTCGTTGCTGGATGAGAAGATTGACGCAACGGAAATCGATCCGCATGGCGATCTGCTTGACGGCATTCCAGTAATTTCACCATTAGCTTGGGCCTTAAGCTACCGTTTTCCCGTCCATAAAATCAGCCCGGATTTTCAGCCAAGCGAAGCCGGTGGAATGCAGACTCATTTGATTGTTTATCGCGATGCCGGTTTTGACGTGCGTTTTATCGAAATTAATTCGGTGACCGCGCGGCTGCTGCAGTTGTTTTCCGGTGAAGATGCCGTACCGGGACGAACGGCGCTGCAACAAGTCGCCGCGGAGTTGAATCATCCCCAACCTGGGGCCGTGATTCAAGGAGGAATCGAAATATTGCACAACTTGAGAAAGTGCCATGTGATTCTGGGAGTCTATCGATAACTTTCTTATTCTAATACCACTACTATAGGTTTAAAGTGATTTGCCGTTAGATTGCATATTGATAACAAATGGAAAACTCACTATGCACGGGGAATCGCTGGTAGAGATACCGGATAAGAAACATAAAAGCGCCTTCGCTAGCATTCCTAGCGGATTCAATATGGCTAACTTTCTGGTTTCATCCGTCCACGACATGAAGAACTCAGTCAGCTTGCTCATTTGCGGCTTGGACAAGGTACTGACATCGGCTGAGGCGGCCAAACTTTCTTCACATGCCGAGCTGGTGCAGATGAATCACGAAGCGAAGCGGATCAATAATCGCCTGATTCAATTGCTGACACTCTACAAACTGGGTCAAAAAATATATCCTTTCGATCCGCAGTACGTTTGTTTGGATGATTTCCTGCGCACGATCGTCGCACAATATACGCAACTACTCGAATTTCATGGTGTTCAAATTGAAGTGCGGGTAAATCCCGATCTATATTGGTATTTTGATGAAGATCTCATCAGCGGTGTCATCGGTAGTGCTGTAAACAACACTATGCGCTTCGCGCGTCATCGCATACTGCTCAGTGCTGCTGAATGCGATGGTAAATTGATGTTACGTGTTGAAGATGATGGCGATGGCTACCCTGCCGAGTTTCTGGAAAAAAATAGTAATGTCATGCAGAGCGTGGATTTTCACGGTGGCAGCACAGGTCTGGGTCTTTATTTTTCAGCCATGGCGGCGCGCATGCATCGTAATCAAGGTATGCAGGGCGATCTCTGCTTGGAAAACGGCGGTGCATTGCGGGGTGCTTGCTTCGTATTGCGTCTTCCTTAACGATAATCTATTCTAATTTTTGCAATTATGAATATTAACCCGCTTGATCTTTCAAATTCTGCTGCGCTGAATTTTTCAGGGAAAAATATATTAGTCATCGATGACTTCATGGAAATGCGCAATGTTCTTCGCGATATTCTCTGCAATTGCGGAGCAGATATCAAGAAGATGCAAATGGCGGCCAATGGAAGTGAAGCTATTGCGTGGATGAAGAAGGTCAAATATAACGTCGTTCTTTGTGATCTCAATCTGGGACATGGAAAAAATGGCCAGCAGGTGCTTGAAGAAGCGAAGTATCAATCGCTGATCGATCCTTCATGCTTATGGATCATGATCACTGCGGAGAAAACCGTCGATGCGGTTGCAGGAACCGCTGAATATCAACCGGATACCTATTTGCTCAAGCCGATAACGGAAGCAAGTTTGCGTGTGCGCTTATCCAAGATTTGGGGTAAAAAAGAAGTTTTTGCGGAAATTCACAAGGCCATGAAGCAGCGCGATTATCCCAAAGCATTGAGTTTATGCGATCAGCGCATGGTTTCCCATAAAACCTATGCGGCCGACTTACTTCGCACCAAGTGCGATTTGTTATTGGCGGCTGGCGAATATGATCACGCCAAAAACGTATTGGAAAAAATTCTGGGTGCGCGTGATTTTCCATGGGCAAAAGCGGCATTGGCGAAGATATTGCTCAAGAAGAATGATCTTGCAGCAGCCAAAAACATATTGGAAGAGACGGTCGAGGCGAATCCGGCTTATCTGGAAGCTCAAGACTTGCTGACGCACACCTTGCAAGTCATGGGAGACCTGGAAAGCGCCAGGAATGTTCTTGAGCGAACATTAAAATTCTCACCGAATTCAGCCATACGGCAAAAAAACCTCGGTGCTGTCTCGATGAAACTGGGTAAATTGGAGGATGCCGAGCGTGCATTCCGCAAGAGTGTTTCATTGGCGGAAAATTCAGTGTTACGGACAGCAGATGCTTATCTTGGACTTGCCAAGGTTTGCAGCGCCAATAAAAATCCAGAACAAGCGTTAAAAACGCTGGAACAGCTCAAGAAAAACTTTGCTGCCGATAATGTGTGTGTGATGGCATTGGCAATTGAAGGTATGGTTCATCATCAATGCGGAAATGAGCAGAAAGCGAAACAGATTGCCGAGCAGATCGGTCAATCCATTGCAACCGGGAATTTGCATCCCGATAGCGATGGTACTTTGGAAATCGCTCGACTGCTGATAAACGCTGGCGATAAAGGTCAAGCGATCAAATTGCTGCAAGATGAGATCAAGAAGAATCCCGAAAGTGCTGCCTTACTGCACGACGTTGCGGAAGTCTTCGATGAAGCCGGTATGGGCGAAGAAGGCCGTCAGCTGATTGAAACTTCGCGGCAAGAAGCCATGCTGATTATGAACCGGGGAGTATTGCTGATTAGTAAAGGGCAATATGAAGAGGCGCTCAGTGCCATGCGAGAGGCTTGTGCGGCAATGCCGGCAAACATGCGCGTGCTGCTGAATCTGGCTTATGTGATCATTACTTATATGCAAAAGAATGGCGCAACTCCGGAATTGATCAACGAAGCTCGCCATAGTCTGCGGACGGCAAATGAGTTGTCGCCCGGCGAGCCTCGTTTTATTCGTTTGACCGCCGCACTGAAAGAACTCACCGCTTTGAAATAACCCGCGCGGTTGCTTTCGCGATCAGTTGACGTCCGATCCGTAACGGTTATTTCACCTTAACAAAATTACCGCCTTGATTGACCCAAAGTTCACCTGTAAATGCATCACTAATTGAGGCGGCATCGGTAGCGAAACAATCACCTACGATAGCGTTGGTGTACGTTCCTTTCGTGAAATATTTCACCGGCGGACTGAGTGTAATTCCTGGAATGGATAAACCCGCGAAGTTTTCGGTGACTGGGGCGGTAATATCGAGACAAAGATCGGAATTGACAATTAAGTTGGCTGTTTCGGCGGGCGCATTTTTGGTGCAATGTTTTACGTCTGCGGCGCTATTTACAAGTCCGAGCAGATCGAATCCCGGTATTTCCAGACCAGAGATGCTGGACGAGGTTAGCCGGTTACTGCCAAGCACGGAAATGCCGCTTGCTGTCGATTGCTCCGGTATATTGCAAAGATTTGCCTTGGAAAGGTCGGGAGCAAGAACGCATTGGCCATTAGTTGTTACCGTCACGATGTTGCCGCTTTGGCTATAGGACACGCCGCTAACTGCATCGGTTGTATCGCAAGCAGCGACGCTGCCGTTTCCTCCGGAATTATCGATCTGGGTGATCAAATTCACGAGCGTATCGACCACTTTTGGATTGTTTCCCCATGGTCCACCCAGTACATAAACATTTTGGTCATTCTTGTTGACACCCGCATAGACATTAGTTTCCGGATAGAAACGGAAGAGCCAGGGCTCGATGTTTTGCGTGGCTTGGTGACTTGGAAAGAATTGCGGAAAAGTTTTTTCTGCCCAGTTGAGTAATTTATCGGTATCGCTGGCCGGGGTGGCGGAAGCAAGTTGGAAGTGAGCGCTTAGAATAAATGCGCAAGCCGATAGGATGAATCGTTTCATAATAAAGATCTCCGCTGAATAGATTGCAATGAACGAGTATTCGATTGTATGGACTTTTCCGGTATGAACGAAAAAGATCGCCCGTATTGTATATTTTATGGATTGCGTTTAAAGCCTGATGTAACGGCGGAAAACCGGCTATTTCTTTGGAATCGTTTCTATTGATGTACTTTTATCGCGAGTTGCAGCAGTTTTGAACTGATGTCCAATCCTGTTTTTCTTGCGGCTCCTAAATTAATCTCAAAAACAATTTTTTCATGGATAAGACTCAGGTTGATGATGGCGTCCTTTGAAATGGCGTTCGAATGATCTGCCAGAGTCAGTACCGGTTTATCGGACAAGCTGCTGAGAATACCGGCCAGATTATTGTTGACTGCTTTGGAGAAGAAAACTGCTTGGCACTGTTTCAATTGATCGGGATCATTGATGCGCAGAACCTTAATCGAACTTGTACCGATTGATTTATTTTGCAGCTTATCGATTTCTTAACCGAAATGATCCTCACCGTACAAACAGAGATTGATGATCTGAGTACCGTTCGCAGGCCATTGTGTGAAGGCCAGGAAGTTATAGATGAAAGCGGTTTTGACTTGATATTCCAGTGCCGGTTGCGCCAAGGCAATGCGTTGAAAAATGGGTAAACCATAACCCAAAATGAATACCAGCAACAAGTGCGCGACGCTTGGCAGCAACTTATGAGCGCAGCTTATGGATCAACGGCGATGGCACCGGCTTAGAAGCGGGCCTGAATGCCGCCATAGACGCCGCGCGAAATCACGGCTGGAATTGAAGGAATGAAATCGGATACCAATTCCTGATGGTTCGGACTGAACAGATTTTGCCCTACGACATACAACTCGATGTTTTTGGCCGGTCTATATGATACTTTGGCATCCGTGGTGACATAACCGGGAAGATTGTAATAGGCAATGTTACTGACGTAGCGTAACCAGAGATTGACATCCAATTTGTCCGATAAATCGTAGTTGGAGCGCAGTGAAATCTGGTGCTGCGGCGTTACTTTGTCCGCGCCGCTCACACTGGGATCGAAATTCTTCGTCAAGGAATTGGACGAAATCCGCATATCGATAAAACTGTAGTTACCTTGCAAACGCCATTTCTGAGTAGGTTTCCAGTCACCAGACAATTCGAAGCCGTAGGTTAGCGCCGCTGCGCTATTATTGGTCAGTACCGAGGCAATGATTTGCCGCGGTAATCCGGTACTGATCGAGAATCCGCCCAGGCTGAAGTCTCTCAATTCGCTGTAGTCATTCACAAAACCGGCAATATCAACGGATGCTTGCGGCGAGAAGCGGTGCCGGTAACCCAGTTCGTAAGCCAGCAGCTTTTCCGATTGGAATGTATGGGAGCCGTGAAATGCGGCCTTGAACGGAAATAGTGGCGACAGCAATCCGGGAACATTGCTAAATTGTAAGAAGCCGAGTGCGGCGTCATTTTCTGCTTGCGAGGGGGGGGCGGCGTCATTTTCTGCTCGCGAGGGGGTCCGGACTGCCCGGGAAACAGATAGCCAGAGCGTGTTTTCTGCGTTTGGCGTCCACGCTAGGCGGGCGCTTGGTTGAATTTCCAGGCCGGTGAAATCGTTATGATCGATCCGCGTTCCTAAATTGAAATACAAGAGATTGGGGATGAGTGTCATATCATCGCGTATAAATCCGCTGTAAACGTGGTTTGTGCGAACTTCCGGTGTGAGCGAGACAAAACTATTATTAAAGAATTTGCTGTTATACAACCGGTAGTTACCGCCCCAAGTGATATCATGCCAATCCTGCACTGAAAAGCGATGTTGCGCATCGACATCGAAGCTTTCCGTGTCAAAGTTGACAATAGGCGACATTTGATAGCGCACGCGATCGTAGTAGGTTTGAAACATGATCGACGATTGCTCGGATAGTGTGCGATCCCAGCGAAAGCGGATATTCCCGCCCTCATTCTGCCCCCGGGCATTGTTTGCAAGGGATGGTAAGTTAATGACGGATTTATCATATGTATCGCCAATGGCATTGGCGAAGATATCGCCTTGCAGCGTGAATCGATCGTTGCCGCGGTGATGATCGATACGGAATCCACCTCTGGCGGAATGCCATTGATCATCAGTGCTGGCACCCGACAGTGTGTTGGTATGGTTTCGGGTGAAGCCTTTGGCGTACACTCTGAAAGGTGTGTCTTCATTGAGCTTGCTGCCGTAGCGCGCACCCACGAAGCCTCGCTCGAAGCTGCCGCCGCCTGCCGTCAGCAATGTCCCTTGGGTATCCGCCGCTTTTTTGGTGATGATATTGATCACGCCGTTGACGGCATTGATCCCCCATACCGTAGCAGCGGGACCGCGGATTACTTCAATCCGCTCAATATCCTCCATTAAAGTATCCTGCTGTTCCCACATTGTGCCCGAGAATATGGGATTGTAAACACTGCGCCCATCGATCAACACTTGCAGCTTATTGGCGAAACGGCCGGTAAAACCGCGGATACTGACAGCCCATTTGTCCGTGCCGAGGCGATCCACTTGCACGCCGGGCGCCATTCTCAATGCATCCGGTATATTGGTGGCACCGGAGCGGCGTATATCATCCTGCGTAATCACGAATACCGCCGATGCGACCTCGCTTAATTTCTGCGGACGCCGCGATACGGTGGTGACTTTGATATCCATCAACTCTTCCAGACTCAACCCAAGGAGTTGATTGTCGGCAGCGTTATTTTGCGCTACGGCCATGTGGGTTAAATCAGCCAGTATGGCGATTGCCAGGAACTTCACTGCAAGAGTTCTTAATCCAATCAGCTTAATAAATCGTATTCTGAAGAATAATTGAGCGAAATATTCGGAAATCTTCATTTTTCTCATGTATTACTAACGATATCAAAGGTGCGAAGGCGGTGACTGATTACAACTAGGGACAGCGTGAATTGGCCGAATCGATAAAGTTGTTGCCACATTTCTTTTATTGCGCAGCTGCCGAGTGAGGCTGGATTTTTTAATGGCGTCATAGGCTGATTAACTCAAGGTATACGTTATTTTTGGTTATGATAAACCGCGGTTGGTAATTTCAACATTATGATTTAAAGTGTTTTTATACTTTATTAACAATTCCATCGGAAGCGATCCAGGCGGAATCCCGCCGTTTCACCGGAATTGGTGAAACGATATTTGGAGAACTTCTTTATTGATGAACTTTGATTGCCAGTTGCAGTAACTTAGAACTGATATCCAAACCATTCTTGCGGGCAATTCCCAAATTAATCTCGAACACGATTTTATCGTTGATCAGGTTCATATTGATCGCGATGCCTTGTGATATGACATTGGGATTGTCTGCCAGCGTCAGAATCGGTGCCGAGGCTAACCCGCTTAGAATACCGGTCAGGTTATCGTCGACCGATCTGGAGAAGAAAATCACCTGACATTGCTTGAGCTGACCGGTATTTTGTATGCGTAAGACTTTGATTGAGCGCGCGCCGACCGATTTTTCTTGCAGCTTGTCGATTTCCTTTCCGAAAGGATCCTCGCCGTAAATGCAGAGATTGATCGTGTGATCCGCAACACCCTCAGGCCATTGCGTGAAAGCGATGAAGTTATAGATGAAAGCAGCTTTGACTTTATATTCCAGCGGATTGTTTGCCTGCGCCGGTGTATGAACAACCGGTAAACCGTAGCCTAACGCCAAGGCTAGCAACCAGGTGTAAACGCTCCGGGTTATCAAGGTAGCCGGTAATCGGATCAGTCGATGAAGTGTACGCAAGTTCATGTTTTCACCAAAAGCGCCATTGCGCTCCTGCATAAACTCCTCGTGGGATAGTTGCGGGCACAATCGGAATAAATTCGGATGTGTATTCTCGATGATGCTGACTGAATAAATTTTGTCCTGCTACGAACAGCTCGATATTTTTTGCCGGTTTGTATGCTACTTTGGCATCCATCGTGACATAGCTCGGGATATTGTAAAACTCGATATCGCTGCTGTAACGCAACCAAAGGTTGAGTTGTAGTTTTTCGGAGAAATCGTAGTTTGAGCGCACCGATAACTGGTGTCGCGGTGCCGTTTTCTCCGAGCCTCCTCCGGATGGGTCCGATTTTGCGAGTGGGTTATTGGAAAAAAAGTCGATGTGAATAAAGCTGTAATTGCCTTGTAGCCGCCAATTCTCTCGCGGTTTCCACTCAACCGATGCTTCAAAACCGTACGCAAACGCGGATCCCTGGTTGTCGATAATCGAAGGAAGCAGAATTTGCCCAGGCAGCGTCGGACTGAACGAAGCCGCGCCTGACCTCGAATCGCGCATTTGACTGTAATCGTTCACAAAACCAGCTAGATCGATGGATGCCTGATGGGAGAACTGATGGCGATACCCCAGTTCATAAGCAATCAGCTTTTCCGAATTGAAGTTGTGGTTGCCATATAACAGTGATGTGAATGGAAGCGTTGAAAATGCTGATCCAAAAACATTTTTTACTTGGGGCGTGATGTTGATAATGGCATCGTTTTCAGCGCGTGATGGTGTTCTTACTGCGCGTGAAACCGCCATCCACAGCGAATTTTCCTGATTGGGCGTCCACATCAGGCGCGCACTGGGTTGAATTTCCCATCCACTGAAATCATTGTGCTCGAACCGGCTGCCCACAGTGAATATCAAGCGGTCCGGTATTAGCGTGATGTCATCGCGGATAAAGGTGGCACCTATATGGTTTGTTTGTGCACGTGGAGATAACGTTACCAGATGGCCATCGAAAATCTTATTGTGATATAGCCGGTAATTGGCTCCCACAGTTACTTTGTGGTGATCGAATAAAGGAAAACGGTATTGCGTATCGATATCGAAGCTTTCGGCGTCGAATTTTCCTACCGGCAATAATTCCGATCGTGTGCGGTCATAATACGTCTGCAACATGAAAGCGGAATGCTCGGAGAAAGTCCGGTCCCAGCGGAAGCGGATATTTCCGCCTTCGTTACGTCCGCGCATTTCGCCCAATGGATTTGTCGATAGATTGAGGGCATTCTTATCGAGCGTGCTGCCGTCAAAGTTGGAAAAATAATCGCCTTGCAGTGTAAATTGATCAATGCCGCGATTATGATCGAAACGAAAGCCACCTCTAGCCGAATGCCACTGGTCGTTGGCATTCACCCCGGATAGCGATTGCGTTTGTCCACGGGTGAATCCTTTGGCGTAAACACGGAAAGGTGTATCTTCATTGAGCTTCGCGCCGTAACGCGCACCTACAAAGCCGCGCTCGAAACTGCCGCCACCGGCGGACAGGAGCGCACCCTGCGTATCCGCTGCTTTCTTGGTGATGATGTTGATGACCCCGTTAACGGCATTGGCGCCCCACACGGAAGCAGCCGGGCCACGAATGACTTCGATACGCTCGATATCCTCCATCATCGTATCTTGCTGATCCCACAACACGCCGGAGAAAAACGGCATATAAACGCTGCGCCCGTCCATCAGCACTTGCAGCTTGTTGGAATAGAGTCCGTCGAATCCGCGCACGCTGATGGCCCATTTATCCGTACCGACGCGTTCTACCTGCACGCCGGGCGCCATGCGTAAAGCATCGGGAATACTGGTGGCGCCGGAGCGGCGGATGTCGTCCTGAGTAATGACAAAAACTGCGGATGCGACTTGGTTAAGTTTCTGCGGATTTCTCGAAACGGTAGTTACCTTGACGTTCATTAATTCTTCGATGCTCAGGCTTAGAAGCTCGCTATCGGCAGGCTTATCTTGTGCGACAGCTACATTTGCAAAACATCCTGCCAGCAGGATCAAAGCGGAAAGTTCCAGAATAAAAATCTGCAACAAACTTCGCTGCCAAAAGGCCAGCACGGATTGCATCCGGATCGTCTGGTAATATGATGTCAGCAAGGTGTTTTTCATGATCAAAAGCGCCATTCGGCTCCGGCATACACGCCACGCGGTATGGTTGCCGGTAGTGAAGGGAGGAAATCGGCGACGAATTCTCTGTGATTCTGGCTAAACAGGTTCTGCCCGGCAACAAAAAGCTCGACATTTTTTGCCGGTCGATGCACCAGCTTGGCGTCCATCGTCACATAGCCGGGAATGCGGTAAAAATCCACGCCGCTGACATAGCGCAGCCAGAGATTGAGTTGCAATTTTTCCGAGAAATCGTAGTTGGAGCGTACCGAAACTTGATGATGCGGGCTGACTTTATCCGCGCTGCCGGTTGTCGGATCAATTTGTTTTAACGGCGAATCGGAGTGAATTTTCATGTTCAGAAAGCTGTAATTGCCTTGCAAACGCCATTTGTCGTTAGGTCTCCATTCAATCGATGTTTCCACCCCGTAAGTCTGACCCGAAGCTTGGTTGGTCAATCCGACCGGTAATATCAGATGGGGCGGGAAGTGCGCGTCGAATAACGGGAAGCCGGCAGCTAGTTGGCGTAATTGGCTGTAATCGTTATAGAATCCGGCAATGTCGACGGATGCTTGCGGCGAGAACTGATGACGGTATCCTATTTCATAGGCGATTAATTTCTCCGAATTAAAGTTTGATGATCCTACTAATTGTGCCAAAACCGGGAATGAGGACAGTGCTGAGAAACCGGGAATGGTGCTTAACGTCCGGGCATTGAGCCGGATATCGTTTTCCGCCCGGGAAGGAATGCGTACCGCACGCGAAACCGCCAGCCAGATCGAATTTTGCTCATCCGGTGTCCACATCAAACGCGCATTGGGCTGGATTTCCATGCCGGTGAAATCGTTGTGGTCAAAGCGCGAGCCCAGGTTAAGCCGCAAACGGTCGGGCAGCAATGTGATGGAATCGCGGATGAACGCGCTGATCATGTGATTGGTTTGCGTGCGTGGGTTGAATGTGATTAATTCCGTGTTGAATACTTTGTTGTGATAGAGGCGATAATTCGCTCCCCAAGTGAGGTCATGTTTTTCAAACAAAGGAAAACGATGCTGGAAATCAATGTCAAAGCTTTCGGCGCGGTATACCCCTGTTAATGCTTTGTAATCGACACGATCGTAATAAGTTTGCAGCATGATGGCCGATTTTTCCGAGTAGGTCCGGTCCCATCGCAGGCGTATATTTCCGCCGGTGTCATGTGCTCTGGCAGCCTCGATTTGAATGATAGGTGCGCTGAGTGCGGATTTATCGAGCCGGTCGCCGTAAGAGTTGTGGAAAATATCGCCCTGCACGGTAAACTGATCAATGCCGCGGTGATGATCCAAGCGGAATCCACCGCGGGCGGAATGCCATTGATCGTTAATATTCTCTCCGGTTAAGGATTGGGTATGACTGCGGGTAAAACCTTTGGCATAGATGCGGAAAGGGGTTTCTTCATTGATTTTCGAGCCATAACGCGCACCGGCAAAGCCATGCTCAAAACTGCCGCCACCGCCTGAGAATAATGCACCCTGCGTGTCCGCTGCTTTTTTAGTGATGATATTGATTACCCCGTTGACAGCATTGGCGCCCCATACCGCCGCGTTCGGGCCGCGTATGACTTCGATGCGCTCGATATCTTCCATCAAGGTATCTTGCTGTTCCCACTGCACGCCTGCGAATAGCGGGTTGTAGACACTGCGCCCGTCCATCATGACTTGCAGCTTGTCGGCGAAGCGGCCGTTGAAGCCGCGTATGCTGACGGCCCATTTGTCCGTGCCGATGCGAGCAACCTCGACACCGGGCGCCATGCGCAGTGCCTCCGGTATGCTGGTTGCGCCGGAACGGCGGATGTCGTCCTGGGTGATGACGAAAATGGCGGAGGGGACTTCCGATAGTTTCTGTGAGTGCCTCGAAGCTGAGGTAACTTCGATGTTCATCAGTTCCTCAATGCTCAGATCCAAGAATTGATTATCAACCGGTTTTTTCCCCATCATTGTTTTATTCTCTGCGATTACAGTCTCCGCCAGACAGCAGAAAATAATGAGAATGGCTAACTTTGAATGGAATATTCTTGCTGGTTTACGCATCAAAGTCACAAGTCGTTAATTTCCAATGAACGCTGTTCCACGGGGGGTGCCGCTATTTAACCAATGTTATTTTTGTCAGAAACCGGCATGATACCTTGTCAGGTAATTCTTCAAAGCGTTAATTACGGCAGATTCCGGTTTGTTTTCCAAGGATTGAAAAAGCAGCCAGGCTAGAGAGACTCTAAAAATGGCGGCGGACGACAGCTAAACAAGGCGAGAGCCGGTGAAAAGTAGATTGGACATAAGCATGGTGCCTGATTTCAACGCCGTATGGCCGAGCGCAGTCGTATATCTAAGGAAACGCTGATTAATTGACTATACGAGCGAATCACTTCGTTGCGCGGTACTCGCTCCCTCGTCTATCTTGTTGATATGTCTCGGTTGCTGTGTTCCGTGCGCTTTGTGCTTCATCTCGTTCGCCGAATTAATCAGCGTTTCCCTAAGCTTTCTCAAGTTTTAACCGGCGGTTTATCAATAATGGACGATGCAGCCAAAAGCCGGTTTTTAAATGTCAGGAAAACCTGGTTTCTTCCGGCATTTTTGGCGGCATAAAGCGCTTTGTCAGCCGCATTGATCAGATGATCCTCGCTTTTCACACCGGGTTCTTTTAGCGCCACACCGATGCTGATGGTGATTTGGATATCGATCTCGCCAATATTGATTTTTCGCTGGCTGATTTGCTGCCGCAGCCTTTCGGCAAATAGGATGATCGATTTGGCATCCGAATTCCCAAGCTGGCAAACAACCAGAAATTCCTCTCCCCCCATGCGGCAAAAAGTGTCGCCTTTGCGGGCCGTTTTCCGGATGATCGCGGATAATTCTTTGAGTACTTTATCACCCACCGCATGACCGTGAGTATCGTTGATTGCCTTGAAATGATCGATGTCGAGCAACATGACAGCCATCAACTGGTTCGAACGATTGGCGACACTCCAGGTTTCCGCCAATGTTTCCATACCGGAACGCCGGTTCGGCAATTCAGTCAACATATCGGTCAATGCATAGTATTCCAGCTTGCGATTGGTGACCGCCAGTTCCGCGGCAAAGCGCTTGAGTTGCTCGCGGTCTCGCTCCCAGGATTCCTGCAATTGCCGGTAGTGCCAAGCTGCTCGCAGGCGGGCGCGGAAAGCGCGTAAATTGATCGGCTTGGTGACATAATCGTCAACGCCTGCATCGAACGCTTTGATGACTTCTTCTTCATCTTCTATGCTGGTCAACATGATGACATATAAATTTTGTCCCCAGTCGGTCGCGCGCAGGGACTCGGTTAGCTCAAGCCCGTTCATGACCGGCATCATCCAATCGGTGATGACAATATGCGGTAAAACTTCCATCGCCAGTGCCAGAGCTTGTTGACCGTTGCTGGTGGTGAAAACGGTGTGGCCGAGTGCGTTAGCGAGTAATTCCTTAATAAGAATCTGGCTTGACAGATCATCTTCCACCAACAAAATGCGCAACGAAGCGGCATTGGATGATTTTTCCGGGCGTGGCGCGGAAGCATTCATCATTTTGTGAAATGGTTGAGGAAAATCCGTGACTGAGATCTTGAGTATTTTCCCCCACGCGTGCCATTCTTGTATAAGAAGATCGATGAAGGCGCCAAATGTTTCCGTATCCAATCCAATTTTCCCGCCCAGCAAAATCAATCGGGAGATGTGATGATTGCGCTCGCACTCATTGGTCAAGGCAAAATCGGCGATTTGTTTGGCCAGATACAGCAGGTGCACGATTTGATACGGCCGCGAGCCTTCCGAGAAACCAGATTCATCCGGAGTTTCATGATAGTAGATGGACTCAACGAAGATCGTCGGGAAACCAAAATTGATCAACATGGCTGCTGTCAATTCATTGTGATCCGTTTGCAGATATTGCTGTTCCAATTGACTGAGTGTGATGCTTGGCGATTGCTTTTGTAACAACTCAGAGTATTTATCCGGATAAATTGTGGCCAATGCCAAGCAACCGATACGCATCATTAACCCGCAAGCAAATAACTCATCGGGGGCGCTAACCCGCGTTACTTTACCTAACTCCTGCATGGCAATCGCCATCAATAGCGAGTGCGACCAGAACTGCTGGTAGTCAAATTCTTTGCCGGAGCTTTGCTGATACTGATCGATCAATGAAAACCCCATGGCCAGCTGCTTGACAGCGGTTAGGCCGACACGGGATACGGCATCGGAAATCGATGAGACAGGGCGGGTGGTTTGATTGGTGGCATTGGCGCGTTGAATCAAGCGGCCTGAAAGCGCCGGGTCGGTCTGAATCAGTTTGGAAATTTCAGCGATGGTGACATCTTCCTGCCGGCAGGCTTCCAGCAGCGCAAGCGCGACGCCTTTAGGGCTGGGCAAGGAAGTGCTGATATTTAACTGATTGATGTCAGCTACTTTCATGATTGACTCCCTGCGGCTTGAGCGCTTGAATGAACCATTGTTTGTCAGTAAGTGCAAGCATCTCTTGCATCGTGATCGGTTGGCTGAAATAGTAACCTTGCAAGGTTTCGCAGCCAAAATATTTCAGAATCTGAGCTTGATTCAATGATTCAATACCTTCGGCGGTAACGGAAAAACCAAGGTTTTTCGATAAGGAAATAATAGCGCGAACAATCGCGAGATTTTCTTTATTATCTTGCAAGCCGCGCACGAAGCTCTGATCCACCTTAATGTGATTGATGGGTAATCGTTTTAGATAATTCATCGACGAATAACCCGTGCCGAAATCATCCAGAGCGATTTGAATATGATGATCGCGCAGCGCCAGCAGCGTGGCTAACGTATTTTCGCTATGCTCCATTAAAGCACCTTCGGTAATTTCCAGCACCAGCTTATCGGGTGGAAAACCGGTTTCATGCAGAATGCCGAGCACATTATTAACGAAGCTCGGGTTTTTGATTTGCAACGGTGAGAGATTGACGGCAACTTGCAAGGGCTGTCCGTTTTGATGCCATCTTGCGGCTTCCATGCAGGCCGTTCGCAGCACCCACTCCCCAATAGGAATGATTAAACCGTTTTCTTCCGCCAGGGGGATGAAATCAACGGGTGAGATCAATCCTTGTTTCGGATGCTGCCAGCGGATAAGCGCTTCCGCCGATAGAAAGCTTTCTTTGGCAACATTCAGTTGCGGCTGATAGGCGAGGTAAAATTCATTTTGCTGCAAGGCGTTGCGCAAATCATTTTCCAGGTGCATGCGTTTCTCGGCTTGAAATGTCAGATCTATGTTATAGAACTGGCAATTATCCCGGCCTTCACTTTTAGCGTGATACATGGCCGTATCCGCATGCTTGAGCAGGGTTTCCGCATCTGTGCCATCATCGGGATAGAGGGCGATGCCAATGCTTGCGGTCAGCACGACATCACGGCTTTCGAGGTGAAAAGGCCGGCGCATGGCTTCGCGGATCCGATGCGCCAGAATCAGCGCATCTTCCGCACGGGAAAGATTAGGAATGACGACGGTAAATTCGTCGCCGCCGAGACGGGCTAGCTTAACTTCCGACTGATCCGCATTGCTCCGGGATACGAAATCGGAAGGACGAGTGCTGCTTTGTAACCGTTCAGCTGCCCATTGCAGGACGATATCTCCGGTATTGTGTCCCATGGTATCGTTGATGCTTTTGAATCCGTCAAGATCCAGGAAAAGCACTGCCAATTTATTGCTGGTATATTTGGCGCGCTTGATTTCACCTTCTAAACGCTCCATGAAGGATTGACGATTAGGCAGTCCGGTCAGATTGTCAAAATAAGCAAGGTGAAATATCTCACTTTCGGAATCTTTGCGTTCTGTGATATCGCGAACCAGGCACAAGGTTTCATGCGGATCGATAACAACGATGCGGTTTTCGTAGTATCTGGTTTTTTCGCTAGCCACTATGAGCGGATATTCAAAAAGCTCCACTGTGCCGTAATTGCGTGCCCGGTCGGCAGCTTTCTGATAAAGATTGACGATTTCTTCCGGCAAGCTCTGGCTTAATGTGTTTCCCGTGCCGGTGATCAGCCAAGGGGTTTTATCCGGATGGCTGCAAATATCGATGATCATGCCATCGTCATTCAGAATGAACATGGTATCTGGGATGGCGCTGAAAATTGCTTTGCTGCGTGCATTGGCAACTTTAAGCGCAAGCATGTTCAAATAACCGCGCCGTAAATACAATATCCGGTAAGCAATCAGATTCCAGTTAATGGGTTTGGCGATGAAGTCGGTTGCACCGACTTCGAAGGAGTGGTTAATCGACTGCATGTCATCCATGCCGGTCACCATCATGATCGGCAATTCGTCACCGGTTTTTTCCCGCAAGTATGAACAAACTTGATAGCCATCCATGCCCGGCATTTCAACATCCAGCATGACCATGTCGATCGGAGCCTTTTCAAATAGACGGATAGCTTCTATGCCATCGCATGCTACTGTCACGTCAAAGCCCGCTTTTTCTAGGGCAGCTTGCATGAGTAGTCTGACCGTTGCATCATCATCGGCCAGTAAAATTCTGAAAGACTCTGTTGTTTTCACGATACGTTGAGTATTTTTTTGATCTCGGCGATTACACTTTGGTATTGTTGCTGCATGTCTGCTTGCAGTGTTTTTGCATGCGTGATATCTCCCGATCGTCCATCCGCCTCCAGTTGTTTGAAAATAGTGGAAAGGTTTTCAGCTCCGATATTTCCGGAACTGGATTTTAAAGCGTGAGCAGATTGGCGCAGACCATCGGCGTCGCTGTTCAAGATAGCTTGCTCGAGTTGAAGTACATTAGCTTCGGCTGAATCGAGAAAGGCTTGCAGGATCTTGTGTAACAAATCGTCACCTCCGGATGAATCGAGTTCGCGAATCTGGTTGAGGCGTATCGGATTTAGTGCGGGCATGGTGTTGGCTTCGTGTTTTATTTCAATGGGTTTTGATTTTACAGTATTCGGTAAATTACTTTTTTCTTGTGATAACCAATTCGAGATTTTTTGTTGCAATTGATCAATTGAATACGGTTTGGACAGGAAATCATTCATTCCGGCGTTCAAACAGCGGTTACGATCATCTTCAGTTGCATTCGCAGTCAGTGCAATGATCGGGATATCGCTAAACTGCTTGCGGATTTGCGATGTTGCCTCGAAACCATCCATCACGGGCATTTGACAGTCCATCAAAACGATATCGAAAGGATTGTTGTAAATGAGTTCTACCGCACGCTTGCCATCGCTTGCAATGGTCGTTTCCATTCCGAGCCTGATGAGCATTGCTTTGGCTACTTCCTGATTGACCGGATTGTCTTCGGCTACCAAAACTCTGCCATTTATTTTTCCTATGTGTTGAGAGGGCGGTACCTGCTCAGTCGCTGACTCCGAGGTGAAGCTTGCGAGATCGCGTCTCATCACATCACGGATAATCTCGAATAATTCTTTCTGACGTATCGGTTTATTGACGGAACGCAGGATTCCGATACTTTGTCTTTCAAGCTGACTTGCATCGTTGTGGGTTGAAGTCAGCATCATCATGCGGGTTTTGCGCATATCTGAGTGCATATAGATTTTGCTTGCTAGATCCAGTCCATTCATTTTTGGCATGTGCATGTCAAGAATGGCCAAGTGAAAGGGCCGATTGTCATTTAATGCCTGCGACATGAACATGAGCGCCTGCTCGGCGCCGTTGGCGCATGAAACGTTAATTCCTTGATTCTCTAGTTGGATCTTAAGAATATCCCGGTTTGTTTGATTGTCGTCAACAACTAATACCCTGATGCCAGCCAAATCGGCCAAATCAGGAAAATAATTGTATTCCAGTTTCGATTTTTCCAGTTGTAAGTGAATCCAGAATTTGGAACCTTGCCCTGTTGAACTCTCGACGTGAATGCTGCCTCCCATCAATTCCAGCAGTCGTTTGCAGATTGTAAGTCCTAGTCCTGTTCCGCCATATTGGCGGGTTGTGGAGCCATCCGCCTGAGAAAAATGCTGAAAAATCTTTTCGTGAAACTCCTCCGGAATACCAATGCCAGTGTCTTCCACACAGATGCTGATATCAGCCATGGTTTCGGAAACATCGACCAGTTGTGTCCGGACTACTACTTCACCTTCCGCAGTGAACTTAATGGCATTGTTGACCAGATTTGCAATGACCTGACGTAGCCGGAAAGAATCACCGCGCACCATGAATGCGATATTGGGCGGAGTAAATTGCGCCGCCAGTTCCAAATCTTTTTTGTCGGCGGGCTGCGCAAACATGGTCAGTGTATCTTCGATCATCTTGATCAGATCGAAGTCGATAATTTCCAGCTCCATGTGATCGGATTCGATCTTGGAGAAATCAAGAATGTCATTGATGATACCTAGAAGGTGCTGGCCGGAGCTTTGGACCGTCTCCGCAAAACGGCGTTGATCCTTATCCAGATGCGTATCCAACAGTAATTCTGTCATGCCTAGGATACCGTTCATCGGTGTGCGGATTTCGTGGCTCATCGTGGCCAGAAATTCACTTTTGGCTTTGCTTGCGGCTTCAGCGGATTCTTTGGCGAGCACCAGTTCCGCTGTTCTTTTGGTGACTTCATCTTCGAGATGATCGAGATGGTTGGCAAGCTTTACATCGCGTTCTTGAATCATTCCCAGCATGCTATTGAATCCCTTTGAAAGCGTATTCAATTCGGCGATCGCACCCGGTTCCAGCCGGGTCGTATAATCCGCCTTGCTGGTGACGTGCTCCATGACAGAGGAAAGATCGTTGAGGGGATCCAGCACGGAGCGGTTCAGCCGCTGCAGCATCAGATTGGCGATAAATAAGGCGATAACGGCGGCGGCGAAGGTGATGACGATGTACCACAATATCTGCCAGTAAAGCGGCGATAAGGTTATTTCCAGATAGAGGCTTCCCAGCAGTTGATCATTGAAGTAAATGGGCTGGTTAATCGTCAGCGAATCGATATTCGTCGTATAACTTTCGCTCAGGGATGGCACGGTTTCGGGGAGTGATTTACTTTCTACCGAATATTGCACGAATTGTTTTTTTTCTTCTGTGTAAATAGCTGCAGCTTGAACTTCCCCGGTATTGTTGAGCGAATGTAATAACGTTTTAGCTGTGTTCGTGTCTTGAAACATCAGTGTCGCCACTGCATTTTCCGCCAGCAGTTTTGCCGTTGATTGACTGGTTTGTAATAAAGAAAAAAAACTGATGAAGAAGCTGCTTAAAATGACCAATACAGCAACCAGCAGCATCGACGTGCCCTGCGTGGCAAAGCTGATTTGCTGCAATTTGGCGCGCAATGTCATGGCGGCCGACGATGAATTCTTCATTATTGAAATACCTCACTGGCGAAACGTAGTAATTGAGAGCTGAGTTTTAAGCCATTTCTTTTCGCGCTGGCGATATTGGCTTCGAATGTTACTTTACCCTCTTTGATAGACATGTTGATTGCGACCCCTTGCAGACTGGCATTCGGGCTATCACTGACGGTTAATATCGGCTTATCGTTCAGTTGATTGAGGATAGCGTTCAAATTGTCAACCATGGAATGGGAAATAAAAACAATCTGGCAAGTAGCGAGATCTTCGATAGTTTTCGTATGCCGGATCACGATTTCCTGCTCGTTAGTTTTTTTGCCGCGTAAATGTTGCAAATGTTCACCAAATGGATCATCGCCGTAGATGCAAAAATTCAGATTAACACTTTGCTGTCCCGGCCACTCCGTGTAAGCAATGAAATTATAAAGGAAAGCAACTTTTAAGCGGTATTCCGGCTGTTGTTCTGCATGAATCAAAGGTGCATGGATCAGCAATGCAATGTAACACGGCAATAAAATCGCAAAATGGCGCAGTAATGGTCGATACCGGTTGCAAACTGCCGCTTCCCGCATCCCTAATCCCGCATTCCTGACATGTGGCCGAGTGTAGCGCTAACCTTGACGATGCGTTGCGCTTGCAGGCGGATATTCTTTGACAAGTTCATCATAGTGTCACACATTCAAAAACGGTAATCCAGTCTGAATCGCACGGTACGGCCCGGTTGCAAGAGCGTATTCTGCCAATTGGTATCGGCAGCCGGGTGCCGGTAATGTTCATTGAACAGATTATAAACACTGAGCGAAGCTTCCAGACCTTTCAATTGTGGAACGCTGGTGACCAAGTTGAGATTGGCAAGAACATAGTCATCGGTATTGGAGCCGTCCAGGGTTTTGCGCTTGCCGTAGTATTGCAGTTCATAACCGGCGCGCAAGCCGGTGATCAGCGGAATCGGTACGGAAAAGTTCAGTTTGCCGAGATAGTACGGAGAATTGGGCAAATGATTGTGATGCTGTTCGGCGTTCTGGATACCGAAGCTGCCACGTAACCGTGCACCCTGATCCCAGGTTTTATCCAGCGATAATTCCGCGCCCCGGGCCAGCATTTTTTTCGATGTTTGTTGATACTGGGAAAGTCCGCTGAGCGGATCGATACCGAGTGCGATAAGGCGATACATATCCCATTCGTAAACGCTGGCGCGCAAATTCAAGGTCGGTTGCGCAAGGTAATCCGCGACCAGCTCGGCAGTGTCGATGTATTCGCTGCGCAATCCCGGGTTGGCGACTTGCGCTATGCCGTCACTATAATCACGTTCATTAGAATTCGGCGAGCGGTGAGCGCGGCCGTAGAGCGCCTTGAATGTCGCCTTGGGAGTGGCTTGCCAGATCAGCGCGCCGCGCGGGCTCAGGCGGCTGCCGATCCAGTCGTTATGGTCGTAACGCAAGCCGATGGTGGCGGATAGCGTGTCGGTGATGCGCCATTCGTCCTGCAGGTAAACACCTAGCCGTATCACGGCGCTTTTGATATGCACATTTTCATCGGGATTATCAAAGTTCTGGAAGGTTTGCGTGATGCTGGTATTGTTCTGATACTCGAATCCCGCCATCAATTTGTGATCGGTGAAAGCGGTCGATAGCAAACGCAGCTCAGCGCCATGCCAATCGCTCGGGCCGGTGGAAAGGGTTTTCTCGCCGCCATAGAATATCGGATTATCGTAACGGTATTGACCAAGAAACAGCCGGCCCATGACGTTGAGGGTGTCGCCGAGAAAATGATCGTTGTACTGGATTTGTGTATTGAGACGGCGATCGCGTTGATACTGACCGGCTACCAGCGGATCGGAAAAGAACATACCAGTGGGATCGTCCTTGCGCCGGTTGCCGTAGACGAAATCGAACGACAGCGGGCCATGCGAAGCGCGCGCAAACATTTGCTTGACGTTCTCGCCGTCCATGTGGTGCGCGATACCGGAAATACCGGAATCGCCGAATTCAAAGAAGCGATCTGCACCTCGTGCCTGTAATCCGGAGAAGGAGAGTAGCGCATCGGTGCCGTTGGCAAATTGCTTGCCCAGCGTGACGCGTTCTTGCGGCATGATTTCCGCCGTCTGGTACGATGCCGACAGCTCGGCACCTTGCACATCAGCACCCTTGCGGGTCACGATATTGACCACGCCGAGCATGGCGTTCTGGCCGTACACCGCGCTACCGGGGCCGGGAATGAATTCAATCCGTTCGATCAGATCGATATCGAGCGGGAAATCGCGTCCTGTCGGTCCTTGGTCGTATGTGGCATCATTGATGCGGTTGCCGTTGATGGTAATCAGTATGCGCGAATTGAAATCTCCCGGAAGACTGAGTCCGCGTGTACCTAGATATTCATATTGATAATCGTAGGTGGGATGGATGCCGGGCAGGCTGGCCAGCGCTTCATTCAGCGTGCGCCAGCCATAGGTTCGGATATCCTTGCGCGTGATGACGCTGACAGCTGCCGCTACCTGCTGTTGTTTTTGCTCGTATTTGGAGGCGCCGACAACGTTGATAGCCATCAGTTGCTCTAAGCTCATCTGATCCAGATCCTCTGCAGCGGAAGCCAGCAGTGGTTGCATGCAGAACAAACACAACAATACGTTTTTTCTGACATGAAGATTTGTACTGGCAAGAAGAGTTTTTTGCGGTGCGGACACGATCAGCAAGCTTGCTTTTCAAATTTTGGGATTTAACCATACGAAATTGCAGGTCAAAGAATGGAAAAGTAGGATTTTTCCTGGTCTGATCGCAGAATCAGGTTGTGGTTTTTATTATTGATACACCTCGGTGGCAAGCCGCAGCAGCTGCGAGCTTAGGAAACGCTGATTAATTCGGCG